>JBOHYW010000293.1:0-3904 GCA_050738155.1 Rhodanobacteraceae bacterium
CGTGCCCTCGAACAGCCCGAACAGCGCGCCCGCGGCCACGGTCATGACCTCGGCGAACGGCAGCGAGAGGCCTGCCACCAAGGCGTACAAACCGAAGAATGCCGCCGCGAAGGACAGCGGATGCGCGGCGTTCAGCGCCAGCAACGTGTGTCGGGAGCCCTTCAGCGTTGCGAGCGACAAGCCGTGGCGCCACCCGATCACCAGCAGCGCCATGATCACCGCGACGAGCAGGAGTTGTGCGACCAGGCGGGGTGACGGTTTTCGCATCGCCGTCACGTGGTCAGTCCGCAAGGTATTCCCGGATCATCTCGCGGCCGCGGTGGATGCGGCTTTTCACGGCAGCACGGGACAGGCGCAAGGCGTTGGCCATCTCGGTGATCGAGTACTCCTCGAAGTCGCGCAGCACGATCGCCTCGCGGTATTGGTCGGGCAACGACTGGATCGCCGCCGCCAGGTCGATGCGCAAACCCGGGGTCGTGTAATAGGCGAAGATCCGGTGATCTTCGGCAGGCAGTTCGGTCCGGCCGCGCATCCGCCGCATCAAACGCCGGCACTCGCGGCGCACGATCGAGAACAGCCACGCCGAGTACGAACTGACCGTGCGCAGCGCGCCAATCCGCTGGTACACCAGCCACAGGCTTTCCTGTACCGCGTCGTCGGCGTCGGCGTCGGACGCGCATTCCTTGTGCGCGATCCGCCGGAGGTCCGGCTGGCTGTCTTCGAGCAGAAGCAGCAGGGCTGTTTGGTCGCCTCGGCGTGCGGCTTCGATCAGAGTGGGGTTGTTGGGCATGGGTCAGTCGTTTACGAGTCCGGATCAGCTTAGCGTTCGCGCGGGCGGCATGCCGTTGAATCACGTCACGGTACGTTGGCTTTGAATCGGCGCCATCGCCGCCACGAGAACCCGATCAACGCATCCAGCGATAACGTGCCCGGCCCCCATGCGATGACCGCCATCAGCATCAGGCCCCAGATCTTGTGGTCGGCGAAACCGGACGTGCTGAACAAACCGGTCCAGAAACCGTGCGGCCACAGGCCCGGAAACGATGCGAACGCGATGATGTTGTAGATGCACAGGAACAACGCGAACGGCCGACCCAACAAGCCGAGCGCGATGAACCACGGCACGATCAGTTCGATCCAGGTGGCAAGCACCGCAGCGATGCCGGCTGGCAGCAGCGGCACGTGGTACATGCTCTCGAACAGGTATTGCGTACTCATGGGGTCGGCGATCTTGACCAGGCCGGCCTGCCAGAACGCCAGTGCCACCCAGATGCGCATGAACAGCAGCGTCAACGGCCCTAGCCACTCCTGCAGCCAGTCGGCGGCGCGGCGGTAGCCAGTCTCCACACCTTGGATCATCGGCACGATTCGGATTCCTTCAAGCCATGGTGTGAAATCGGATC
This sequence comes from Rhodanobacteraceae bacterium, assembly GCA_050738155.1. Classification (GTDB taxonomy): domain Bacteria; phylum Pseudomonadota; class Gammaproteobacteria; order Xanthomonadales; family Rhodanobacteraceae; genus 66-474. The sequence goes on from JBOHYW010000293.1 coordinate 1,404, forward strand.
GACGAGCAAGCCACGTTCGGCGAAACTGCCCATGCAGGTGGCCAAGTCGAAAGCCGGGTCGATGGCTCGTGCGGCAGCGTTGGCGTGGGCAACCGTTTGACCGCATGCAAGCGCGTCGATGCAGGCGAAACTCGCGGCATCCAACGCCGCGATCGCAACCTCGCCGTCCTCGCGCCACAGCAACACGCTTTCACCGGCGTCCGGTAGCTGGAGGCCCTCGTCGTCCGGCTCCCTCGCGTAGCGAAAGATCGTCAGCACCGGGTGCGGGCTGGCGATACGCTGCACGCCCGGATGCAACGCAAAGGCGCTTTCCGGCACCGCCACTGCGTGTTCGAACTCCACGGCCGGCAACGCTTTGGCATCCGCCGCCAGAACGGCCTGCTGGCGCAGCCATTCGAGCCGCGCGACGTCCGGCAAGTACGGCAAGCTGCGCGCGCCCGGCACCGTCGCAAGGTAGTCCGCGAAGTGACCGCCGAAGACCTGCAGATTGCCCGAGTGCGAGGCGTACGCGCGCCGGTAGCCATGCGCGCACTGGTCGAAGAACGCCTCACCCACCAGTGCCAGCACCGCGGGATAGGTGGTGCGCAGCGCACTGACCTGGGTTCCCTCACAACTGTGGCAGTAGATACCCAGGCGTGCGGCCGGCTCCAGCCCGTTGCCCGCAATCGCCTCGATGGGCCCGGGTTCATCCGGCGCGTACAACGCGGCCATGAACCGGCGCTCGCACTCAAGCAGCGAGGGCGCGGCGTGCATCGAGCACTCCCTGGGCATGGGCGGCTTCATCCAGCAGCACTTCGAGTTCGGGAATGTCCTGATCCCACTCGATCAGGGTGGGTACCGGCCCGAACCGCGCGATGGCCTCGGCGTACAGATCCCACACTTCTGGCGACACCCGCCGGCTGTGCGAATCGATCAAGAGCGGCACCGGCAGGTTGTCCTTGCGGGTGAAGCCGGCCAGGTGGATTTCCTGCACCGCCGCGCGCGGCATGGCCTGCAAGTACACGCTCGGGTTGAAGCCGTGGTTGACACTGTTGACGTAGATGTTGTTGACGTCGCACAGGAGCCCGCAACCGCTTCGCTGCACGGCTTCGGCCACGAACTCCCACTCGGTGTAATCGCCGCCCTCGAAGCGCAGGTATGTCGAGACGTTCTCGACCAGGATTTGCCGGCCCAGCGCGTCCTGAACCTGGCCGATCCGCTCGACCACGAGCCGCAGTGCTTCTTCGGTGAATGGCAGCGGCAGCAGGTCATTGCTGTGCATCCCGCCGATCGCACCCCAGCACAGGTGCTCGGACACCAGTTCCGGCTGGTAACGGTTCACCAGTTCCTTGAGGCGTGCGAGATGCGCATGGTCCAACGCGTCCGCCGAGCCGAGCGATAGTCCCACCCCATGCAGACTCAAGGGGTAGTCGGCACGCAGGCCTTCCAGCGCGTTGTGGAACGGGCCGCCTGCCGCGAACAGGTTTTCACTGTGGGTCTCGAGCCACGCGATGCGCGGGCGCTCGGCGAGCACCCGCGCAACGTGCGGGGCGCGCAGCCCGATGCCGGCCGCGACCGGCATCGAACCCGCACCCGTGGCGGCCAGGTCCGTCACAGCGTTCACGCTCACGCTTTGGTCAAGTTGCCGCCGGCGATCTTGGTGCACAGCCCGGCCGGCATGGCGACGAAAGCCTGCGGATCGCGCGCCTTGGAATCCTGCCCAGCACAGGAATGGCCCGGCGACTTGCAGTCGTTCTTGTAGGCGGCGTTCACGCCATAGCATTTCGCGTAGTGATTCTTCTCCATGTAGGCCATGGTCTTGTGCTCTTGCATCTTCTCCATTTGCGGAGTCATCTTCATCTGCATGTTGTGCGAGGGCACCTGCATGGTCGACTGGGTTTGCGCCGCCATGGCGACCGAAGCGCCTGAAGCCATGCCAAGCGTGAGCGCAAAGGCCAGGCTGCTCTTGAGAAGTTGGGAACTGTTCATGTTGCATCTCCGTGGATGGGACCGGGAGGGTCCCGGTACCCCATAGAGGCGATCAAGGAGCAAAAGGATTCACGGCCGAGCGAACGGCAGCTGTCTGGCGATGCGACGAAAGTGGGGAAGGTCCGGAGTTGGCCGGAGGCGACGCCGGATCAGATGTCACACAACAGTCCGGTTCGCGCTCACGCGTGGCGGTGTTTGGGCGTGATGCTCACCGGGGGTTTCCCGGTTCAAGCCCCAAGTTGCCGCACCAGCTCGATGTATTTCAGCTGCGCCTCGCCGGATTGCATGCCGCGCAGGCGCGACCAGGCTTCGTACTTGGCGGTGTTGACGAAATCGAAGAAGCCGGGCTTCGGGCCGTTGGCGTCGCCCTCGGTCGCCTGTTTGTAGAGCGCGTACAGCTTCAGGAGGGTATCGTTGTCGGGGCGCTCGGGCAGGCGTTTGACGTCCTCGGCGGCCTTTTGGAAGTCCTCGCTGAGGTCCTGGCTCATGGGCGTCAGGCTTTCGGTTCTTCGGGTTTGCTCGCCGTGCGCGGT
>JBOHYW010000294.1:0-3903 GCA_050738155.1 Rhodanobacteraceae bacterium
GTACGTGCCGTGGGTGCAACGCAGCATGTCGTTCTCGTCGATGCCGAGGAACGCATTGATGTGCAGGATCTGCGGGATGGTCGCCTCGCCCACGCCGACGGTGCCGATTTCGGCCGATTCGACCAGGCGGATTTCGCGCTCGGGCCCGAACGCGCGCGCCAGCAGCGCGGCCGCCAGCCAGCCGGCGGTGCCACCGCCGACGATCACCACGCGGCGGATCGCAGATTCGTTCATGCCGCGAGCGTACACCTTCAACATCGCGCTTCAATCACTGGCTGGGGTGCCCCTGAAAACGGCGACGGGACGGCTTCAATGCCGCAAGTCAACGAAGCCCGTACCGCCGCCATTCCTCAGAAGAACTTGTACGAGATGCCGACGTCGAAACGTCGCCCGTACTCCTCCCAGATCAGCACCTGACGCGGATCGTTGTTCTGGTACGTGGAGAAGATCTTGTTGGACAGATTCGAGCCCTCCGCGATCAGGGTCAAACCCTTGAAGCGGCCGCTGTGGAAGGTGTAGCTCACCTGCGCATCATAGGTGCTGCCGCCATTGAGGTCCTGCTCGATGCGCGAGGCGCTGATGCCCGACACCTCGCCCAGAAAGCTGGAACGATAGCTGTCGCTGACACGGGCCTCGAAGCCATTGTGCTGGTAGTACACCGTGGCGTCTGCGACCCACTTCGACAGACCCGGCACGGTGATCGGTGTCGGATTGGTTCCGTACACCAGCGAGCTCTTGGTGCGATCGGCTGTGAGGATCATGCCGAAGCCGTCGAGCACCGGCGTGACCAGATTCAGCGGCAGGTTCAGCGTGGCCTGGATTCCCTTCACATAGCCGTGGCCATCGTTGGTCGGTCCCGAGACGATGCCGAGAGGCGTGCCCAACTGCTGCGCTTGCGCCGGCGTCAGGTAGGAAGGGATGAATGCGCTGAAGTCATACAGGTAGGCCGCGTTCGGGTCGATGTAGTCGCTCAGGCTCAGGAAATAAGCCGACAGCGCGAAGTAGCCGCCGCCGCCAAGGCACAACGCCGAGGTCTTGGCCTCGCCCGAATGACACTGATAACCGGAGCCGCCCGAGAAATAGTGCTCGTAGCTGACGTTGTAGTTGTCGGCCTTCGTGGGCAGCAGTTCGGCGTTGCCGCCCGATGCGCTGAAGAAGGCCTGGTTGGGGTTGGTGGACGTCAGATGTGTGACGTCGCCGCTGATTCCCAGGCTGGCATTCATCTGATCCATGCGGGCACGGGCAATAGTGCGGGCGGCGCTGACGCGCAGGTCATCGTTGCTCGTGAACTCGAAAATCAAGTTGGCACTGGGCAGCCAGCGGGTGTAGCTGGTGCCGCCGGTCACCGGAACCAGTTCGGTCTGGCCGACATAGGAACTACCCGGCACCACGCGTTCACCGGTCGATGTCTGGTTGGTATGCGCCACCTGCATTCCGAAGTTGCCTCGCAGGCCGACGCCGCCCAGTTGGGCTTCCAGATTGAATTGCAGATAGGGCGTGGTGTCATTCTCGTGCACCTTCCAGTTCGGCGGCAACGGCAGCGAGGACTGGAACGTCGGCACTTCGACCAAGGTATTGTTGTCAATCAAGTCGAACGGGTTGTAGCAAAGCTCTTGGCCGATTCCCATCCACGACAGCGGATCGCAGGGGCTTGCACCGCTGATCGGGGCCGTCTCGACGGCCGTGCCGCCACTGAGAAAGCCACCACCGAGAGTCAGAAAATTCTGCACGGTGTCGTAGGTCTTATTGCGGGTGCTGCGCGCCACGCCGAAATCCATACTCGAGAACGGACCACTTATGAAGTCGTGCTCCACGTTCGCGCGCAGGTTGGCCAGGTAATCGACGGTGTGCGGAGCGTTGATAAAGCCTGCCTGGACCAGATTGCTGCCCGAGCCCCAGCCCTGCGGGTCCGTGAGCACGGTGCCGCTGGAGTAGTCGAGACCGGGATAGACGTATAACAGTCCGTTGCCGAGCTCGTTGAAACCGATGGTGTCCGAGGCGCCGCCGGCCACGTTGTAGCCGGTACCGGAATAGCTCTCGAGTTGCACGTCATGGCGCGTAGCGCGCGAATAGTTGGCATCCAGTTCGGCCGACCAGCTCTCGTTGAAGTGAAACTGGTTCTGCCAATTGAAGTTGTAAACGCGGGCACTGGTGCTGTTGTAGTCGTTGCGGATCACCGCCTTGACCTTGTCGTACGCGCCGGATTGGACGAAGCCGTTGGACACGACGGCCGGCGTCATGGCCGCCACCCCTTCGGGGCCATATCCCAGCGGCAGTTCCATTCCCTTGTTCTGCTGGATTTCCTTGAAGTTGTCGTAGGTAAGATCGATAGCGCCGTTGTAGAAGCTGTTGGGCCGCCACTGCACCGTGGCCAGAACCCCATTGCGCTTCATCATGTCGCTCTCGGCGTAGTTCTTGGAACCGCCGATGACGTAATCACCCTCTGCGTCGGTCGGATAACCCCAGGGAGCCTGGTGTTCGATCTGCGCCGGATTGTGTTCGGCATCCACGCCCAAGGTGACGCCGAGGGTGTGGTCGGCAAACTGGTCCACCCACACGCCATTGATGTTGTAGCCCTTGTTGCTGACTTCCGGGCCCTGGGCCAGCTGCGACATCCCGTCCCAGATGTAACGCGCATTGATCGCCGCCACGGGGCCGGGCTTGTCCAGCGGGCGGATGGTGTGCATGTCCACGGTGCCGGCCAGGCCTTGACCGATCAGGTCGGCTTCCGGGCTCAAATGCACTATCACATTGTCGAACCAGCTCGATGGGTACTGGTCGAACTGCACGTCGCGGTTGTTGGAAGTGCTGACCTGCTGGCCTCCGTTCACAAGCGCGGTGGAGAAATCGGGGCCCAGGCCGTGGATGCTCAGCACCTGCGGGCGGCCGTCCACGGTCTGCACCGCGAGGCCAGGCAACCGACCCAAGGCGTCGGCGATGCTGACGCCGGGCAACTCGCCGATCTGCTCCGCGGACACCGCCTCGACGATCGTGTTGGCGTTGCGCTTCAGCGCCGTGGAATTCTCGATACTGCTGACGAAACCGTTGACCTGGACGGCCTGCAGTTGCGTTGCCTGCTTCGGCTTGCGCGATGTTTTTTTGCTGTTCTTCTTCTTGTTCTCCTCGGCCTTGGTTTGCGTCGATTGCGCGGGCTGCGCTTGGTCGGATTGCTGCGGGGTCTGCTGGGCGCTGCCCGAAGCACCGCTTGCCGCGAAAGCGATGTTGGTACAGGCGGCAAGCCCGATGCCTGCGGAGATCAGCGCCAGCGTCATCACATTGCGTTTCGGTTGCATGTTCTCGTTCCCCAGAAAATAGCCATCGTTGTGTGTGCGCGTGAACGGCGGTTTGCCACCGCGGGCGCCGACCCGCGTCATGGGGTGCAGTCGGAGCCGATGGTAGGACTTGGGTTCCCGGCCGAGCGCCCCATGCATACGTATTCATGCCGCAACGGACGCGTTCGTTTTGCAGTGCAGCACACGGACCACGACCTTTCCGCGCGCGCAGCCGACAACGCCACCGGGGCATTCCCCGCCGGTGCACCGCGCAGTGCTGGTCATGGCCGCCGTCCAGCGTCGCATGACGCCACGCGGGCTCGTGCCACCTGCGTGCGCGGCATGCTGCACCCGCAGCATTCATGAATACGTATGCATGGCCGGTCGGGGTCAGCGTGCCATGACGGTAAGCTGTGCGCCGTTCGCAGCCGCGCGACTGAATGAGGCGCGGTCATGGCACGGGGATTTTCGATGATCGATGATGTCTGGTGGCGGGGCGCCGTCATCTACCAGATTTATCCGCGCAGCTTTCTCGATACCAACGGCGACGGCGTGGGCGACCTGCCGGGCATCGTCGCACGGCTCGACTACGTCGCCAGCCTCGGGGTCGACGCGATCTGGATCGCGCCGT
>JBOHYW010000295.1:0-3775 GCA_050738155.1 Rhodanobacteraceae bacterium
GCGCTGGATCGCGCTTTGCGGAACCACGAAGGCGTTGTGCAAGGTGCCGAGCGTCAAGCGGATCTTCACGAACATGCCCGGCAGCAGGCTGTGATCGGGGTTTGGAAGCAGCGCGCGCAGATCGACCGCACCGGTGGCCGGATCAACCGCGAGATCGGCGAAATCCAGCGAACCGGTGTGCGGATACACGTTGCCATCGGGCAGGATGATGTGCACCTCGGCCTTGTCCGGGGCGACCAGTTTCAATTGCCCGGATTGTTCGGCGCGCCGCAGCTTTTCGACCTCCGCCATCGGTTCGCTGAAGTTGGCGTAGATCGGATCGATCACCTGCACCGTGGTCAGCGGTGTGGTGTCGGTGGGCGAAACCAGTGCGCCCTGGGTGACGTTGGCGCGTCCGGCGCGACCCGAGATCGGTGCCGTAACGGTGGCGTAGCCGAGGTTGATTTGCGCGTTCCTGACATTGGCCTCGGCCGATTTGACCGCGGCGTCAGCCTCGGCGGCGGCGGCTACGGCGTCGTCGACGGTCTGCGTCGCGAGCAGGCCCTGGGCGCCCAGCTTCTTGCTGCGTTGGGCTTTCAATTGGGCGTTGTGCGCGGTGGCCTTGGCCAATGCCAATTGGCCTTGCGCGGCGCGCAGGGTGGCCTCAAGCGGTGCCGGATCGATCTTGAACAACACGTCGCCGGCCTTGACGTCCGAACCTTCCTTGTAGACGCGCTTCAGCACGATGCCGGTCACCCGTGCCCGCACTTGCGCGGTCAGGGTGGCGGCGAGGCGTCCGGGATAGCTGCTGGTCACCGGAATGCTGGTGGCGCGGGCCGTGATCACGCCGACTTCAGGCGGCGGCGGAGTGGGGGGCGGCGCGTGGCCGCAGGCTGCCAGCAGCAGCGCCAGCAACGCTACCGGCACGGCGCGCAGCAACGATCTCGTCATCGAGGGTTCTCTACAGGGGTCGAACGACAGCGGTCTATTATCGTGGGAACCGTTGCAGTCGTCCCTATGCCAACGGTCATGTTTGGCCGGGGGCGTGACGCGTTCGACACGGGAGCATGCGCGACACGGCCTGACCGGAACGTGAAACCTGTCGAATGCACGGCATTCCACCGTCCCGAAGCTGGAACCTCGCATGGGCGTGGCGGTATCCTATGCGTTCCTTGTCCCACACCAAAAAAACGACATGAACGCACTGTGTGCCCCCGCCGGGGGTGCTGAGGTTGCCGCGATCGCGGCGCAAGTCCGAGACCACGCGGGTTCCGCGGATGCCAAGGCGGCGGAAACCTTCGCGACCATCGAGTGTTCCGGATTGGGTGCCGAGGAATTGGCGCAGCGCGGCGCCGACACCTGGGCAGCATTGTGCGTGGATCTGTTTCGCTGGTTTCGAAACCGGCCCGAAGGCAGCGCCAGCGTGCGGGCCTTCAACCCCGAGCGCGAGCACAACGGCTGGACCTGCCAGCATTCGGTCATCGAAGTCGTTGCCGACGACATGCCGTTCCTGGTCGATTCGCTGGAGATGGCGATTGCCGCTGCCGGCTTGCGCCTGCACCGACTGGTCCATCCCGTAATGGAAGTGCGCCGCGACGCACGCGGCGTGGCGCAAACGATCACGGCCAGCAACGACACCGGCGTTGCCGAGTCGGTCATGCACGCCGAAATCGACCGCGTCGATGACGCGGTCTTGCAAAAGTTGCAAGGTACCGTCGAGGCAGCCGTGAACGATGTGCGCGCCGCGGTCACGGATTGGCAAGCCATGCACGACAAGATGCTGGCGGTCGCCGATGCATTGCCCAACGACAAGACACCGCTCGACGCGCGCGAGGTGGCCGAGGGCCAGGCATTCCTGCGCTGGGCTGCCGACAATCATTTCACCTTCCTCGGCTACCGCGAATACGACGTGGTGGCCGAAAAGGGCGACGAGTTGCTGAAGGCGCGCAAGGGTTCCGGGCTTGGCATCCTGCGCAATCCCGACCTCGCCACCGCGCCGCGTTCCGTCAAAAGCCTGGCCGCCAGCCGGTTGCCGCAGTCGGGCTCGATGGATGCAATCATCCTGACCAAGACCAATGCGCGTTCGCGCGTGCACCGTCCGGGTTACATGGATTACATCGGCGTGCTGACATTCGACGCGCACGGCAAGCCGACCAGCGAGAAGCGTTTCCTAGGACTGTACACGTCCACGTCATACATGCGTCGCGCGCAGGACGTGCCGCTGGTGCGCAAGAAATTCGAATCCGCCGAGCAGCGTTCCGGTTTGCGCCCGCAGTCGCATTCGGGCAAGGCATTTCGCTCCATCCTGGAGACCCTGCCGCGCGACGAACTGTTGCAGGCGTCCGCCGATGAATTGTTCGAGCTGGCGTCCGGCATTTTCGACTTGAACGAACGCCGTCGCGCGCGCCTGTTCGTGCGCCGCGACGCATACGGCCGGTTCTTCTCCTGCCTGGTGTTCATTCCGCGCGACCATTACGACGCCGCGGTCGGCGAACGCGTGCAGGAAATGCTGCGCGAGCAACTGCATGGCGATCGTGTCGACGCGACAGTGCAGATCGGCGACTCGCCGATGGCGCGCATGCACGTGGTGGTGCGCCCGCGCACCGGCGAACAAGTCGACGTCGACGAAGCCGCGCTCGAAGCCAGGCTCGCGCCGATCGTGCGCAGTTGGCACGATGAATTGCGCGATGCGCTGGTACGCGGACTGGGCGAGGAACGCGGTGCGCAACTGGCCAACCGCTGGGGCCGTGCGTTCACGGCGGGGTATATCGAGGACACGACGCCCGAACGCGCGGCCGAGGACGTCGGCATCCTCGCTGCGATGACCGGTGCCGGCGAAGACATGCGCCTCGCGCTGCATGAATCGCATCGCACGCCCGGCGAATTGCATTTCAAGGTTTTCCGCGCCGGCCAGGACATCCCGCTGTCGGACGCGCTGCCGTTGCTGGAATGCGCCGGCCTCAAGGTCGATACCGAACAGGTGCACACGCTGGAGCTGGGCGGTACCAAGGCCTGCGTGCAGGATTTCGTGGTTCGCCCGGCATCGTCGATGACGTTCGAGCTGGAAGACATCCACGCCCGTTTCGAGGATGCTTTCCACGCCATCTGGCACGGCCGCGCCGAGAGCGACCGCTTCAATGCGCTGGTGCTGCGCGCCGGCCTCGGTTGGCGACAGATCGCGATGCTGCGCGGCTACTGCAAATACCAGCAGCAGGTCGGCACCACGTTCTCGCAAAGCTACATGGAAGAAACGCTGGGCCGCTATCCGATGGTTTCGGGTTTGCTGGCCGAGTTGTTCGAGGCCAAGTTCGATCCCGCGCGCGAATCCGGTGACGCCGCGTCGCGCAAATCCGCGCGCGAGGCCCTGCAGCGCGAGTTGCATACGCTGACGCCGCAGGCGGTGGTCGACGCCAATCCGGATTTCGTCACGCACGTCGCAGCACTTCTGGAACAACCGCGCGAGCAGCAGGTGGAAGGTTTCATCGCGGCGATCAAGGCGCTGCTGACCAATGTCTCCAGTCTCGATGACGACCGCATCCTGCGCGGTTTCATGGGCCTGATCCGCGCCACCTTGCGCACCAATTACTACCAGCAGCACGACGGCTTGCCCGCCGAATACATCGCCTACAAGTTCGATTCGCACCAGGTACCCGATGCGCCGAAACCGGTGCCGTACCGCGAAATCTGGGTTTACGCGCCGCGCGTGGAAGGCGTGCACCTGCGCTTCGGGCCAGTCGCCCGCGGTGGCATCCGCTGGTCGGACCGACGCGAGGATTTCCGCACCGAGGTGCTGGGT
>JBOHYW010000296.1:0-3755 GCA_050738155.1 Rhodanobacteraceae bacterium
GGTTGGCAAATCCGTGATTTCGTTGGCACCTTCCACTTCAGGGTGCGAGGCGAGTATCTGTTCGACCAGGTTGGAACCCGAGCGCGGGATACTCGCGATCAGGATGACTTCGCCGCCCAACTGCGGGTCCACTGGCGCCGGCAATGCCACTGAAAATGCTTGCTCGATGGCGCCGACGCGCGCGCGATGTCGCGCGGCATCCCATTGCACGCGCGCGCGTTGCAGACGGTTGGCTTGTTCCAGGATTGCAAAGGAACCCGCAACATCCCCTTGATCTTCCAGCGCACGCGCCAAGGTGAATCCGAGCAGCACGCGGTCTTCCGCCGCGGTGGATTGCGTCTCGAAGCCTCGCTGCAACAGCGACGCATCTTCATCCGACAGCGGTACCACCTTCAGATTGGCCAGCGCGAACCACGCATGCGCCTGCTCGGGATGCACTTTCAGCAAGCGGCGCAATTCCACGGCGGCTTGATCGACCTGCCCGATGCTGGACAAGGCATCGGCCAGGGTGAGGCGCGCGGGAACATGTGTTGGATCGACCTGCAACGCGCGTTGCAGCGCTGCCAGCGCTTCCTCGGTGCGCACTTGCAGCTTCAGCGCCTTGCCGAGGTTGTACCAGCCGGCAGCCACGTTCGGCGCGAGTTCACTGGCTTGTCGCAGTGCCGCGATCGCACCGTCCACATCGCCCGCTTCGAACAACGAAATGCCGAGCCCAGCCTGCAAACGCGGGTCGCCGGGCTGGTTGGCGATGGCCTTGCCGAAAAGTTCTACCGCACGGGCGTGCCGGCCCCGCATTTGCGCCGCCATGCCGGCCATGCCCAGGGCTGGCACGCAGTCCGGCGCCTGCGCCAACAGCGAGTCCAGCGTGATCGAAGCCGCGTCGAACTGCCGACGCGCCAGTTCACCCTGCGCCTTTTGCAACAGATTCACGATAGCCGGGGACGGCGATGGTGCAGTCATGGCGTACGGAAATGGGGCGCATGCATCGGACAAGCGTAATACACCAAAGAGGGGACGGCAGACGCCTCAAGCTCGGATCATTGCCAGCGTGCCCGTCACCACGCACGCGCATATTGCACCGGGACGTTGATGTCCGCGCCCAGTTCGCGCGCGGCACGCCGCGCAAAATACGGGTCGCGAAGCAATTCGCGCGCGATCACCACGGTGTCGGCGTCGCCACGTGCAAGGATCGCGTCAGCCTGTTGCGCATCGGTGATCAACCCGACCGCGCCGGTGGCGATGCCGGCGTCGCGGCGAATGCGCGCCGCGAACGGCACCTGGTACCCCGGTGCCACGGGAATTTTTGCATGCGGCACATTGCCGCCCGAGGAACAGTCGATCAAGTCGACGCCGTCGTCTTTCAGCATGCGTGCCAATTGCACGCATTCGTCGATGTCCCAGCCACCCGGCGTCCAGTCGGTTGCGGACACGCGCACCCACAACGGCATCGGTGCCGGCCATGCTTCGCGCACCGCCGCGATCACTTCACGCAACAGGCGTGCACGATTTTCCAGCGTACCGCCGTATTCGTCGCTGCGCGTGTTGGAAAGCGGCGACAGGAATTCGTGCAAGAGATAGCCGTGCGCGGCATGCAGTTCGACCACCTCGAAGCCGGCTTTGCGGGAACGTTGTGCCGCGGCGCGGAAATCATCTTTTATCTTGGCGATACCGGCTGCGTCCAATGCAATTGGCGCCTGATAACCGTCATCGAACGCGATCGCACTTGGCGCTACCGGCGTCCAGGCGCCCTGCTCCGCCGACAAAGGCTTGCCGCCGTGCCAAGGCGCAGCGGTACTGGCCTTGCGTCCGGCATGCGCCAACTGGATGCCGGCCGCCGCGCCTTGTTGCTTGATGAATGCAACGATGCGCGCCCACGCGGCAGCCTGATCGTCGTTCCAGATTCCGGCATCGTCCGGCGAGATGCGGCCTTCCGGCGAAATCGACGCGGCTTCGGTAAATACCAGCCCCGCGCCACCCACGGCACGGCTGCCAAGATGTACAAGGTGCCAATCGGTAGGAACGCCGTCCGGCGCCGAATACTGACACATCGGCGACACCACGATGCGGTTGCGCAAGTTTAAGCTGCCCAGAGTGATCGGTTGCAACAAGGTCATGGGAAATCCTTCGGGTGATAGCCACGTCGCGGCAAATGTCCTGTGTTGGGGCGATCCGGGACTCGCCCAACCCCGGCTCGCATGTTCTCGCACAGACGAACACGAACCCGTCCTACTTGCAACACGGCGCATCGTCCCCATGTCGCCGACATCCTCTCGTGATCGCGCATCGGTCCGGTTGCGCAAATGGAGGCATCCATGCCCGACTATCGCAAAACCCCCGAAGCACTCGCCAAACTCACGCCGTTGCAGTACCACGTGACCCAGGAGTCCGCGACCGAGCGACCATTCGACAACGAATTCAACGATCACCTCGAACCGGGCTTGTATGTCGACATCGTTTCCGGCGAACCGCTGTTCACCTCGCTCGACAAATTCCAGAGCCATTGTGGCTGGCCGAGTTTCAGCAAGCCCGTGGAAACAGACAACGTCGTCGAAAAACACGACGCCAGCCACGGCATGGTTCGCAACGAAGTGCGATCCACGCATGGCGACAGCCACCTCGGCCACGTGTTCGACGACGGCCCGCACGAAACCGGCGGCCTGCGTTACTGCATCAACTCCGCGTCGCTGCGTTTCGTTCCGCTGGCCGATCTGGAAAAGCAAGGTTACGCGGAGTACCGTCGCCTGTTCGAAAAGTGATTTTCCTCCCCTTCCAAGGGAAGGGGAACGAGCGGGATGGCTTTTGGTCTGCAAAAGCGCATCCCCCCGCCGCTGCGCGCTCGCGCTACGCGCGCGTTCGGTTCGTTCCGCCCTTCGTTCCGAAGGCGGGGAACATCTACCCATCCTTTGGCACTCTCCACTCGGAGGCAAAAACCATGACCACCCAACGCGCCATTCTCGCCGGCGGCTGCTTCTGGGGCATGCAGGACCTGATCCGCAAACAGCCGGGCGTCGTCTCCACGCGCGTCGGCTACTCGGGCGGCGACGTGCCCAACGCAACCTACCGCAACCACGGCTCCCACGCCGAATCGATCGAGATTACCTTCGACCCCGCCGTCATCGGTTACCGCAAGCTGCTGGAGTTCTTTTTCCAGATACACGACCCGAGCACCCACGATCGACAGGGCAACGACATCGGTGCCAGCTACCGCTCGGCGATCTTCTATTTGAATGATGGTCAAAGGCACGTCGCCGAGGACACCATCGCTGACGTGAACGCCTCGGGGCTGTGGCCCGGCAAGGTCGCCACCGAGGTTTCGCCTGCCGGCGACTTCTGGGAAGCCGAGCCGGAACATCAGGACTACCTGGAACACTACCCCGACGGCTACACCTGCCACTTCATCCGACCGGATTGGAAGCTGCCGGTGCGGGAGAAGGTGGTTGGCTGATCGTCGCTTGGGTGATCCAGCGCGGAAGAAGCTACAGCCTGCTTTTCTGTTCCCCCTTCAAGGGGGAGGTCGGGATGAGGATGGTGTCCGGCGGTTGTTGGATGCATCCGCGCGTTCGAAACGATCATCAACCCATTCCCACCCAACCCTCCCCTTGAACCTGATTAGCGCTATATCTCAGTAAACCTCATGCACACGGGAAAATTTGTCGTCATTCCGGGGCGATCACCGGCTGTATCGGTGATCGAACCCGGAATCTGCCTTTGATGGCAACAGAGGCCAAGAGCAGATTCCGGGTTCGGTCTGCGAT
>JBOHYW010000297.1:0-3744 GCA_050738155.1 Rhodanobacteraceae bacterium
AACTGTCGCGCTACATCGAAGTGCTGGAGGATTGCCTCGGCCGCCAAGCCGAGCAGAACCTGCTGCCGCTGCAACCGGGCGACGTGCCGGACACCTCCGCCGACGTGCAGGAACTGATGCACGATACTGGTTACCAACCCTCCACGCCGGTCGAAGAAGGCATCAAGCGCTTCGTCGAGTGGTACCGGGCTTACTACGGCGTTTGATTGCCGGGGGGGGTTGCTCGCACCCAGATCGCCTGCACGCAGGCTCCTACGCGAACCGCCGTTGCAGGAGCGAGCGTGCTCGCGACCGGAATGCTCGCCGCTCAGTAGGCCGGATCAAGCCGCGAAGCGGCGGATCCGGCGTTCGCGCTTCCGCGCTTACACCTTGATCCGCCCTACCCGCAAGGAGCGGCGCGAACGGCGAAGCCGGGCCGGAAGGCAGGATGCCTGGAGTCTTCCGGCGTTCGCGCTTACACCTTGATCCGCCCTACTCGCTGCGTAGTCAGTCGCCTGCACGCTCGTTCCTACTCCATCTGTAGGAACGAACGTGCTCGCGACCTCGCATCTTTGCCAGCGCCGGGTTGCGCTCGCGAGCGCTCCTACGGACACTCAGCATCAGTCAGGAAACAGGTCAATGCTTCGCGTCGCGCGCATGCCGCCATTCCAGTACCGCGTATTCCCAGCCGCCGATGAGTTCGTGCAAGGCGAAAGTTGCCTTCAACACCGCGCGAGCTTGCGGTACCAGATCCCGCCATTGAAAGCCTTTCGCGCCATTCGCCGAGACCGCCCGCCACGCGCAGGGTTCGAACCCGAAGGTGCGGAATGCGCCCAACGCACGCGGCAGATGCATGCCCGAGGTAACCAGCCAGATGCGCTTCGGCACCGGCGGCGACAGCGCCGCCACGTTGCGCGCGTTTTCCCAAGTGTTACGGGAATGGCTCTCGATTTCGATGGCCTTCGCCGGCACACCCATCTGCGTGGCGAGGTTGGCCATCAGCAATACATCGGGAATGCTTCGGCCGCTGCCGCCGGTCAGCACCAACCGTGCGTCGGGCGTCCTGCGCCACAACGCCACGCCCGCGAACACCCGTTGCAAACTGTCGGGTCGCAATGCCGCGTAATCGTCGGGCCCATCCGGCGAGCGGGCCGCGCCACCGGACAGCACCACGATCGTGGTGGGCAGCGGCGCCTTGCAGGCGCTCGCGGGGGGCGCACGCGATTGCACCCAACCTGCAAGTGCGTCGGCACCCAGCGGCATCATCAGCACCAGCAACAGGACTTCGACCGCGACGCCGACGACCCGCAGCCAACCGGGCAGGTATCGCCAGCACCCCGCCAGCAACACGACTCCGACCGCTGCGTACGGCAGCGGGCAGGTTGCGTAAACCGGGAATGTCATGCGCGCGAGTGCGCGACGCCCGCCAGCTCGCGCTCCCATGCCAGTGCTGTTTGCGCGATGAAATCCAGGTCATCGTGGCGCGGCGCCCACCCCAGCGTCGCGCGGATTTTGTCCGATACCGCGATCAGCGACGGCGGATCGCCTTCGCGACGCGGCTCTTCGACATACGGCACCGGCGACCCATGCGCGCGACCGACCGCCGCCAGCACTTCGCGCACCGAATAGCCGTGGCCATAGCCGCAGTTCAGCGTGGTCGATTCGCCGCCGGCACGCAGGTACTTCAATGCGTCCAGATGCGCACTCGCCAAGTCGTCGACATGGATGTAATCGCGCACGCCGGTACCGTCGGGGGTGTCGTAATCGGTGCCGAAAATCGACAGGCGTGGACGCTTGCCGAGCGCCGCCTCGCAGGCGACCTTCACCAGCAGTGTCGCCTTCTTCGTCGATTGTCCGATACGGCCTTCGGGGTCACAACCGGCGACGTTGAAGTAACGCAGCGCGACATAACGCGGGCCACCGGCTGCGGCGAGATCGCGCAGCATCCACTCGCTCATCAATTTGGAGCTGCCGTACGGGTTGATCGGTGCGGTCAGTGTCGCTTCGCTGGCCTTGCCGCCCTCGGGAATGCCGTACACCGCGGCGGTGGACGAGAACACGATTTGTTTGACGCCGGCGTCGCGGCAGCATTCCAGCAAATTGCGCGTGGCGCAGGTGTTGTTGCCGTAATAGCGCAGCGGGTCGGCCACCGATTCCGGCACGATCGTGCGCGCGGCGAAATGCATGACCGTGTCGATGTTGCGTTCGCGCAGCAGCTTCGCGACGAGTTCGCGATCGCCGACGTTGCCCACGACCAGTTCCGCGCCGATCACCGATTCGCGAAAACCGGTGCTCAGGTCATCCAGCACCGCGACGTTTTCGCCCGCCTCCACCAGTTGCAGCACCACGTGGCTGCCGATGTAACCGGCGCCGCCGGTGACGAGAATGGTTTTCCGCGCCGCCCGCTGGTCCATTTGCCGTTCTCCTTTGCCGATCGGTTCAGCCAAGTTTACCGTCGCGACGGCCCACCCCCACCTGAACCCGCAATCCACCGGGTCGCTGTAGGCCGACTCAAAATCGAAGGTCGGAGCCGGCACACTCGGCGATTGACCCGCGCCCGCCACGCATGCTGTAATTGAGAATCGTTCTTGTTTCGTTGAGCCAATGCCCCGCGACGTCACCCCGACGCGATCCATCGACCCGCAACTGTTTCGGCGGGTGATGGGACGCTTTGCCACCGGCGTGACGGTGGTGAGTTTCATGCGCCAAGGCAAGCCGGTCGGCATGACGGTCAATGGCTTCTTGTCCGTCTCGTTGGACCCGCCACTGGTGCTGGTCTCGGTACGCAAGTCCTCGAGTTTCAGCGAGCACGTGCGGGTCGGCAGCCGCTGCGGCATCAACATCTTGTCCGAGCAGCAACGCCATCTTGGGCCGCATTTCGCCAACCGCCCCGAACAGGAAGTCGACGTGCAGTTTTCCGACCACGCCGGCACCCCGCTGCTGGATGGCAGTCTCGCGCAAGTCGTGGCACGCGTGGTCGACATCCATCCGGCCGGCGACCACCGGCTGTTCATCGCCGAAGTCGAACACTTGGCACACGGGCTGGAAGCGCAGCCGCTGATCTTTTTCAGTGGCCGCTACAAGCAGATCCACGCGCACGATCCCGTGACGCGGGATAACGGTCCAGCCGGTTGACCGCTGGCGCCCTTGCGCCGTGGCCACAACCCGGCAACCCCCACTGAGTTTTTGCCGACGCGCTCGAGGCACAGCCTCTGCCAAGCCGTCGAGAAACCTTACATATTCGAACGCTTGTTCCAATCGGTCGGCACGCAGGCCATTGTTCCTGTTTGTATTTCTTAGCGCGGCACGGGACTTGCTTCTGTATCAGGTGCGCCCACAGGGGGCGTAACTTTCACGAGGCGTAGTATGAATTTGCTCAAAAGTCGTATCGGTTTTGCGTTGGCGCTGGTATCAGGAATGCTGGTCTGTGGCACCGCCGCAGCCACGCCTATCACCATGGATTTCGACGGGCTGACGCCGGGCACGTCGGTACATAAATACTACGATGGCGGTTGTTCCACCGCCGGCCTGCGCCACCCGCACTCGGTCGACTGCAATGGGTCGGATTACGGCGTGGTGTGGAAGGGCGCGCAGGTAGGAACGCTACCGCCCGGCGCGAATGTTCCGAGTGCATCCAACTACGTCGGTCTGTTCTTGTTCAAGGCCACAATGAACGTTGCGGCCGGCTTCGATACCGGATTGTCGTTTCACTACTTCACCAGAATTGTTCCAGGCTGGGTGAAAATCTACAGCGGTCGCAACGGC
>JBOHYW010000298.1:0-3719 GCA_050738155.1 Rhodanobacteraceae bacterium
ATCATCGCGCTTGAACTCGTCGTCTGTTGAACCGACAGCAATCTACTGGGACATCCCGACCAATCCCGTCG
The DNA here is from genome assembly GCA_050738155.1 of Rhodanobacteraceae bacterium. Lineage (GTDB taxonomy): Bacteria > Pseudomonadota > Gammaproteobacteria > Xanthomonadales > Rhodanobacteraceae > 66-474. The sequence goes on from JBOHYW010000298.1 coordinate 72, forward strand.
CTTCTGAACGACCGCTCTGCGGCGGTGAGTGGTGCCTGGCGGATGACCGCAGTTGGCCGCCAGAAGCCTATTGAAAGACAGATCCCACCATGAGCGGACGTTGGTTTCGACGTTCAACTCCGTGGCCAAAGTTGGCAGCTTGGCTGGCGTCGCTGGTCAATTGGATTGGCAGCGCCGGTCAGAAGGTTGGTCGTTTGCAGTGAAACGCCATCCAGCATTGCCATCCATCCTTCGTACAGATCGTTCAGATCACATTTTATCGTCTTCCCAGGTCAGGTAGAGAATCCCATCATCGGTGTTGCCGTAATCACAAGGACACCGATATGAACCTTCCACTTCTCGACTCCAGCATCCTCGATACCGACCGCCTGACCGCCGAATTCCAGAGCGTTCCATCTGGTCGTTTACATGCCGTCACGGATGGCGCACTACCCACCGCGTCGCTCGACCAACTGTTTCGGCAGGCGAGGACTTACAACGAATGGGATTCCCGAGAGGTCGACGATCGGACGATCCACGAGCTGTACGAATTGCTCAAGTGGGGTCCCACGGCATCCAACACCAACCCTGCGCGATTCGTGTGGGTGAAAAGCGCCGAGGGCAAGGCCAAGTTGTCGGCACTCGCGATGGGTGCCAATGGCCCCAAAATCCTGGCGGCGCCTGTCACGGTGATCATCGGGTCTGACTTGGCGTTTCCGGAGACGCTGCCGAAGTTGTTTCCTGCGCGCGCGGAGGCGCTGCGCCAGATGTTTCAGCCGCCGGAATTCGCCAAGGCGACGGCCCAGCGTAACAGCAGCCTGCAGGGCGCTTACCTCATCATCGCGGCGCGCGCCTTGGGCCTCGACTGCGGACCCATGTCCGGGTTCGACAACGCGGGTGTCGATCGTGAGTTTTTTGCGGGCACGCATATCCAATCCAACTTCATCTGCTCGCTGGGATACGGAAAACCCGGTACGCCGTTTCCGCGCAACCCGCGGCTGTCGTTCGAAGAGGCCGGTCGCTGGGCATGAAGCAACGACGCCGCGGGTCGCGACGCGGCGCCGATTGAAGATCGAACAACGCTTTTCGTGGAACCTGCATGCACGCCGAGCCGGAGCTCCCGGCCATGGGCATCCCATTCCCGCAAACACCATCACATGGAGAACCGTCATGAGCATGCAATACAGCATCGTAGGGTCCGGCACCGTCGGCAGGACATTGGCCGGCCTGTTCGCCAGGGCCGGGATCGACGTGCAGATCGCCAACTCGCGCGGGCCGGAGTCTCTCAAGTCGCTCGTGAGCGAACTCGGGCGGCACGTCACTCCCGTTGCGGTCGATCGCGCACTTGACGCCGACATGGTTTTCTTCGCGGTCGGCTTCGATCAGTTCAAGGATGTGGCGGAGAAGCAATCCGATTGGCAAGGCAAAACCGTGGTGGACGTGACCAATGCCCTGCATGTCACGGCTGACGCATGGGAAGCATGGAAAGCAAGGTTCAATGGTCGCCTGTCTTCCGAAATCAATGCGGATTACGTTCCGGGCGCGAAGTTGGTCAAGGCGTTCAATCACTTGCCCGTAAAGCAGCTTGGAACGAATCCGCCGGTCGACGGACAGCGGCAGGTGGTCTTCGTATCGAGCAATGACGCGGACGCCAGTGCAACGGTCGCCGCACTGGCCACACGGCTTGGCTTCGCGCCCGTCGAACTCGGAAGGCTCGATCAGGGCGGCGCACCCTTGCATGTTCTGGATGGCAAGCTGGGCGGCCTTCTGTTCCAGAACCTGGCGAAGCTCGGCTGATGCAACGTCTGGTCGACGCACACACGTTTCACGGAGGAACCATCCCATGGACAAGCAACGCGCACGTTCGGCAGTTGCACCCGACCCGAAGACAGCCATCTGGGGTGCCGTCGTCTCCATGATGCTGGGTGTCTTCGCGCTGGCCACGGCGGAGTTTTTGCCGCCCAGTGTGCTGACACCGATAGCGAGCGATCTGGGCATTACCGTCGCCGCGGCCGGTCAGACGGTCACGGCCACGGCGGCGCTGGCTTTTGCGTCGAGTTTGCTGACGCCATTCATTACCCGACACATCGATCGGCGCCATGTGCTGCTGGGTTTTTCCGTGCTGCTGATCGCCTCCAATCTCATGGTGGCGTTGGCGCCGAGTTTCGCGGTTTTGCTGTTGGGACGCGTTGTTCTCGGTATCGCGATGGGCGGTTTCTGGGCCATGTCGATTGCCATCGTCATGCGGCTGATGCCCGGGCCGCAAGTCGCGCGCGCGTTGGGCATCGTGATGAGCGGTCTCGGCGCGGCAACCATTGTCGCCGCCCCCATCGGAAGCTATCTCGGCGCCGTTATCGGTTGGCGTGGCGTGTTTTTGCTGGCGGCCGCTCTCGGCTTGTTGGCCCTGATTGCACAGCTTCTGACGCTACCGCGGATGAACCCGCGTGGTCAGACGCACCTGCGAACCCTTGTTGAAGTGATGAAACGCCCGCGCATGCGGCCCGGACTGGTCGCCGTGCTGCTGATCTTCGGCGGAAATTACGCCTTGTTTACCTACGTTCGCCCCTTTCTTGAAGATGTCACCGGCGTTGCCGTCACGGGTGTATCGGCCATTCTGCTGGCCTTTGGTGTGGCCAATTACGCAGGCAGCCACTTGGCGGCTGGATGCTGCAAGGTAATACGAAGCTGACGATGACGTTGATACCGCTGCTCATGGGTGCCATCGGCATCGGCTTGGGTAGCGGGATGGGCACGCCGATCACGACGACGGCATTGGTCGCAATCTGGGGCCTTGCTTTCGGCACCGTGCCGGTTGCCTGGTCGACCTGGATTACACGTACAGTACCTGACGAGGCTGAAAGCGGCGGTGGTTTGCTGGTTGCGGCCGTCCAGGTCGCCATCGCGGCGGGCGCCGGAGGCGGTGGCATCGTGCTCAATTCAGGCGGCGTCACCAATGTGTTCTATCTTGGTGGCTTCGCTCTCGTGGGCGCGGCGCTGTTCATTGCGTTTGCGGTCAAACCGGGCGAGCGTTCTCAGCAGCCCGACGCAATCATTAGCCAGGAAGCAACCGCCATGGTGGCCGCGGAGATCGGCGGTGCCGTCGATTACACGACAGTCAACCGGGCTGCAGAAGAAACCCGCAGTTCGAACAACACAGGAGCCGTTTGTCATGATCATTGATTTGAAGGGTCGCAGGGCCGTCGTCACGGGTAGCACGGCGGGTATCGGGCGCGCGATTGCGGAGGGACTGGCACGCGCCGGCGCCGCGGTCGTCATCAATGGCCGCGGCGAGGAGCGGGTCTCGGCCGCATTGCAGGAAATGCGCGCGCTGTTCCCGACCGCCGACATCACCGGGTTTGCCGCTGATCTGGCAACCACGGAAGGGGCCAGCGCATTGACTGCACGCGCCACGGACACGGATATCCTGGTCAACAATCTGGGCACCGCCCGACTGAAGCCTTTTCTCGAACTCACCGATAGCGACTGGCTGGACATGTTCGAGATCAACGTGATGAGCGGCATACGCATGACCCGCCACTACCTGCCGGGATGATCGAGCGTGGCTGGGGGCGGGTGGTCTTCATCAGCAGCGAGTCTGCACTTGCGATCCCCAAAGACATGATCGACTACGGCATGACCAAGACCGCACAGCTTGCGGTTTCGAGAGGC
>JBOHYW010000299.1:0-3679 GCA_050738155.1 Rhodanobacteraceae bacterium
CCCCAAGTGGCCACCTTCGACGAGGCCTCATACATAAATGCAGCCCGTGCTTCGTGCACAACAGCGGTTGACACCAGGGGCGAGTCCATACATAGGTTGGGCTGAGCGGCTTCTTGCGAAGCCCAACAGACAACTCCCGGCCGAAACCCCTCGGCTTGCATCTTGCATCGTATGGCCCGGTGTTGGGCTTCATCCGCAAACGGCGCGGATTCAGCTCAACCTGCGCGATCTGTCGGAACCTGCGTAGGTTGGGCTGAGCGGCTTTTCGCGAAGCCCAACAGGCAAACTCCCGGCCGAAACCCCTCAGCTTGCATCTTGCATCGTATGGCCCGGTGTTGGGCTTCATCCGCAAACGGCGCGGATGAAGCCCAACCTACGCGATCCGTCGGAACCAGCGCGCAGGTGACCCGTCCTACGCTTTCACCGTGCGCGGCGGCAACCTTTGCCAGGCCGCGATGACTTCATGCAGCGCGATACGGTCGACCCGGTCGCGCTGCGGCAGGCCGCCCAATGCGACGACCGCACTGCCGGTCGGGCTGCGTGGCAGCCACAGCGACGGCGGCTGCGCGCCGTACAGCACGATCAGCGGGCAACCCAACGCGGCCGCGGCTTGCGCCGGACCGGTATCGATGGAAATCATGGCCGATGCGTGTTCGCACAACGCCAACAGCCGGCGCAGCGGCAGCTCGTCACCGGCGGCGAGCACGCGATCGGAACCCGCGGCGCGTGCGATCGCGTGCAGCATCGCCGCTTCCGGTGGCGCGCCGCACAGGATGATTTTGGTCGCCGCATCGTGCGCCAACAACGCGTGGATCAAACCGATCCAATTTTCCAGCGGCCAATGTTTGTCGTCGCCGAGTTGCCCGGCGCGGCCACGCTTCAAGGTCCGTTTGTTGCCGGGTTGCAGCAACACCAGCGGGGCATCGTGGAAGCCGCGCGAGCGCAGCCATGCGTGCAGGTCGGTGCGGTCGGCATCCTGGACGACGAGGCACGGCGTATCCGACAGGTCAGCCATGGCAACCGCGGGCGTGTTCGCGAATGCGGCGGGTGTCATCGCACCGAAACGCTGCCAGCGGTCGATCCAGTGTTCGCCCGTTCGCAGCATGCAATCGGGATTGGCGAACACGCAGTGATCGTCCGGGACGCGCGCGCGTCGCAGCAGCCAGCGGAGCTTGTCGATCGACCAATCGTCGCACACGTACACTGGCCCCGGTGGCTGGGCGCGCAATCGTGCGACCAGTGCGCGTTGCGTGGCGTCCAGCCAGTACGGGCGCTTGCGACTGCGCAGGCGCAGTATCTTGGCTGCATCGGGATGCCCTGCAAACAACGGTTCCAGCCAGCCGCCGGAACCCAGCAGCATGCATGGCTGGCCGTAACGTTGGTGCAGCAGTCGCAGCAATGGCGTCAGCAACACCATGTCGCCAAAGGCGCCGAAGCGGACCACCAGCGGCGCGGGACGGGAAGGCGGCATTACACTCGCTCGCATTGATCGATAGATGTATTTTCCCATGTCCGACCGCCCGCGCATCTCGGCTTGCGTGATTACCTTGAACGAAGCCGACCGGATCGACGCCTGCCTCGCGTCGTTGGCATTCTGCGACGAATTGCTGGTGGTCGATTCCGGCTCCACCGATGGCACGCGCGAGCTGGCGGCCGCGCACGGCGCGCGGGTGCTCGAGCATGCCTTCGAAGGCTACCGCGCGCAGAAGGATTTCGCGGTACGCGAAGCGCAGCATGACTGGGTGCTGTGCCTGGACGCCGACGAACGCGTGACGCCGGCGTTGCTGGCGGCCATCGAAACCGCGCGCGACGCGGGCTTTGCCGACGCGGCAGGCTATCGTTTCGCACGCTGCACCGAATATTTCGGCGCGTTCCTGCGCCACGGCAATGCGTATCCCGATCGCGTCTTGCGATTGTTCGACCGCCGCCGTGGTGGCTGGCGCGCGGGCCGCGAGATCCACGAGCATGCGGTGGTCGATGGCAACGTCGTGATGCTGGCGGGCGACCTGGAACACCGCGCATATCGTTCGCTGGATGACCAGCTCGCGCGCTACCGCCGCTACGCGGCGATGATGGCGACCGACATGCACACCCGCGGCCGGCGCGGTTCGCTTGCAAACCTCGTCGTCAATCCGATGTGGCGTTTTCTGCGCGGGTATGTGCTGCGTGGGGGTTTCCTGGACGGTTGGCGCGGCTTCGTTTTCGCCTGCATGGAAGCCGATTACGTGCGCGAGAAATTCGCACGGTTGTGGCTGTTGCAGCGCGCGGACGATTGAAACCGTGCTCGCGGCAGCGCGGGCGTGCTGTCAGAATGCGGTTTTCATGGCGCATCGGCGCGGGACAAGTCCACATGAAAACCGCATTGATCACCGGGGTGTCCGGGCAGGACGGCGCGTATCTCGCGCAGTTGCTGCTGGACAAGGGTTACCAGGTGCGTGGCGCGTACCGGCGCACCAGTTCGGTCAACTTCTGGCGGATGCAGGAGCTCGGCGTCGCCGCGCATCCGAATCTTGAACTGGTCGAATACGACCTGACCGATCCGGGCTGCAGCCTGCGCCTGATCCAGAAGATCCAACCGGACGAGGTCTACAACCTCGCCGCCCAGAGTTTCGTCGGGGTATCGTTCGAGCAACCGGTCACGACTGCAGAAATTACCGGCTTGGGCGCGCTGCATCTGCTCGAGGCGATCCGCACGATGAAGCCCGACACGCGCTTCTACCAGGCATCGACGTCCGAAATGTTCGGCAAGGTGCAAGCGGTGCCGCAGAACGAGCAGACGATGTTCTGGCCGCGCAGCCCCTACGGCGTGGCCAAGTTGTTCGCGCACTGGACCACGGTGAACTATCGCGAATCGTTCGGCATCTTCGGCGCCAGCGGCATCCTGTTCAACCACGAATCGCCGCTGCGTGGGCGCGAATTCGTGACCCGCAAGATCACCGATGCGGCGGCACGGATCAAGTTGGGCCAACAGGAGGTGCTGGAACTCGGCAATCTCGATGCCAAGCGCGACTGGGGTTTTGCGGCGGAATACGTCGAGGGCATGTGGCGGATGCTGCAAGCCGACCAGCCCGACACTTACGTGCTGGCAACGGGACGTACCGAAACCGTGCGCGATTTCGCGGCGCTGGCGTTCAAGGCCGTCGGCATCGAACTCGAATGGAGAGGCAACGCGCAACAGGAAATCGGCATCGACAGCGCGACCGGCAAGACACGGGTCACGGTCAACCCGAAGTTCTACCGGCCGGCCGAGGTGCACGCGCTGATCGGTGACGCCGCGCACGCGCGCGAGCGGCTCGGCTGGCAGGCGCAGACCACACTGGAACAATTGTGCCGGATGATGGTGGAAGCCGATCTCAAGCGGGTGGAACGTGGTGTTTCATTCTGAGCGCCAGTGTGCGCTGCTGACTGGCTGCCACGGGTTCACCGGGCGCTACGTCGCGGCGGAACTTGAAGCTGCCGGCTACGAAGTCGTTGGCCTCGCCCACGATGGCGATCCGCCGGCGCAGGGCGTGCTGCGCGCGAACTTGCTGGATCGCGGTGCCGTGCAACGTGCGGTCGAAGCGGCGCGCGCCGACGTGATTATCCATTTGGCGGCGATTTCATTCGTCGCGCACGGCGACGCAGACGAAATCTACCGCACCAATATCGTCGGCACCCGTAATCTGCTGGAAGCGTTGGC
>JBOHYW010000300.1:0-3672 GCA_050738155.1 Rhodanobacteraceae bacterium
CGGCAAACCAGTCAGCCGAGCCGTGGCGCATCCAGCAAGTGCCTTCCAGCACGACATGGAATGAGACGATGTGGTTGGTGCCTGCCGGCAACAGCGGCGCGTATTTTTCCAGGGTGGGGTTGGCTGCAATACCCCAGGGACCGTGCATGTCGACGCGAAATATCAATGCGCCGGTGAGGCGCACGAGCGTCAGCACATCTGAAAGCAGATCGATGCTCATGCAGCTCTCCGCCCCAATCAGGCGTTTCGGGCATGCGAGCCGGAGTATAGGTCATTGTGGCAGACGGCGCCCCTGCCGAGACTGGTCTGGATCAAAGCGTAGGGCGAGTCTGCGCAAAGACATCCCGATCGAGCGGGGGACAGAGCCCTATACCCCTGCGCTGATCGGCCCGATTCAAACTGAAGGAGACCCCGCCATGGAAAAAAATATCAAAGATTTGCTTGCCGAAGCAGCTGCACACGTCAAAACCTACGAAGTGGACGAGGCAAAGAATCTGCTGGGGCACGGCGACGTCGTTTTCGTCGATGTGCGCGACGAACCGGAGCTGCACAGCGATGGCAAGCTGCCGGGCGCCATTCACGCTTCGCGCGGGATGCTGGAGTTTTACATCGACCGGGTTAGTCCGTACCACAAGGACGTTTTCGACACGGACAAGGAGTTCGTCTTCTACTGCAAGAGCGGGGGGCGCTCGGCGCTGGCTGCCCAACGCGCGAAGGAGATGGGCCTTGTGCGGGTCGCCAGCATGAATGGCGGTTTCAAGGCATGGGCGGAGCACGGCGGACCAGTCGCGGCTGTGTGATGGTGGGGGATGGCAAAGTCGGACATATCTCAATACCGGAGTAAACGGTCATGGCGCAATGGAACCTCAAGGGCAGCTATTTCGAGACCTGCAACTGCGAGGCCGCATGTCCGTGCGTATTCACCAGCCCGCCGACCCAGGGCGACTGCACCGTGCTGGTCGCCTGGCACATCGAGCAGGGCAAATACGGCGACGTCGCGCTCGACGGCCTGAATGTGGCGTTGGCGGTGTACGCACCGAGGACGATGGTCGAAACCAAATGGACCGCAGCGGCTTACTTCGACGATCGGGCGGATGAGCCGCAGACGGAGGCGCTGCACGCGATCTTTTCCGGCAAGGCAGGTGGGCATCCCGCCGTGCTGGCCTCATTCATCGGCACGGTGCTGGGTGCGAAAAGCGTGCCGATGCATTATCAGAGCGACGGCAAAACAAGCAGCCTGACCATTCCGGGGATTACCGAGGCCGAGATCGAATTGCTCACCGGCCAGGGTGGCAGTCCGGTCACGATCGCCGGGCATCCGCTGTGCATCGCGCCGGGTGAACCGGCCAAGGTGGCGCGCTCGAAGCATTTCAGCCTCACCGATTACGACTGGAAGTGGAAGCTCTCCGGGCGCACCGGTTTCATCAGCCCGTTCGCCTACGTTTCGGATTGACGCTGCATGGACGCGGTGCTGCAGAAAATCCGGCGTGACCGCATTACGCTACTGGTTGGCATCGGTCTTGTAGCCGCAATCGGCTGGCTGGTGCTGGCGAGCATGCGCATCGGCATGACGGGCCCGGAAGCCGCGGCGGCCTTCATGATGCGCGCGCGGTATTCGCCAAGTCCCGGTTTCGCGATGGTGCTTGCGATGTGGGCGGCCATGATGGCGGCGATGATGGCGCCATCAGCAGGTCCAAGTTCCTCGGCGTATCTTTCGCTTGCAAGGTGCCGCCATGCGGAGCATGGCCCCACTCCGGCGATTGCCGGATTTTTCACCGGTTACCTCGCGGCATGGCTCGGTTGCGCGGTCCTCGGGGCGGTCGCGCAATGGAGCCTTGCGGAGGCGAGGTTGCTGTCTCCCATGGGCGCCAGCGTCAACGCGTATTTGAGTGCGGGCATTCTGACCGCCGCGGGTGTGTACCAATTGACACCCCTCAAACGCGCCTGCGTCGCACGTTGCCGGAGCCCATTGCTGCAACTGATGAGCGGCTGGCGCGACGGCACGGGTGGCGCGCTGCGGCTCGGACTCGGGCAGGGGAAATGGTGCGTCGGCTGCTGCTGGGCGCTGATGGCATTGCTGTTCGTGGTCGGGACGATGAATCTCGCCTGGATGGCCGTGCTCGCGGCCTTCGTGCTGACCGAAAAACTGGTATCTGCCCGCTGGCATCTGGATATTGCCGCTGGTTTGGTTTTGCTTGCGTGGGGCAGTTGGTTGCTTGCCGGTGCCACGTGAGGCATTGGTTCGGAAGACTGTTTTCGCGGTCACGTGGCGGGCGCATGACGGCGCGTCCAGCTTGCGCTTCTTGTAATCGCTCACGGCGCAGCGTTTCGTCTGGCGCAGGCTGCGAATTGGACACGCTGCGCAGCCCGGATGACAGCCGCGCTTCGCGATCCTCGACGTTGGCCGGCAACTGCAGCTTCCGAAAGGAGCCGCAGGTAAGTTCGGCGTCGGCGATGTGTGGCACACGGGCAGCAATGACGTACCGAAAACGCTGGACGCCGATCAGCAGACCACGATCAGGCTGCAGCCGTTCGAGGCGCTGACCCTGCAACTGACGCCGAAGACGTAATGGTGGAGTTGCGTATCGCCTTCCGGGAGACCTTCATCCATCGTCATTCCGGGGCCATCGGCAGCTTCATCGTCGATGGAACCCGGAATCCAGCTTCTTGCAGTCCGCCAGCGATAAGAATGGATTCCGGACTCCGCCCGCATAGAGCGCGGGCGGCTCCGGAATAACGGGCGGGGTTGCGTGGCCCGCTATCCTCGGATCGATGGACTGGACGATCCTCTGGTACGTCATCGCCGGCATCCTGATCGTCGCGGGCCTGGTCGGCTCGATCCTGCCGAACCTGCCCGCGATTCCCGTGATGTTCGGCGGCATGCTGCTGGCGGCCTGGGCTGAGCACTTCCACCGGATTCCGGTGTGGGTAATCGTGATCCTGGGCGTACTCGCCGCGTTGTCGATCGTGTTCGACTTCCTTGCCGGTACCTACGGTGCCAAACGCTACGGCGCCAGCAAGGCCGCCGTGTGGGGCGCACTGATCGGTACCATCGTGGGGCTGTTCTTCGGCATCCCGGGATTGCTGCTCGGGCCCTTCATCGGCGCCGTGATCGGGCAACTTCTTTCCGGCAGTCCGATCGAACGTGCGGCCAAGGTCGGCTTCGGAACCTGGATCGGACTCCTGATCGGCACCGCGATCAAGCTCGCGGTGGCTTTCATGATGCTCGGAACCTTCGCGCTGACGTTGCTGGTCTAGGGACGGGGCAGGGTTTCACGATTGTGGCTCGTGTAACCTGTGCATTACACCGGGCGCATGATCGAGTTGCGCCAGACCGACGCATTCACCCGATGGTTTGACTTGCGCGATCGACGGGCGGCACAGCGGACCGTGCAGCGCATCCACAGGCTCGCGTCGGGCAATCCCGGGCAGCGCCGGGCGCTGAAGGGCGGGATCTGCGAAATGAAGATCGATTACGGTCCCGGTTGTCGGGCGTACTACACGCAGCGCGGCGAGGCACTGGTCATCCTGCTGTGTGGCGGCGAGGTGAATTCAACTCTGAAGTGCAACACCTGACCAACTGAAGAGGCGCAGGTGCGGTAGCCTGCGCAGCTTCACCGGCAAGTGGAGTTGCACATGAGCTACGCACACCTGAGCCAAGGCGAACGCTAC
>JBOHYW010000301.1:0-3663 GCA_050738155.1 Rhodanobacteraceae bacterium
GCCCGCGGGCTTGGGGACCGACCTCGCCGCATTTTCCACCGTCGGCGCAATCGCGCTCCAGAGCCTGCGTGTGGCCGATCTGCGCCTCGGCGACAACGTCATCGTGCTTGGCCTTGGCTTGGTTGGACTACTGGTTGCGCAGCTCCTGCGCGCGTCGGGTTGCCGCGTGTTCGGGCTCGATGTCGATGCCCGCCGCCTTGCGCTTGCACAGGATAATCGCTGGGCCGGCACCTGTGCGGTGGATGCCCCGAATGTGGTCGAACGGGTACTGGCCTGGTCCGAAGGAGCAGGCGCCGATGCCGTCATCATCACCGCCGCCACCGACGATGCCACGCCGGCCGCTTTGGCAGGTAGGTTGTGCCGGCGAAAGGGCCGCGTCGTGGCGGTTGGCCGGACAGGGCTGTCACTGCCACGGGAACAGTATCTGTTCAAGGAGCTCGAGCTTCGCACGTCGATGGCCTACGGCCCCGGCACCGGAGACCCCGCCTACGAACGGGATGGGCACGATTACCCGTTGCCGTACGTTCGCTGGACCGAGCAGCGCAACATGGGAGCGTTCCTTGACCAAGTCGCGCAGGGCCGAGTCGAGCCGGGCATGATGGTCACGCATCGCTTTCCGATCCAACAGGCAGCCGATGCCTTTGCACTGATATCCGGCGAACACAGCGAGCCTTCGTTGGGCATCCTGCTCGAATACCCAACCTCCGTCGCTCCGGTTGTCGGTCGCGTCGAGTTACCAAGCGGGGGAGCGCGGGTCTCGGAAGCTTCATCCGGCAGACTGCGCGTGGCCGTCATAGGCGCCGGCAGCCATGCGACCAACGAACTGTTGCCGGCGCTGGCCAAGTGTCCCGTGCTGTTTCGCGGCATTGCATCGGCGACCGGGGTGCGCGCGACTGCACTTGGGCGCAAATACGGGTTTGCGTTTGCCAGTGCGGAAACCGACGAAGTCATTTCCGATGCTGACACCGACGCGGTGTTCATTCTCACTCGTCACGATTCGCATGCCCCATTGGCAACACGCGCACTGGCGGCAGGCAAGCACGTGTTCGTCGAGAAGCCCTTGGCGCTCAGCGTGGATGGGCTTGCCGCAGTCGAGGCAGCGCGGGTCGACGACCGACAAATCCTCATGGTCGGCTTCAATCGCCGCTACGCCCGGTTCGCTCTGGCCCTGCGCGACGAGTTTTCTTCGCGTGCACAACCGATGTCGGTCGTCTACCGGGTGAACGTCGGCTTCAGGCCGCCCGAGCACTGGCTGCACGATCCCCGAGAGGGCGGCGGGGTGGTGTTGGGCGAGGCCTGCCACCAAATCGACTTTTGCTGCTGGCTGGTCGGAGTCGCCGTGATTGACACCGACGTGCAGCCGTTGGGCGGTACAGGCGCCGGTTACCAGCGCGAAGACAACTTCCAGGTCACCCTGCGCTTCGCGGACGGCTCGCTGGCGACAATCCTGTACCTATCCAATGGCAGCAAGGCATTTCCGACCGAAACCGTGGAGATCAGCTGCGACAACCGCAGCGCCAGACTCACCGATTTCCGTCGTCTGGAGACCGCGCGCGGGCAGCGCCGGCGAGTGCGGCGTATCTGGTCAGGCTCGGCAAAAGGCATTGTCGAGCAGATCGCAGCATTCGTCGACATTGCACGAAGAGCGGGCGATTTCGACAGCGCGAGCTACATCGAGTCTTCACGGCTGGCGTTGCGTATCGACCGTGTGCTCCGCGAGCGACTCGAACAGTCGGCCGTGGCGCGGTGACCAGCGTCCACGCACGGGCAATGGATAAAGGGCATGCGCGGCACGGCCGCGCGATCGCGCTTTCCGTAGTGGGGTTTGGCCTGCTGGCGTTGCTGATCTGGTGGGCCAATCCCGCGCGCGTTCTTGCCACGTTGCGCAACGCAGATCCGGCCTGGATAGGCCTCGGCTTGGTCGCTGTCGTCGTGGCTGCGCTCCTCGGTGCGGTCAACTCCTACATCATCGCGGTACCGGAGCGGGGAATCCGATTCCCGCGCTACCTTGCTGCGTACTGGATGGCGTGGGCGTTGGGCCAAGTGGTACCTGGGCAAGTCGGCGATCTCATCGCCATGAGTGTGTATCTGCGGCGGCGCGGTCTCGCACTGCCAACTGCGGTGGGTCGGCTTGGCGTCGACAAATTGATCTCGTTGTTCTGTTCCTTCGTGCTGTCGGCGGGGCTTGTACTCGTATTTGCCCAGCCTGTGCCCAGGCTCGCAGGGGCGTTCGGTGCCGGCCTTGCCTTGGTGTTGCTTGCCGCGTTCGCATTTGTGCGACGCTGGCCATCCGCCGAAACGACGGGGGGCACCTGGCGTGCGAAGGTTGTCGGTGGATTGCGCGCAGCCCATCACGTCGCCGTGACGCATCCATGGATCGTAGCGCTCGATGCCGCGCTCAGCATGCTGAAACTTTGGGTGATCGGCGGCGGTTACTGGTGCATCCTGCGTGCCCTGCATGCGGGCGGCAGTTCGCTTGCCACAGTGACCATCATCGCCAATAGCGCCGGGCTGATCGCGTACCTGCCGCTCAGCGCGAACGGCATCGGTACAGTCGAGGCCGGTGCGCTGTATCTGTTTGGAATTGTCGGCAAAGCCGCGCCACTGGTACTGGCGATGTACCTGATCATGCGATTCGCGGGTCTGGCGCTGGCGTGGGGTGGTGCCGTGGTCGTACTGCTTGTTGGGGTGTGGCGAAGAAGCGTGTCGCGGTAGATCATTTACATCGGCGCCCCGAAGAGGAACCCGAATGACCGCATCAATCCGTGATCGTCTTTCACAATCCCCGTATCTGCTGGTGCCGGCGCTTTGCGCATGGATGCGCGGCTGGTGGTACCGGGTGCTGTTCCGCGTGCAGGGCAAGCGTTTCCGTGCCGGACCACTATTCCGCGTGTACGGCCCCTTGCGCGTGAGCGGACCCGGGCGCGTCAAGATTGGACGTAACTGTTTGGTAATTTCCAATGCGATCAAGCCTGTGTGCATCCGCACTCTGGCACACGACGCGGAGGTGGTGATCGAGGACAACGCAGGCCTGAATGGCACTTCGATCCAGTGCGTGCAACGGGTGGAGATCGGAGAGTCTGCAAACGTCGCGGATGCCTACATCACGGACACCGCCGCGCACACGTTGTCGCGCAATCGGCGCCAGCAGAACGTGGACGCTGCGACGGCGCGAGCGGTCAAAATCGGGAGAAATGTCTGGATCTCGGTGCAGGTTGTCATCCTGCATGGCGTATCGATCGGCGACAATTCAGTGATCGGCGCGTGTTCCCTGATACGGCACGATGTACCTCCTGACGTCTTTGGTGCGGGCAATCCATTCAGGGTCATCCGCCGCATCGAGGACTGACGATCAGGCAGCACCGGCAATGCGACAAGTGGTGCGTTCGATCCATGCGTGCGGAAGCTTTCCGGCTGCGGGCGGCGGCTTCTCCCCGATCCAGAGTGCCGCGAAAATGTCGTTGCACACCAGCAATCGCAAGGGCGTCGAGCTCAGTCCCTCCAGCACACGGCCCGGCCAACGCGCCATCGTGGGGTAGACCGCGTCGCGCTGGTCGTAGTATGCGCCTTGGTCGGTGCGCCAGCGCGCCTGTGCAGGAATGTGTTGCTCCAGCCACAGTCGGTGGGAAAGGCCGACATCGAGGAGCATTCGATGCAGACCTA
>JBOHYW010000302.1:0-3647 GCA_050738155.1 Rhodanobacteraceae bacterium
GTACGTACCGAGCCTTCCGAGCAACGCCACCGTCTGGTTGTATTTGTCGACCTGCGCGATGACGATCTGCGCACATACCTTGCGCTGGCTTTCGGAAACGGGTTGACTCACAAGTGATATCAGCGAAGCCATCATGTCGCCGAGCAATCCGCCGCCCCCGCCGCTGCCACAATTTGCCTCGATCAGCTCACTGGAGTCACCAATCGGATCCAGCGTGGTCGGCATGATCGTGAAATGGGTACCGAGACCCGTCACCTGGACCAGCATCTGCTTGTACTGGTCGACCATCGTGATGTACTGATTGGCCAATGTGAGCTCCGACGATGCGAGCTTGGCCAGTGCGAGCGGATCATTCACCAGTACCTGCGCGCCCGCAGTTCCGGCGCCGAGCGCGCCGGCCAGCACGACCACGAGCGCGAGGCGGCGCCCGCAGGCGAGGAGTCGGTATCGATTGTTTCCAGTTGCACCTGTACGCATGATGCTTCTCCCGATCGGGTGGGCCGATCACTTCACGATCGCGCCGGGGGCACGCCGGGACGGTGAGGGTGTGGCAAGCGTGCGCTTTCCGCTGCCCTTGCGGCGTTCGTAAAAATCCGGAAGCCATGCACCGGGCGGCAAATCATCCGGCGCCACGTTCCGCGCCGCGGCGCACTCGCGCACCACGTGGTGCATGATCCCGATGTTGTCGGTGGACGCGGAAATGACCGCCAGCACGTCGTCCATGCCATGCAGGTCCAGGCGGCACACGGTGCTGGCGTGGCCCTGTTTCACCAGGAAGCAGCGCGAGCGCTCATCCAGGTTGACGACCACGCGATACTCGGCTTCGGTCAGCTTCAGGCCATCCATGTAGTCCTCGCGGCTCGCGTTTGGATTGGGCAGCAGGATCATGGTCGCGGTCTGCTCGACGAGCGCCGCGGCGATGTCGCTGGCGAGCGCGTCCTCCGGGCTCTGGGTTGCGAAGATCCCCAAACCGTTCTGTTTGCGGATGGTCTTCTGCTTGTTCCGGGCGAACTCCTTCAGGCCGCCCTTGCCCTCGAGGATCTTCCAGAACTCGTCCATCACGTAGATCAGCCGCCGGCCGTCGATCAGCAATTCCAGGCGGTGCAGCAGGTAGTTGATCACGGGCACGCGGACTTCCGGATTGTCGATCAGGTCGGTGTAGTCGAAACCGAGGATGTTCGCGCGGGACAAGTCGATGACGTCGACGGGATTGTCGAACACCCAACCCAGCGAATTACCGGCCGTCCACCTGCGCATGCGCGCGTACAGGCCATCGTCCCCGAGGTTGGGCAGGCTCGTCCGGAAGTTGGTCATCGTCCGGAGGTGAACCGGCGTGTCGAGCATGTTCTCGACCGCGCGGAAGATGTCTTCTTCCTCGCGCGCACTGTACGCGCCCTTGCCCGCCAGCAACTTCATCAGTTCGCCGAGGAACTGGACGTTGGCTTCGCTGCGCTCGCAGTGGAACGGGTTGAACCCGGTGGGCCGGCCGTTCTCCAGCGCCAGATAGCGGCCACCGCACGCCCGCACGAAGATTTCGGCGCCATGGTCCTTGTCAAAAAAGAAGATCGTGGGGGCGGGATCGAGCTTCTGCGTCTGGCCGATCAGGAAGTTGATGAGCGCGGTCTTGCCGGTGCCGGACTTGCCGATCACCAGGGTGTTGCCGATGGCCTTTTCGCCCAGCGAATCCTCGGCCGGATGGGTTGCGTGGAAGTTGAAGTGGTACGGCTGGCCGTTGGTCGTCTGCAGCGTCGCGATGCATTCGCCCCAAGGGTTGCGATCAGCCTTGCCGCTGGCGAAATTGTGCAGCGGCGCCAGCCCGAGGAAGTTCAGCGAGCTGATGTTGGCGAGCCGGGTGCGGTAACGCCAGTTGGCCGGAAGCTGCGCATAGAATGCGGCCGTGACGGCAAGGTCTTCCTTCACCGAAACGAAACCGGAATTGGACAGTTCCGCGCGCATGCCGGCGACGTGCCGTGCCAGCGCCTCCTGGTCGGGTGCATAGACGGCCACGCTGAAGTGATACTGGCCGAGCACAAAGTTGCCGGAAGCGATCTGGTCCATGGCGTGATCGAGTTCGGCGATCTGGCTGACGGCCCTGTCGCCCGAGGAAATCATCATCCCCTTGGTGCGCTCGAGGGTCTTCAGCGCGTCATGGCGCCCGACCGGGCTGAAGGAGTGCGTGGCGACGTACTCGAAGCCGAGATACTTGAGGCCATTCAGGACGCCAGGATATGTCCCATCGGGGTACTCCTTGATGTTCAGGATGGCGCCGAAGTGGTTTGTGCCGGTCGGCGTCGTCACCACGAAATCACCGGTTCTGGCTGAGAACCGATGTTTGCTGACGGCCAGGTAGCGGGGAACCGGAGCGTGCAATACCGGCACCGGCTCGTCGACGTGGTTGATCAGATAGCCATAGAGCTCGAGCGCTTCAGAAAACACCACCCCGTTGGCGGCCTCGTACATGCCAAGGCGATACGGCGCGTAGTCCTTGAGGACGGCCTCGACGTTGCCGGCAAGCTCCTGGATGGTCCCAATAGCCTGTCGCTGTTCGGCCTCCAGACGCCCAGGATCGGAGGACTTCTCGGTGAACCGCTTGCCCACCGCCACGGGCCGGTAAAGCAGCGTGAGATAAAGGTCGTTACGCATGATCTTCTGCGCCGACAGTCCGCCGTAGTACGCATCCGACATGGACTGGATGAACGGCTCGGCAAAATGGCTTTCGTCCCGGATGCAGCCATGCCGCCGCACGTCGTGCAACCAGAACGCCACGTTGACGAAATCCGGCGCCCGCAGCGTCTGCAGCAGGTGGTTGAAGGTACTGTGGCGGTGCTCGATCTCCCATTCCTCGCGCCCGACAAACGGCAATCCACCAAGTTGCCACGCCACCAGGAAATCCCCGCCGGCGGTCTTGAGTACCGTGGGCGACACGTGCGTCGACAGCGGGATGAATTCGCTGATCGGCGTGTCGGGATGGAACTGTGGTTTCGGCATGTCGTTGGGCGTCGCGATTGGCGTACGTGGTTGGCGCCAGGCGCGCGGGCTCCCTACTCGTCGATCCTGGATTGGCCACGATGGACATTGGGCGTGAAGACCCACGTGCCGTCGTTTTCGCGCAAGTTGCGCACGCGCGCCCGGAACTGCCAGCGCAGCCCGATCAGCCGGAAGACCATTTCGTCGCGCCGTGCCATCTGCCGCATCACGAATATCACCGCCGGCGTCAGCAGCAGCCAGAACAGGTTGAAGTACATCGTGAGCAGCAGGCACCCACCCGCGCCGATGAAGAACGGCACGTAAGGCACGCCCATGAACATGGGCGGGCGGGTACAGCCACGGAACATGGCGTCCTTACGCATAGAAATTGAGCACGTCCGTGACCATCGCAACGCACCCGGCTCCGGCCGTGCCGCCCAGGATCATCTTGGCGATCTGGCTCGCGGCGCCGATCAGGATCGCGCCGATACCGATGGGTGCGATTTCCCCGATGCGCTTGTGCGCGAACGCGATCTGATAGCCGCTGAAGATTATCGCGATCGTGACCACGACCACGGAAAGGACGTTCAGCAGCGTGTTGACGGAACTGAGGAAGCCACAGATCTGGCTGCCGGCTTCGCCAATGTCCTGCGCGAGGGCGATGCATGGCATCGCCGCAA
>JBOHYW010000303.1:0-3632 GCA_050738155.1 Rhodanobacteraceae bacterium
GTGCGTACCAGCGGATCGCATGATCGGGCCGGAATTGCCTGGCACATCGTTTCCGGCTCCACGGATGTTCGGGTTCGCCTGAACGCGAATGACCAGCTGCAGTGGCGGCCCGATGGCGCAGACGGAGCGGGGTGCTGGGAGTCGAACGGCGCACGTCCGGGCTTCCACCTCGATGCCGGCACGCTGGAACACCCCTTGGCCGCAGGCTGGTACGAGTTGTGCGGGCGGTTGGAAATGCTCGATGGCGAAGTCGAGTTGCCCAGCTTGTACCCGCGTTATGTGGTCGGTTCCGCCATCGCCAGCGCCGAATTGATCCTGCCGGAGCCCGATGCGTCCGGGCGCATCTGCGCGCTGTTGATGTTTTTTGACAAGGTCCAGTCGCTGACGTTTCATCCAAGCGTTTGCGGAACGCGGTTCCGGGTTCATGATTTCAGCCTGCGGCGCGTGTCGAGGTTGCGTGCGTTGCGGGTCATGCTGGGGGGGGCACGCCCCCCATCGCGGGCATCCGGCCGCATTGGCCGTGCGGCGGCTTGGGTCAAGGCGGTACGGAGCCGTGGGCTGAAGTCTGCGACCGACAAGCTCTACGCGGACCTCCGTCAGCGCATGCGCCCGCAAGGGGTCAGCGAATACGACGTGTGGGTTCGCATGTACGACACGTTCGGCCAGGCTGAACTCGCGTCGTTCGCGCGACGTTCGCAGGTGCTGGATGGACGAGGACCGCTGATTTCGGTGCTGGTACCCGTCTACAACGCGCCCGAACGCTGGCTCCGCCGTTGCCTCGACAGCGTGCTCGAACAGGTCCATGGCAACTGGGAACTGTGCGTGGCCGACGATGCTTCGCCCGCGCCACACGTCACCGCGGTATTGGCGGAGTACGTGCGCCGCGACCCGCGGATACGCGTGATTCGTCGCGAGTGCAACGGGCACATCGCGGCGGCCTCCAACACGGCCCTGGCGATGGCTCGCGGCGCGTTCATCGTGTTGCTGGACCACGACGACGAACTGCGCCCGCATGCCCTGCTGCGGGTGGCTGAAACCGTGGTCGCGGATCCGAAGCTGTCGCTGGTGTATTCGGACGAGGACAAACTCGACGCCGACGGCAGGCGCTTCGACCCGAACTTCAAGCCCGACTGGAATCCCGATCTGCTGCGCAGCCAGAACTACGTTTGCCACCTCACTGCGATCCGCACCGCATTGGCGCGTGACGTTGGTGGCTTCCGCCAAGGCTTCGAGGGCAGTCAGGACCACGATTTGACCCTGCGCTGCAGTGAGCAGATCGACGCACGGCAGATCGGCCATATTCCGGAGATTTTGTACCATTGGCGTGCCATCGAAGGTTCCACGGCCGCCGGGTGCGGCGCCAAAGGCTACGCCGCCGCCGCGGGTGCGCGCGCAGTGGCGGAACATCTTGCACGTACCCAGACCGCAGCCACCGTTGTCAACGCCGATCGGCCGCCGGGGCTTTACCGGGTGCGATGGCCACTGCCCAAGCCGGTGCCGAAGATCAGTCTCGTCATTCCCACCCGCGACCGCGTCGATCTGCTCGAGACATGCGTGGAAAGCATCCTGGCGAAATCAACCTATCCGGACTTCGAACTGGTGGTGGTCGACAATCAATCCAGGGACACGGAAACCATGGATTATCTGCGCGCGTTGCGCACGCGCGAACGCGTGCGGGTGCTGGGGTTTGACGCGCCGTTCAATTATTCGGCAATCAACAACTGGGCCGCGCGACAATGCGATGGCGCGTTGCTGGCGCTGGTCAACAACGACATCGAGGTAATCACGCCCGACTGGCTGGAGCAGATGGCGGGCTTCGCGGTGCGTCCGGATATTGGCGCGGTCGGCGCGATGCTGTACTACCCCGACGACACCATCCAGCACGCCGGCGTGATATTGGGCATTCTGGGTGTGGCCGGGCACATCGATTGCGGGATGCCGCGCGGCTACGAAGGACACGGGCGCCGCGCGCTGGTCGCGCAGAATCTTTCGGCCGTCACCGGAGCCTGCCTGATGGTGCGGCGCCAGGTGTTCGATGAAGTGGCCGGACTGGATGAGCAATTACCTGTGTCATTCAACGATATCGACTTCTGCCTGCGGGTCCGGACACGCGGCTACCGCAATGTCTGGACGCCGTTCGCCGAGCTGTACCACCACGAATCCGCGTCGAGGGGCAGGGAGAATACCGCCGAAAAGTTGAGCCGATACGCAGCCGAAGTCGCGTTCATGCAAGAGCGCTGGGGTGTCGCTTTGCGCGAGGATCCGGCCTACAACCCCAATCTCTCGCTGCAAAGCCACAACTTCCGGCTGGCATTCCCGCCCCGACGCCGTGGGTGGGACGATCAGTGATGGTTTGGACCACGGCCGCGACCGTTATCACAGCGGCTCTCAGCGCCGAAAGGCCGAGTGGGTGCGAAGGCGCGCGAAGGCGACTTTGCTGGCAGTTGGTTGATGCTGTAGTCCGCGGCTTTGCGTTACACCATGTCCACGCGATTGCCGCGCTGTGTCAGCCATCGGATGTCCCAGACGTCCCGCGCCTTGGTGTAAGCCGCCCGCAAGTGCCACCAGCTTGTCGGCGAGGATTTCGTTTTGCAGTAGCTACCACTCGTGCTGAGCGATGGCATTCCACGGGATGACATCCACGCCTTGCCGGGTTGACGCCTGTTCGCCGCCGTAAATCAAGCGCAAGTCGGGCGGGGCGCGCCGCGTTTCTGATGCGTCTGCCATCTGTTGACGAAAACGCAAGAGGTTGGCGTATTGAGCGGCACTGATCGTCGCTGCGGATTTGACTTCCACGCTCGTCTGCCGGCCGCCATCATCGATCATTGCGTCCAGTTCCAGGCCACGGGTCTGGCGCAGGTGGAAAACGGCGCCCATGGTGCGGTTCCGATTGAGGCGATATTTGAGGATTTCGTCAACGGCCCAGGTTTCGAAGATGGCGCCGCGCAGTGGGTGGGTGGCAAGCTGCCTTGGCTTGCGGATGCGAAGCAGGGCACACACGAGACCGCTGTCGAGAAAGTGCAGCTTCGGTGACTTGATCCATCTCAGGTTGAGGTTGCCATGCCAAGGCGGCAAGCAGTGGATGATGAATCCGATCTCGAGCAACGAGAGCCATTCCCGAATCGTGTTGTGCGAAACACCGCAATCGTTGCCGAGCGAACTCAAGTTGATTTCCTGTGCCGTGCGCCCGGCGGCCAGTCTCAGGAAGGTGCGGAACGTCGCCCAGTCGCCAAGGTGGGTGAGTTGGCGCACATCGCGTTCGACATAGGTTGCGATGTAATCGTTGAGCCAGTGTCCGGCATCCAGCTTTCCGGCATGGATGCGTGGATAGCCGCCGGCCCACACAACTGGCCACAGGCTCGTGGGCGCACCAGGAAACGTGTGCAGCTCGTCGTGCCCCCCGGGGTGAGCGCGCTGTCGAGTCAGACAGGCGGCACCGGGCCCGCGAGCGGGCCTCCTTGGCAAGCGTGACAGTAGCAAATGGTGTTTCTTGTTGTGTACATTTGTGGCAGAATGTCTGCGTTGGGAAACAAAAAGCGGAATATTCCATCAGTCATGGGTTTTACTGTCGCTACGGAAGCGCTCGAGGCCGTCGGCCGTTCTTTGCGTGCACAACGCAAGGCCTTGGGCAT
>JBOHYW010000304.1:0-3625 GCA_050738155.1 Rhodanobacteraceae bacterium
GGTTAAAACGTGGCGCTGCCAAAGCCATCCCCCTCGATCCCCCTTCGTTCCGAAGGGGGAGGTGAAAAAGCGAAGCCCGTTCGTTTACCCCCTTCGGAACGAAGGGGGTCGGCGCGCCAGCGCCGGGGGGATGCGGTCGCCGAAGCAAATCGTCGCATTGTCACAACGGCAAAGAGTGGCGATGCGTACACCGGCTGTGCGCGCAGTTACGATGCGCGTTTCCCGGTGCCATCAGTTTTCCAATGAGTCGCCCCCCGCTTGCAGCACAAATTCGCGCGGCACTCGCATCGCCCCTGACGCCGATCTGGTTGGTGGTGTTCCTGCTGCCGTTCGGGCGCAGCAGTGAGCTTGGCACGCTGATCTGCATGATCGGTGCGATCATCCTGTTTGCGCGCGATCGCCACGCGCTGGCGGCCCATGCGGGCGCACGCTTGGTGCTGTGGCTGTGGGCGGTGTATTTCCTCGCGGCATTGATTTCGGCACCGGATGCGATCGACCCCTCACGTAGTTGGAACAGCGTCGCCGCGTACCTGCGCTTCGCACCATTCGCGGTGTACGTATGTTTCGCCGTGCGCCGCGAATCGCGCCTCAACGCGCTGTGCGTGGCAACCGGCATCGTGGTGGCGCTGTGGGCGCTGGACGCGTGGGTGCAGGCGCTGACCGGTTTCAGCCTCGGCGGGCATGCCCAGGCGCAACGTATTTCTGGAATTTTCGGCGCCGACAACCTGAAGCTCGGTCCGGTGCTGGCGTCGTTGTCGCCGTTCGTGCTGTGGCTGGCGCGACGAAGGTTCGGGCGCACGGGTCTGATCGTGGCGATGCTGTTCCTGCTGGGCCCGATCCTGCTGGCGGGTTCGCGCGCGGCGTGGATCACCTACGGCGTCGCGCTGTTGGCGTTTTTCTGGATCGAGGCACGCACGCCGTTGCGTTTTGCCGGATGGATCCTCGCCGCATGCGTGGTGGTCGCGGCGGCGATGGGCGTTGCGTGGAAAACCTCGTCGCGCTTCGACGTGCGCATGGAGCGCACGCTCGCCGCCTTGCACGACACCCGGCACGCGATCAACTACGCCGGCAGCGGACGCCTCGACATCTGGCGCGACGCGGTGAAGATGATCGCCGCGCATCCCGTCAATGGCGTCGGCGTCCGCGATTTCCGCGTAGCGTATCCGCAGTATGCGCCGCCCGGCGGAGTGTTCGTCACCATCGAGGCTTGCGGCGAGGGCAATGGCGCCTGCCATCCGCACCAGATCGTGCTGGAAGTGCTGAGCAACACCGGCGCGATCGGCTTGGCCCTGTGGCTGGCCGGTGTCGCGCTGGCGGTACGCGCGTGGCGCGCAGCCGGGGACGCAGGGCGTCGCCGCGCGTTTCCGGTGACCGTTGCACTGGCTGTCACGGTGTTCCCGTTGAATACCCACCTCGCGTTTTATTCGGCGTGGTGGGGGTTGTTGTTCTGGTGGTTGCTTGCCTTGTGGTGCGCGGCGCTGCATGCCGACGTGCCGGACAAGGCCGCAGTCGTATTGCCGTACATGCACAAGCGGAGCGGTTCGCATGGCGCGTGAGAAGTTCTCGCTGGTCATCATCACGTTCAACAACGCCGACACGCTCGAACGTTGCCTCGTCGCGGCCGACTTCGCCGACGAGCTGGTGGTGCTGGATTCCGGTTCCAGCGACGCGACCGTGGAGATTGCGCAACGCCACGCCGCACGCATCGCGGTGCACCCGTTCGATGATTACGGCCCGCAGAAACAGCGCGCCATCGACATGGCCAGCCACGACTGGATCTTGAACCTCGACGCCGATGAAATTCTTTCGCCCGGTACCCGCAAGGTGATCGAGGGTGCGCTCGAGCATCCGCAAGCAGCGGGTTACCGCCTGCCGCGCCGCGAACGGATGTTCTGGAGCGTGCAGCATCCATGGAGCCACCGCAATGGTCATCTGCGTCTGTTCGATCGGCGACGTGGCCACATGAACGCCGTGCCGGTGCACGCGGCGGTGGAAGTCGATGGTCCCGTCGAAACCTTGCAACGCGCCGATTTCGTCAACATGGGCGACGACGACATCGCCGCGCGCGTGGTCAAGATCAACCGTTATTCGTCGGGTATGGTCGCCGACAAACTTGCCCGCAAGCAGCGTTTCGCCGGCCCGATGATGCTGGTTTATCCACCGATCTTTTTCGTGCGCCAATACGTTTTCAAACGCTACTTTCTTTCCGGCTGGGCCGGCTTCGTCGCCAGCGCGCTGGGGGCGGTTTACGTGTTTTTGAAGTATGCGAAGTTGTTGGAGGCGAGAAAAGCGGGGACCGGGGACCGGGGACCGGGGACCGGTTGAAGCCCCACTGTTCATGTGGTGGCTGTCTGCGGGAAGAACGCTTCTGCGCTTCGCGACGCGACGGATGGCGCTTGCACGCGTGAGCGCGGGCTCCGGCGACGGGCGACTGAGAGCGAATGAGCCTCGATCGCCCGGAGTGGTTACCGGTCCCCGGTGCCCGGTCCCTGGTCCCTGTAGATGGGTGGTAATCCCTCCGGCCTCGTCTTGAACCGCTTGTGCGCCCACAGGTATTGCGCCGGCGCCTCGCGCACCATGCGTTCGATCGCGGTGTTGACGTGGGTGGTATCGGCCACGACATCGGCACTCGGGAAGTTTTCCAGCGGCGCTTCCAGCCGCAATACATAACCGCCTTGCGGCGTGCGGCGATGGAAGAATGGCATCACCGCCGCGCCCGACAAGCGGGCGAGATGATGCGTTGCCGTGATGGTCGAGGCTGGAATTCCAAAGAACGGAGCGAATACCGAATCCTTGCCGCGCATGTCCTGGTCGGGCGCGTACCAAATGGTGCCGCCGCGTTTCAGGTATTTCACCGTCGCACGCAACTGGTCCTTGTCGAACATGATGTCGGCGTAATGCAGGCGTGCGCGCAACACCAACCATTCGAACACCTCCGAATCCATCCGCCGGTACATGCCGGCGATGCGGATCTGTCGCGAGATCAGGCGAGCACACAATTCCAGATGCGAAAAATGCCCGCCCACCAGCAGCACGCCACGGTTTTCGATGCGTGCGGCTTCGAGGCGCTCCAAGCCTTCGATCTTGACGTCGAGACGCGCCAACTTGCGATCGGTCGCAAACCAGCCCAGCGCGAACTCGCCCAGCATGCGGCCCATTTCGCGGGTCGCTTCGCGGCGCAGCGCCTCGCGTTGTTGCGAATCGAGTTCCGGGAAACACAGCTCCAGATTCCGCGCGATCACGCGTCGCCGCGTGCGCAGCAACGGCGACGCCGCCATGCTGAACCCGGCACCCAGCGCGAGCAGCCAGCGCGATGGCAACCACACTGCCAGTTTGACCACACCGGCGCCCAGCCACGCTGGCCAATGGCGCGGCGCCAGCAAGTTGCGAGGTAATGGTGGCGGTGCGGACATGGCAGGCGATGATAGCAATGGTGTCGTTCACCCCCTTCGGAACGAAGGGGGTCGCGCCACAGGCGCGGGGGGATGTTATCGCGCGGCGAGACATAACCAGAGCGCATCCCCCTCAATCCCCCTTCCTGCGGAAGGGGGAGGTTTCTCAGCCGGCATCGTGACGGCGGTTTGCGTGGAACGTCCCTTCGAACCGAAGGGTGGGACAGGCGCAC
>JBOHYW010000305.1:0-3614 GCA_050738155.1 Rhodanobacteraceae bacterium
ACCTGACTGACTGTCAGGTGGCGCCCGTCGACGAGAGCTTGGTGTCGTAGACCGAAAGCTCGATTTGCCGCCCATCGAGACCGCCCGCACGATTGATGTCCTCGGCCGCCAGCTTGGCTCCGGCGGGAATCGCCTGACCAGGCGTGATCGACAGGGGTGCCAAAATCGCGATCTTGATCGGTTCGGCGGCGTGCGCCGGTACGGCCAAGCCTGCGGCACCCACGATCAGCAAAGCTGCCGACACCAGCAGTGCGAATCCCGGGATTCGCGGAAAGCAAACGGTTTTCATGGACCCCTCCGGCAAGCTCGTTAACGATGAAATAACCGGGATGTAACAGTCGCCATACAATGCAGTTAGCGATTGTTTGGCCAACGGATCGGGCTTGTCAAGCAGATTCCTGCGGTGGGCATCTCGACGCTGGCGCGGGGAGCAACGCGCGCAGGATGTTCGCGGTTGACGGGGCCACCTCTGCACGGCGAGTGTCGTGCGCACTTGCAACGAACGATTTGGCCGTCAACACACCGATTCAGGCAGTCGTCGCGGCCACTGGAGGCAAACTTGACAGGCTGGATGCAACGTGATAGTCCGCCGCCAGCGCAGTCGCGCCGGCGGGTCGGCGACAGCGGCCACGTCGCGACGTTGCGTTCGATGTCACGCACACAACCCAGGAGACAATTCCATGCGAACGTTCCCCAAGCGTCTGGCGTTGGTCACGGCCGTGATGG
The DNA here is from genome assembly GCA_050738155.1 of Rhodanobacteraceae bacterium. Lineage (GTDB taxonomy): Bacteria > Pseudomonadota > Gammaproteobacteria > Xanthomonadales > Rhodanobacteraceae > 66-474. Next base: position 727 of record JBOHYW010000305.1, read on the forward strand.
CGGCCGCTGCAACGGTCGGGATAGGTGTCGCACCGCAAGCCCGGGCTGCCGAACCGATCGGTATCGCCGTTTTGGCGCCCAAGGCGCAGATCGATGGCGAGTCCATTTTCCGGGCGGCGCAACTCGCAGCCGAGAACATCAACGCCGCGGGTGGTATCGACGGCCGACAGATCAAGCTGTACGACTTCGACACCGGCATGTCGGCGTCCACGGCCGCGACGCAATTCCAGCAGGCCGTCGAACAGGATCACGTTGCGGCCGTGGTGGGCCTGTTCACGAGTGAAGTGTCGCTGGCGATGATGCCGTGGGCGGCAAGGCTCAAGACCCCGCTGATCATCACCGGCGCCGCGTCCACCGAGATCCCACTGCGGGTCAAGAGCGACTACAACCGCTACAAATATGTGTTCCACGGGTTCGTCAATTCCGTACCGCTCGCTTCGTTCGCGTGTACGGTATCCAAGGAGATGTTCCTCGACAACCCGAAGCTGAAATACTTCGATCGCGCGGCGATTTTCAGCGAGAACGCGGATTGGACCAAGCCGGTCGACGTGGAATACAAGAAATGCATTCCCGAGGCGGGTTTCAAGCTGGTCGACACCGTCGTCTTCTCGCCCGATACCAAGGACTTCACGCCACTGTACAGCCAGATCGAGCAGCACCACGCCAACCTGATCTTTGCGGCGATTGCACACGTGGGGGTGGTGCCGGTGATCCAGTGGCATCGGCAGCAGGTGCCCGCGCTGTTCGCAGGCATCAACGGTCAGGGTGGGGCAGGGGTGTTCTGGAAGGCCACCAATGGCGCGACGCAAGGCGTGATCGTCGGCAACGTCGGCGCGCATGGCGCGGCCATGACCCCGAAAACGCCTGCCTTCTACAAGGAATTCGACGCGAAATTCCACGTCACCGAGCCGGCCTATGACGCCTATACCACTTACGACGCCATCTATGCGCTCCAGCACGCCATAACGAAGGCCGGCAGCACCAAGGCCGATGCCTTGGTCGACGCACTTGAAAAAGTCGACTTCACGGGAGTCAGTGGGCAGATCCGCTACTACGGCAAGGACGGCAAGTGGCCGCACGAGGTGGTGTTCAGCATGACCCCAAAGGACGGCATGTCGTTCCTCGTTTTCCAATGGCAGGATGGTCACCAAGTGGTCATCTGGCCGAAGAGCCTGGCCCAGGGCAAGCTTGAACTGCCGTCGTTCGTGCCGCAGCCGAAGTAACCCGGTCACGGTACCGCGGGTGGCGGTTCGCGCCGCCCGCGGCCGTTTGCCCACGAATTTTCCAGTCACGCCAAAGCGCACCCTCTCCCACGCGGTTTCTTTGCGGCGGAGAGGGTGATAATCGGGTCTCATCATCGGCAGGATCGGAGCGTCCCCATGAGCGACTCGCCGCATCGCGTGCCCGTCAGGCGGGCTGTCACGGATCTGTTGCGTGAACTCGGCATCATCACGATTTTCGGCAATCCAGGCTCCACCGAATTGGGCCTGCTGCAGGATTTTCCGAAGGATTTTCGTTACGTGTTGGGGTTGCAGGAATCGGTGGTGGTGGGAATGGCCGATGGCTATGCGCAGGCAACGCACAACGCAGCAGTCGTGAACCTGCACTCGGCAGCAGGTGTGGGCCACGCGATGGGCAACATCTTCACGGCCAGCAAAAACCAGACCCCACTGATCATCCTGGCGGGCCAGCAAAGCCGGTCCATGCTGCCGTTCGAGCCTTTCCTTTTTTCCGAGCGCGCCACCGAACTGCCAAGGCCATACGTCAAGTGGGCGTGCGAGCCCGCGCGGGGCGAAGACGTGCCCAAGGCGATTGCGCGCGGCTATTACACGGCCATGCAGCCACCGCAGGGACCCGTTTTCGTCTCCGTGCCCGCAGACGACTGGTCATGCTCGTGCGAGCCCGTGCAAATTCGGCGCGTGAGTCGCGCCATCCGGCCCGATCCGCAGTTGGTGGCCGAAATTGCCAAGGTCCTGAACAGGGCGGTCAGTCCGGCTTTCGTGGTGGGCGCGGCGGTCGACCGCGAGCAGGCGTGGGATGACGTGGTAGCGCTCGCGGAGCGCCATCGGGCCCGCGTCTGGATCGCGCCGATGTCGGGCCGGAACGGATTTCCCGAGGATCACGCGTTGTTTGCCGGATTCCTGCCCGCCGCACGGGAGCCGATCGTCCGCCTGCTGACGGGCCATGACTTCGTGCTGGTCATCGGCGCACCGGCGTTTTCGTATCACGTCGAGGGCACGGGTCCCTGCGTGCCGCCCGGCGCGACGCTCGCGCAGTTGGTCGACGACCCGAACCATGCAGCATGGACGCCCGTGGGCACGTCGGTCCTCGGCAGCGTGCAGTTGGGGGTTCGCGACTTGTTGACGCAATCGACGCCGGTGGATCGCCCGTGGCCACCGGCGAAGGCGCCTGCACCGACGGTCGATCCGTGCAACCCCATGACCAGCGCCTATGTTTTGCACACCCTCGCGGCGGTCAGGGATCCGGGATCCATCATCGTCGAGGAGGCCACCAGTGCGCGCGTCGACATGCACCAGCATCTGCCGATCCTGCGCCCGGAAACGTTCTACACCATGAGCAGTGGCGGACTCGGGTTTGGCCTGCCGGCGGCCGTCGGGATTGCGCTTGCGCGTCCGCAGGAGAAGGTCATTGCCGTACTTGGCGACGGCGCCAGCATGTACGCGATACAGGGGCTGTGGAGTGCGGCCCAACTGCGCCTGCCGATCACCTTCCTGGTACTGAAGAACCGCAGATACGCCGTCTTGCGCGAACTTGCCGCGTTTTACGGTTTCAGCGCGGAGGAGGCGGCGTCCCTGCAGGGGACCGATTTGCCCGCCATCGACTTCGTCGGATTGGCCCGATCGATGGGGTGCGGCGCAGTTCGAGTC
>JBOHYW010000306.1:0-3602 GCA_050738155.1 Rhodanobacteraceae bacterium
CCTGCGTGTGGTACGGATCAAGGACGTACTTCGTGTTTCCTGCCAAGGCGGGCAGCGCGAGTCCGCCAAACAGGCAGAGCAATACCAGGATGGAAGGGCTTTTGTTGAGCAGTTTCATGATTTCTCTCCTTTGATCTCAAGCGGCCTGCAAGGCTCTGAAATTTTCGGTACGTATGGCATTGAGGCCACACGCCCAGCGCAGCAGTTCATCCAGCAGGGTTTGGGCCGAATTGTCGATCAACTCGTTGGAATGGAAGACGCCGTCTTCGTCGATCAAGTTGTTTACCAGCGGCACCATGACGCCTTCGAGCATCGGCATCATCTTCATGGTGGTGACCAGCAGCTTGGCCGCTTGTCCGGCGCGTATGCCGCCGGTCGGTCCGATACTGTAGTTGACGAAGCCGGCCGGCTTGTAATTCCATTCCTTGTGCAGGTAATCCAGCGCGTTGACGAAAGCCGGCGGCGGATTGAAATTGTACTCCGGCATGACGAACACATAGGCATCCGCCGCATCCACGCTTGCGCTCCAGCGCCGGGTATGCTCGTGCTCGTATTGCTGCATCATGGGATGATTCGACTCGTCGAACACGGGTAGCTCGAAGTCCGCCAGGTCGACGAGCTTTGCATCGAAGCCGCCATGTTCGGTGGCGAACCGGTGGAACCAGCGCGCGACCGACGGGCCGAGCCGTCCGGGTCGCGTGCTGGATATGATGATATGCAATGTTGGGGCGCTCATGAGGTGCTCCTTTGAAAAAACTATCTGGAAGTTTATAGGCGGCACCGGCCCCTGCCTAGACCGAATTTTACGAACTCCGCGTTCGGCTCAGACGGACAGCAATCTTTCCCACGGCGGCTCGCCGCCAAACTCGGCCTGCAGGTAGGCAACCAGAGCTTGAAGTTTTCTGGAGGGTTGCCGTGCCTGGGTGTATACGGCGTGGACGGGGAAAGACGTTGGTCGGAAATCCGGCATGGCATTGATCAGACGGCCGTCAGCCAACGCTTCGGCGACAATGAAGACCGGGAACATGGCAATGCCCAGCCCGGCGATGGCCATGTCACGCATGATTGCGCCGTTGTTGGCAATATGTCGACTGCGTACCGTGATCGAGCGTGACTCGTCGCCGTCTTTTGCGGGTAGGAAGGTCCAAGCATAACTGGAGCGTACATTGGTGTAGCCGATACTGTCATGCCCGGCAATCTCGTCGAGTGATGCGGGCAGGCCGCAACGTTTCGCGTAGTCCGGGCTGCAGCACACGACCTGACGGGACACGTTCAAGCGGCGTGCAATCAAGGACGAATCCGGCAGCCGCCCGACGCGGATAGCCAGATCGTACCCGCCTCCCTGCAGGTCCAACACGCGATCATCGACGTTGATGGTTGCATCCAGCTGCGGATGATTCCACAGAAACGTGGCAATAATCGGTCCCAGGTAATCGGTCAGCCCTACCGGCGCACTGATGCGCAACGAGCCTTGCAGATCCTTGTCGTCGGCGGCAATTTCGTCGCCCGCATCGTCCAGTTGCTGCATGATGGCGCGGCCACGCGTATGAAACACCGCGCCTTCATCCGTCGGCACCGTGCCTTGGGTCGTCCGGTTCAAAAGCACCACGCCGAGCGCTTCCTCCAGATCGGAAACCCGCTTGCTCACCACGGATTTCGTGAGGTTCAGTTCGGTTGCGGCGCGGCTGATGCTGCCTGTCTCGACCACGTAGAGGAAGGCTTCGAGATCATCCAGTCGATATCGCATAATCGGCAGTGTATCGCAGGTCGTTATCGGATCGAACCAGGGCAGTGCCCATTTCCATGAGCCAGCCTAGGGTGAACGCAAGGCGATAGGGCATCGAGCGCACCTTTTCGATGGACAGGCCCTGCAACTGCGCCAGCTTTGCGATGAAATCGCGAAAGGTAGTCGTTTCGCAGTCGTTGATGAAGTAGGCGCGCCCACCGGTTCCGTGGTCGAGCGCCAAGCGTAGTGCTTCGACCACATTGTCGACATGACACGTGGAAAAGCCGCGATGGTCGGTCGCGACTGTACGGAACCGGCTCGACAGCGCGTCGGCGACGTGCCGCCAGGTACGCGAAGAGCCGCCCCAGTAGTGCAGAAAGACGATGACTGTATCGCCCCGGCCTGCCTCGCGAACGTGAATGCTCACGCCATTGCTTTGAATCTTCATAGTCTCATTTCGAGGCCCAGTCCCTGGCACGCAGGAACGGTTCCAGGCGCGTCAGCTGCGGATATTCTTTGCGCAGCGCCTTGATCTCGGCTTCGTACCCATCGGATTGAAACCAGCGGTACATCGAGACCATTTCTCCGCCAGCCTGTTCCTCGAAGGCGCCCCACGGTACCTGCACGTATTCGACCTTGCAGCCAAGAACTCGGCCGAACGTTTCCGCTATTTCTGTCATCGTCAGATCGTCGCCGGCGATCTCGGTGGCCCGACCGATCCATTGGTCCGGGTTCGCAAACGCGAGCGCGGCAAAGGCGCCGATGTCATCCACGGCAATCTGCTGAAGCGGCGTGCCGGGATCAAGCGGCTGAGGAAGTTTCCCGCCGACGATCGCGTCCTTGAAATTCATCCAGTTGTCCATGAAGAAGACCGGACGCAGAATGGTGGCTGGCAAACCAAGCTTGCGGATGTGCTCTTCAATCTCCCACTTGCTGTCAAAGTGCGCGATGCCTGTCCCGCGCTCGGCACCGCCGACGGAACTGTAGACGAAGTGCTCGATGCCCGCGTCCCGCGCGGCCTCCGCGAAAGCCTTGCCTTGGCGGATCTCTCCCTCCACGCCCGACTTCCCGAAGTTCTGCACGCTGTAGGCGCCGTACGCGCCGTCCAATGCCCGATCGAGACTTTCGCGATCATCAAAATTGCCTGCCACGATCTCGGCGCCCCGTGCGGCGAGCGCCCGGGCGATCTCCTGCTCGGGATCGCGGGTAAGGACGCGAACTTGGAAACCCTTATCAAGCAAATGCCGGGCGACGGCGCTGCCCTGCTGCCCGGTCGCACCGCTCACGAGGATGGTACGGGTTGCGGGATCAATCATGACTTTTCTCCTGAGCTTGCAATCGCATCCAGTTTAACCGCCATTTCCGCCGGAAGTTTCAACGCCGAGGCCTCAAGATTTTCACGCAAGTGCGCGACGGACGCGGTGCCGGGAATCAGCAGGATGTTGGGCGCGCGACGCAGCAGCCAGGCGAGCGCGACTTGCATCGGCGTGGCGCCGCGACGTCGGGCAACGCACAAGAACATCGGCCGTTGAATCGCTTACTATACTGACTACACTCACAGGTGATTGCATTCGAGCCTATGCGGACAGAAACCCGCTGAGGCCTATGCGGAACTCGAATCGTGGGAACCGGTTGCCTGAAATTGGCCCGGATTCCACCTTGGTTTCGCTGCCAAGTTGCCAAGGAAACAAGACCCACTCCATTGTCCGCTTATTCGGCAACCCCAGAGGTAAACAATCATGAATACGAAACAGACGAATTCTTCCGAGCCATTACCGGGGAACCTGCGCGACCTGCTCCCGGACCTGGAGAAGCTGTACACCGACATCCACGCCCATCCGGAACTTTCGATGCAGGAAACCCGGACCGCGGGGCT
>JBOHYW010000307.1:0-3569 GCA_050738155.1 Rhodanobacteraceae bacterium
GGTCTATACCCAAGGTTATGCGCCACTCAAACGGTAAGTCGAGAGACCGTGCCGAGCTGGGCAATCTCTGCGGAGGACGGTACGCCAGTGAGCGGTCATGAAAAGATGCCGTTCAAGCTTATGGACTGTCGACATCACATCTGATTGGCGACCAGGCAGAACACAACGCAAGTCACCGGCAACCGATGTGCCGCGTCACCCCTCGGGACCCGGAATTCAATGTGTCACACGACTTTTGGAGTTTCCAGATGCAACGTTTCTCGCAACCAGTCCATGTTGCCGCCGGCCTCCGTACGCCATTCGGACGCGGGGGCGGCGCGCTTGCCGGTTATGACGCGGTCAGCTTGGCGATTCCAGTCGTGCAGGCCATGGCCGCACGCGCAGAGCCCGACCTGGTGGCGTGGGGCTCGGTGATCCCCCACCTCGGCTGGAGCAACATCGCACGGGAAATATGGCTTGATGCGAAGCTCAACCCGAACGTTCCCGCTTTCTCCGTGGTGCTCGCTTGCTCGACCAGCATGACCGCGGCGTTTGCGATGGCGGGGATGCTCGGTGGCGGCACCGACCTGGCCATGGTCGGCGGAAGCGAAGTGATGAGTCGCCCGCCGATCGCGCTGACCGCCGAGGCCTCGAAGCGTCTGGCCGATTTGTTCGCTCGTGATCCCTCGGCGGCATTGGCCGCGCTGCAGGCGTTGACGCCGCAGGATTACGTGCTGCCGGTGAAAGGGTGGGCCAACCGCATCACCGGGCGCAGCATGGGCGATCACATGGAAGAAACCGCGAAGGAGTGGCACATAAGTCGCGAGGCGCAGGACGACTGGGCACTGCAAAGCCACCAGCGCGCAGTGGCTGGCTGGAACAGTGGTTTCTTCGACGATCTGATCGTCAAGCTGCCCGAGCTCGAGCGCGATGCCACCCCACGAGCTGATACTTCTGCCGAGAAACTTGCCGCCCTGAAACCCGCATTCGACAAGGCCAGCGGCCACGGCAGCCTTACCGCCGGCAATTCCTCGCCGATCACCGATGGCGCTGCCGGATGCTGGATCGCCAACGAAGCCGGGCTCGCCCGTCTGCCGGCTGGCACACCTCACCTGCGCCTGGTGGATTACGAGGTGGCGGCAGTGGATTACCACACTGAAGGCCTGCTGATGGCGCCGTCGTACGCGATCCCGCGCCTGCTCGCGCGCCACGGCCTGGGCTTTGGCGATATCGACCTGTGGGAAATCCACGAAGCTTTTGCGGCGCAGGTGCTGGCGAACGTCGCCGCCATCGAACGCCCCGACTGGGTGCGCGCCAAGGCCGGCGTCGACAGGGACTTCGGATCCTTCTTGTGGGATCGGGTCAACCCCAACGGCGGGTCGGTCGCGATCGGGCATCCGTTTGCCGCCACCGGCGCACGGGATCTGAGCCAGACGGTAAAGGAATTGTGGTCGCGTCCTGTCGGATCGCGCGCGATCGTCAGCATCTGCGCAGACGGTGGACAGGGAACCGTGACCTTGCTCGAAAGGACCTGACCGGTGCCAGCCACGACCCGGTCGCTCCGGTCTTTCGATCGCCTTCCCACGAAGTATGACCGATCGTTCGCCGGGGCGCGGGCAGGTACCGGGGGCGTTGCAACGCGCCGCACGCATCCATCCGCGATCTCCATTTCACGTTGAAACCGAAGGAGTAAACCATGACTACTTACCACAAGAACCCAGAAATGCTCGCCAAGCTCTCGCCCGAGCAGTTCCGTGTCACGCAGGAAAGCGCAACGGAGCGTCCGGGCACCGGCGCTTATCTCCACAACAAGGAAGCGGGCATCTACGTGGACATCGTGTCAGGTGAACCGTTATTCGCGTCGTCGGACAAATTCGACTCCGCTTGCGGCTGGCCGAGCTTCACCAAACCGATCGAATCCGCTCACGTCAACGAGCTGCACGACACCACGCATAGCATGATCCGGACCGAGGTGCGTTCGGCGCACGGCGACAGCCATCTTGGCCATGTCTTCCCCGACGGCCCTCGCGACAAGGGTGGTCTGCGCTACTGCATCAACTCGGCATCGCTGCGCTTCGTGCCCCGCGCCGACATGGAAGCGCAAGGATATGGCGCCTACCTCGATCAAGTGGAGGATGTCCAATGACTACCGAACGCGCCGTTCTTGCAGGTGGCTGCTTCTGGGGCATGCAGGATCTGATCCGCAAATTGCCAGGGGTCGTTTCGACCCGGGTCGGCTACACCGGCGGTGACCTGCCTCACGCCACCTACCGCAACCATGGCAGCCACGCAGAGGCCATCGAGATCACCTTCGATCCTGCACTGACCACCTATCGCCGCCTGCTCGAATTCTTTTTCCAGATCCACGATCCGACGACGCTCGATCGTCAGGGGAACGATCGCGGCACCAGCTATCGATCGGCCATTTTTTTCACGGACGAAAAACAAAAGGCGGTAGCTCTGGACACGATCGCGGACGTCGAGGCCTCAGGGCTGTGGCCCGGCAGGGTCGTGACCGAAGTCGAGTCGGTCGGCGATTTCTGGGAAGCAGAGCCGGAGCACCAGGATTATCTCGAGCGACTCCCGAATGGTTATACCTGCCATTTCGTGCGACCGGACTGGGTGCTGCCACATCGTGCGGAGGCCAAGGCCTAGCTCGATCCCCATGCGGAACGGCTTCATCGTCCGAAGCTTCGACGCCGGGCTCAGCCATCAATGCACTGGCGGACGGGCCGACGCGCGGAGAAAGAGAGAATCACCCCACCGCTACGGACGCGGGCGGGTGGTTGTCGAATTCGGCGCGGGCTCCTCGACAAAGACGCCACTGTTGCTCTCGGCCATCGCACCGAGGGCATATGTACCCATCGACGTAACCGCTGTCTGCGCTGATGGTGTGGCTGTTGCGCCGCGCCTGCCCGTTGCGCCCGGTGCTCACTGCGGTACTGTTGGGCCTGGCCAGCGCGGCTGCCTCGGCCTGCCTGCTGCAGATCTTTCATGAGTACGACACAGCCGTCACCGACCTGTTGACGCATGCGCTGGCCGTGGCCGTGGTGATTGCGTTGAACGCCGCACTGAGTGGGCGTTTGTTGTCGAAAGCGTGAGACAAGTAACCCTGCGTCGGTTCGCAACGAATACATGAGTAGGCATGGCGCCGCCATGCCCTTTCCTCCATGGAGACACTCATGAACAGCAATCAACTCTTCAAATCCGCCCTGGCTTGCGCCGTCACCCTCGGCATGGCGTCTGCAGCTTCAGTCGCGATGGCAGCGCCACAGATGAATACGACGCTGCAACAAATCAAGGCGCAGGAGCATAAAACGAATGCGAGGGAAAAGCAGGATCACCTCGTCGAATGCTTCGGCATCAACGCCGCCTACAAGAACGACTGCAAGTCACCGGGGCATTCCTGCGCCGGGCAGGACAGCAAAGCCCGCGATCCGGGCGCTTTCGTCGCAGTGCCTTCTGGGCTGTGCCATAAAATTGCTGGTGGCAGCCTGACAGCAGCAGCCTGAGCACCGTCGTGACCACACGGTCCGCCACGACTACGTCCCCGATGCCGGTTGCTGCCGGCATCGGGTTGCGCACCCCGC
>JBOHYW010000308.1:0-3559 GCA_050738155.1 Rhodanobacteraceae bacterium
GTGTACGGGACCGGCTTCACCTGTTCGCCGGCCGTGGCTTTCTGGACGCCCGAAACCACCACCCGCGCGCCGACCGCGATGCCACCCTGGACGATCCAGTCCGCGCCGTGCTGGTCGCCCAACTGGACCCGTTTCTCGACGATCTTGTCGTCGGCCCCGACCACGAGCACGTAGGCGCCGTCGTTGTCGCGCTGGATCGCGCTCTGCGGAATCAGGAATGCACCATGCAAGGTGCCAAGCGTCAGCCGGATCTTCACGAACATCCCGGGCAGCAGGGTTTCGTCCGGGTTCGGCACCACCGCGCGCAAATCCACCGCGCCGGTGGTGGGATCGACCGCAAGATCGGTGAAGTCGAGCGTGCCATCGTGTGGATACACGCTGCCGTCGGGCAGTACGATCTGTACCTGCACCTTGTCGGGCGCGGCCAGTTTCAGGTTTCCGGCTTTTTCCGCCTTGCGCAGGCGTTCCACTTCTGCCATCGGTTCGCTGAAGTTGGCATAGATCGGGTCGATCACCTGCACCGTGGTCAGCGGATTGGTGTCGGTGGGCGTGACCAGTGCGCCCTGGGTGACGTTGGCGATACCGGCGCGCCCGCTGATCGGCGCGGTGATCGTTGCGTACCCCAGGTTGATCTGCGCGTTCTCGACGTTTGCACGCGCCGACTTGACGGCGGCCTGGTCTTCCGCCGCGGCCGCCACGGCGTTGTCGACGTCCTGCTTGGCGAGCAGACCTTTGGAACCGAGCGCCTTGCTGCGCGTCGCATTCAATTCCGCGTTGTGTGCCGTGGCTACGGCTTGCGCCAACTGCCCTTGCGCCACGCGCAGGCTGGCCTCGAGCGGTGCCGGATCGATCTTGAACAGCACCGCGCCGGCCTTGACGTCACTGCCTTCCTTGTAGACGCGTTGCAACACGATGCCGGTCACGCGCGCGCGCACCTGCGCGATCAGCGTGGCCGCGAGGCGGCCGGGGTAGTCACGCGTCACCGGGAGGTCGATGGCACGGGCCGTCACCACCCCGACTTCTGGCGGCGAGGATGCCGGCGGAGCCGAGTGGCTGCATGCGCCGACCAGCAGTGCCAGCAACGTTGCGCCCGCTCCGCGCAGCAACCGATTCCTCATCGATATTTCTCTACCGGCCGGATCAGAAACGCGCCATTATGGCGTGCACGCGCGTACGCGTCCCTATGCCAACGGTCACGTTGTGCCGTTGGCATACAGGCGTTGCAACCGACATCACGGTCGCGGGTCGTCCGGATACAGGCGTCTCAGGGCGGTCCGTCCGGGGGAGGCAATGCTGGCGGCTCGGGCGGTGGCGGTGTGCCGTCGAGCTTGTCGCCGGCCAGCCGTCGCACGGTCACGTAGAACACCGGGATCAGCAGCAGGCCGAAGATCGTCGCGAACAGCATCCCACCGATCACGCCGGTCCCGATCGCGTGGCGCGCATTGGCACCCGCGCCGCTCGAGATGACCAGCGGTAACACGCCCAGGATGAAGGCAAACGACGTCATCAGGATCGGGCGGAACCGCAGTCGTGCGGCAGTGATGACCGCCTCACGCAGGGATTTCCCGTGCTTTTGCGCATCGACCGCGTACTCGATGATCAGGATCGCGTTCTTGGCGGCGAGGCCAATCACGGTCACGAGTCCGATCTTGAAAAACACATCGTCGGTCAGGCCGCGCGCCATCGTGAACACCACGACCCCGAGCAGCGTCAGCGGCACGATCAGAAGCACGGAGATCGGGACGGACCAGCTTTCGTAGAGTGCCGCCAGGGCGAGGAACACGACGAGGATCGACAGCCCCATCAACATGCCCGCTCCGCTGCCGGACGCAACCTCCTGAAACGACTGCCCGGTCCAGTCGAAGCTGAACCCGTGCGGCAGGTCCTTGGTGACGATCTTCTGCATTGCATCCATGGCTTGGCCGGACGCGTAACCGGGTGCTGCATCACCGACGACTTCGATCGCGGGAAAGCCGTTGAAGCGCGAGAGCGAGGGCGACACCATCGTCCAGTGGCTGCTGATCACGTTGGAAATCGGGATCATCGCCGGCGTGCCGTCGGGATTCGTCTGGGTGCTGCTCGGCGTGTAGAAGTCATTGAATGCGGCCCGACTCATCCGGAACGGCGCCGCGGCCTGCATCATCACGAACTTCACACGGCCCTCGGCGAACATCTGGCCCACTTGGACCGGTGCCAGCATCAGGCTGATCGCGTTCGATATGTCCGTCACCGACAACCCCATCGAGGCCGCCTGCACCCGGTCGATGCTGAAATCGAGTTGCGGCGCGGGAGGCTGCTCGTTGGGGCGCACTTCGGTCAGCGCCTTGTCCTGTTTGGCCTTGGCCAGCACCGTCTTGAGTGCCGCATCGAGCGCCGAACGGCCCGAGCCGCTGCGGTTTTCGAGATACATGTCGAATCCGCCGAACTGGCCAATGCCGTGCACCGTGGGCAGATTCACGACGACGATCGTTCCGTCCCGGATTTGCTGGTGGAATTGCGCGTTCAGGCGCGGGATCAACTGTTCCGCGGTGTACTTGCGATCGCCCCAGTTCTTGAGCTGGATGAACGCCATGCCGTTGTTTTCGCCGGAGCCTACGAAACTGAAACCGACGATCTGCATCACGTTCTCGATGGCGGGATCCTTCTTCAGCACCGCGTACATCTGGCGCATTACGGCCTCGCTGCGTTGCTTGGTGGCACCCGGCGGCAGTTGCACCATGGCCATCAGGTAACCCTGGTCTTCCTGCGGCAGGAAACTCCCGGGCAGGCGGATGTACAGGAAGCCGGCCAGCACCGCCACCACCACGAACACGGCCATCCAGCGCGGCGCATGTTTCACCGCGTGAGCGACGTGGCCCACGTAGGTATGGTGCGTCCAGCCGAAGGCCTCGTTGAATTTCCGGAACAGGATGTTCTTCTTCCTTTCGTGTTCCGGTTTCAGGAAGCTGGCGCACAGGGCCGGGGTGAAGGTCAGGGCCAGGAATGCCGAGAAGAACATCGACACCGCGATCGTGAGCGCGAACTGGCGGTAGATGATGCCGGTCGAACCGGACTGCAGCGCGGACGGAACGAATACCGCCAGCAGCACCACCGTGATCGCGATCACCGCCCCGGAAATCTCCCCCATGCCCTTGCGGGCCGCATCCCTGGGCGACAGACCCTGCTCGGTCATGATGCGTTCGATGTTCTCGATCACGACGATGGCATCGTCGACCACGATGCCGATCGCCATCACCATACCGAACAGCGTCAACTGGTTGATCGTGAAGCCCATCACTTCCATGCCGAGGAACGCGCCGAGCAGGGCGATCGGGATCACGATGGCCGGGATCAGCGTGGCCCTGAGGTTCTGCAGGAAAATCAGCATCACCAGGAACACCAGGATCAGCGCTTCGACCAGGGTCGTCAAAACGTCCCGGATCGAGATCGTGATGAAGGTGGTGGTGTTGTACGGGATGAACCACGACACGCCTTCGGGAAAGCCGGGCTGCAGTTGGGCCATCTCGGCACGCACGGCCTTCGCGACCGTCAACGCATTCGCACCAGGCAGCGTCTGGAT
>JBOHYW010000309.1:0-3495 GCA_050738155.1 Rhodanobacteraceae bacterium
CGACATGCTGCAGCCGCCGTTCGCGGAAGGCCGTTTCGATCTGGTCTGGTCCGTCAACGTCATCAATCATCTGCACGACCCCGCCGCCGGCGTGCGAACACTGTCAAGGCTGTTGCGTCCGGGTGGGCGCATCGCAGTGGGACAAAGCTCGCTGGTGCCTGACATGTATTTCGCGTGGGATGCGCGCCTCGAAACATGCGTGAATGAAGCCGTGCGGGCGTATTACCGGGAATGTTACCGCAGCAGCGAACGCGATTTTCGCCGCGGTGCGCGCGCTTGCCGGCTGGTTGCATCAGGCGGCCTTGCGCGACGTGACTGCGAACACGGATGATCGAGCGCACCCAATCGCTCGCCGCGGCGGACGAATGCTACTTGCAGGAGTGCATCTTCCGCGGCACATGGGGCGAACGTTTGCGGAGATACATGAACGCCTGGGATTTCGCGGGATTGACGCGGCTGTGCGATCCCGCCGACGAGCTATGCGCTCCGTCGCCGGGATTTTCAGCAGGCCCCGCGATGGCCTTCCGCAGTTTCATCCTTCAATGACACGGTAGGCGAGGATGTCGGCCTCGACAGGTGGGCGCATCCCGTCACTGGACGGAATCCGGGCAATCTCGATTCTGATGGTGCTTTACGGGCACGCCAGCAGCACGCGCGATTTCCCCGTCTCGATTGTCGGAAAGTACGGCAGCTGGTTCGGTGATGTCGCCCATCTCGGCGTACTGGTGTTTTTCGTGATTTCCGGGTTCCTCATCACCTCACTGATGATGCGTGAGCGCGAGACGACGGGGACGATCTCGCTCAAACGGTTCTACCTGCGCCGGGTATTGCGCATTTTCCCCGCGTTTTATGCGTTCATTCTGGTTCTGGCAATCGCGGTGTGGTTGGGTGCGATACACCTGACGGGGCGGGATTTTGCTTTCGCACTCACCTATACGGTCAACTACATGCCACACCCTCCCTGGCGGACGGGGCACCTTTGGTCGTTGTCGATTGAGGAGCAGTTTTATCTCTTGTGGCCGCTGACGCTGTTGGTGTTGCGGGAACGTCGCGCGCTGATCCTTGCAATCGCAGCGATCTTTGCCGGCCCGTTGGTGCGCGTGGCCATCCTTGAGTGGATTTTCCGCGTCGACCCACACGCGCTCGGCGCCATGATGAAAAGCTTTCCTGCCATGTTCGATTACCTGGCTGTGGGTTGTGCATTGGCACTGCTGCGACCATGGTTACTGACCCGAACGTGGTATCTGCGACTGACCGCCAGTCGCTGGCTGGCGCTGGCGATACCGTTGGTGTTGCTGATCAATCGCATGGGCAACCATACAGCGGCGATACTGCTGGGCTCACCCGTGATGAACGTGTGCATCGCGTTGCTGATCGAATCGAGTACACGTCATGCGGGCTCGTTGACCGGGCGCTTCCTGAACTGGAACCCGATTGTATTCCTTGGCGTGGTGAGCTACTCGCTGTACTTGTGGCAAGAACTTTTCCTCGATTACCAATCCAGGGCCTGGATGGATGCCTTTCCGCAAAACCTGGTGTTTGCTTTCCTTGCGGCGCTGGCGTCCTGGTTCCTGATTGAGCGTCCATTCCTTCGTCTGCGCAGCAGGCTGCGGCGCAGTACCGGACTGCCGGCACGCGCGGAGGAGGTATTCCGGCAAGACCTGGCATTCGAAGAAGCCGCGCCCGCCGCGATGCGCAAGCACGAGTGAACTGCCCACTTGGGATCGACACAAGTCGAAATTGATCCATCCAACGCTCGTTGGCTATCGGCCCTAGGCTTCCGTAAATGGGGTTCCCGACCGGCGTCGCCAGGCCTGATGAAAACCTGCGGTGTGATGCAGTTGCGTGCCTTCCGCAGGGTTTTCGTCGGAAACGACATGGGCAAGGAAAAAAGTGTGCGAGCCGATTTCCTGGTGGTGCAGGATCGTCAGTTCATGAATGCGCAGTGCTTCGGCCACCACCGGGATGCCGAATTCCCGCGACGGTCGCACAGGGAATGGAAGTTCATTCCAACCATCGAGCGGCCGCTTGTGATGCTCGGCGAGCTTGTAAACGGTCGTTTTCATCGTCGCGGGAATGCCCGACAAGGCAACCCGACGCACTTCACGCATGATGGGTGCGGATACATTGGTGCTCCTCAGCGCCAGCGAAAAGAATCCGCTTCGCTGCAGTGGACCGATCAGGTCCATCGGGAAAATATTGTGGTGCCCGGCTGCCTCGACGGAAACCAGCACGACCGGCCGCGGACACAGGTAGGCGATCATCAGTTGCTGGGCCCGGGCGGGCTCCATGCCCGAGCCGTGCGGTGAGCGATTTTTCAACATGGCTCGGTTCTGCAGCCAGGCATTCCACGATCGCCGCGGCCAGCTCAGACAGCGATGTTCGCCTGCTGCAACGTGATAGAAGACGGGTGATTTCTCTGCAGCGGCAACTGATGATGCCGTTCGCACCAGCCGCAAGACGCCGAGAAGCTTTCCGGTGGCGTGATCGTGGTACTTGAGTACGGCATGCTGGCCGGCATCAATGCTGGTCGCGATCGTCAGTGGCTTGAGCGAAGCCACGGTGTGATCCGCCGTGACATCCGCTGATTCGCCGTCCCAGTGCAAGGATGCGGTGACGCGCGTTTGCGGTGGAGTCACGGCAACCGGAGACCATTGCGGCAGTGGGCGCACGAACGGTCTTATCCAGTCCTTCCACATTTCACACCCGCCGGAAAAGCAGAAACACGTAAAGACGAGAGGCCAATCCGAAACCACGCGGGATGAGACGCTCCAGCCGGAAATACGGCGCAGCCGCGCGCGCCACGGCGTTCGGCGCAAAACGATGGATGCGGCTTTCACCAGGGCTGGGGTAGCAGCCCTTTTGCACAAGGTTCAGCAGGTTCGCCCACCACCAGCGGTAGCGTGCATCACCGAGGTGCCAGGGACTCAGCATGCTGGCCAGGACAACCCCCCCCCGGTCGATCACACGCGAGAATTCTTCGAACAACGAACCGTGATCCACGATGTGGTTGAGAACCGCGAAATTCGCCGTGATTGCCTGCACCTTGCGTGTGAGGGGCCGTGTGACCGAGATGATGGTGTTGCAGGCGATTTCGTCGCGGCAATGCCGCACCAGATAATCAAGCATGGCTTGCGATGGTTCATATACGAAAGTCAGATGCCCGTTGGCAGCATAAAACTTGGCGTCGATACCGGTGCCCGCACCGAAATCCAGCACCTCCGCTCCCACGGGCAACAGCTCCAGCGCCATTCTTTGAAATCTGCCGCGCACCTCCAGGTCTCGCTGCGAGGTCAGCATGAAATCGTGGTACTGCTCTCCGGTATGCATGCCGTCAACCGCCTTGCGATGGGGCGAACCTGTTTCGAAGTGGGTTATCGTGATTGCCGCGGTACGCAGGAAAGGTTGCATCGCTCAGTTGGATCCGGCGGGGTCGGGGAGGCCAAACTCGTCGTTGGTTGGACGTTCTCTCCCGCGCCGTGCGCACCACATACA
>JBOHYW010000310.1:0-3470 GCA_050738155.1 Rhodanobacteraceae bacterium
GCGTTACGACAAGTGGTTCGACCAGTATGCCCAGCAATGGGGCAAGAAAAACAACGTCAAGGTCGTGGTGAACCACATCAATCTCGGTGACTTGGTGCCCACCTTGTCGGCAGCCATTGCGGCCAGCAAGGGCTCGGCGCTGTTCGAGATGGTCTCGCCGCCGGCTTCCTTCATTCAGGGCCTGCAAAACCTGGACGCCGTCAACAAGGCAGCGGAAAAGGCCTTTGGCAAGGCGGAGGAAATTTGCACCAGCCAGACCTATCTGCCGATCAAGCACGAGTGGTACGGCTACTGCCATGCCTGGGTGCCCGACCCAGGCGACTATCGCGTTTCGTTGTGGGAGAAGGTCGGCTATCCCACTGGTCCGCACACCTACGCGGACCTCCTGAAGGGCGGCACGGAAATCTTCAAGACGACCGGGATCCCGGTCGGCGTGGGGATGTCGCCGGAGCTCGATTCGGAGTTCTACGCCCGCTCGCTGATCTGGTCCTACGGCGGCAAGGTGTTCGACAAGTGCGGCAACGTCGCGCTGGATTCACCGCAGGTGATCGATGCGGTGAAGTACCAGGTCCAGTTGTTCAAGGATGCTGAGACGCCGGAAGTGTTCGCGTGGAACCCGGCGTCGAACAACCAGGCGTTCATTTCGGGCCAGGCGTCCTACATCCAGAACTCGATTTCGTTCTACCGGACCGCGCTGGCGCAGCACAACGCGACGGCGCCCGACACGGGATTCTCGCCGGGCCTCAGGGGACCGACCGGCGACGTGCACCAGACCTCGCACGTGTGGCTGATCTACGTGATGCCCAAGTACGTGACCGACAAGGAAACCAAGCTCGCCGCGGAAAAGTTCCTGCTCGACCTCACGGCCAATGCAAGCTGGGGCACCTACGAAAGCGAGCTTTACGACTTTCCTGCGTTTCCGAAACAGGTGCCGCAACTGTTCGCGAAGGAAGGCTGGCTCGCGCATGATCCGTTCGGCTCGCAGCCCCCGGACAAACTCGAGGTGTTGGCGAACGCCAGCCAGTGGACCGCGTGGCCCGGTTGGCCGGGATCTTCCAACCCGGCGGTGAGCGAGGTCTACAACACCCACCTCCTGACCACGATGTTCGCGCAGGCGGCGCGCGGCCAGAAGACCCCGGAACAGGCCGTCAAGGGCACTGCCCAGCAGGTCAAGCGTATAGTCGCCAAGTGGAAGAAGCTTGGCTTCGTGGGCTGCCCGGCCAAGTAGATCGACGATGGAATCCTGACTGATGGCGACACTGGAACTGCGGGGAATCGAGAAACACTATGGTGGGGTCCATGCAGTAGACGGCATCAATCTCGAGGTCGCGGATGGCGAGTTTCTCGCCATCCTCGGCCCGTCGGGGTGTGGGAAAAGTACGACGATGCGGATGATCGCGGGGCTGGAGCCACCCACGAAGGGTGACATTCTGATCGGGGGGGAAGTGGTCACCGCTCTGCCCCCGCGCCTGCGCAATGTCTCGATGGTGTTCCAGAGTTACGCCTTGTACCCGCACATGTCGGTGGCGGAGAACATCGCGTTCCCGTTGAAGACGCGGCGCACACCGCGCGCCGAACGCGAGCAGAAGGTGCAGTGGGCGTCCAAGCTGATGGGCGTCGAGTCGTTGCTGAAGCGGCGGCCCTCGCGACTGTCGGGTGGCGAAAAGCAGAAGGTCGCGTTGGCGCGCGCGCTGGTTCGTGATCCGACCCTGTTCATCTTCGACGAGCCGCTCAGTTCGCTGGATGCCCAGGTCCGCGCGATGGCACGCGGCGAACTGCGCCAGCTCCATGACCGGACCGGCATCACCACCGTCTACGTGACGCATGATCAGCTTGAAGCGATGGGCCTCGGAGACCGCATCGCCGTCATGAAGAGCGGCCAGGTGCGCCAGGTTGGTACGCCGCAGGAGCTCTACGCGAACCCTGCGGATACGTTCGTCGCGTCGTTTTTGGGAACGCCACCGATGAACCTCTTGAGGCGGGATGGTCACGTGATCGGGTTTCGACCCGAAAGCGTGCACGTCGCATCGGCGAACGCGGCACCGCGTGACGCGATGCGCCTGTCCGTCAGGATCATCGAGCTCGAGTTCCTGGGCGCTGATTGGCAAGCCTATGCGCACGTCCAAGGCAGTCCAGACGAACACAAGTTGCTGGCACGGCTGAGCGCCGCCGAGATGGGTACGCTGCGTGTCGGCGAGGCGGCCGAATTCGTGGTGGAACCTGCGGCGCTGCGTTATTTCGATGCGACCACCGGAAACAGGATTACCAATGGCAGCGGTGTCTGATTCGCGGGTGGTGCAGGGTTCCGCTGGTCATCCGCGTGTCCGTGTCAGTGATCGGGATGGCGTGCTCGGTGGCCTGATGCTGGCGCCGGCGGTCATTTACATTGTCGCGCTGGTCGGCGTGCCGTTCGTTCTTGCGATTGCCCTCAGTCTCAGTAGCGCAACCATCGGTGACCCGAGCATCCACGGATTCGTGGGGCTGCAGAATTATTTTTCGGTCGTGCACGAGTCGGCTTTTCCGACCGCGTTGCGCAACAGCGTGATCGTCACGGCGGCCACACTGGTCCTGGTCATTGTCCTCGCCACCGCGGAATCCGAACTGCTGGTACGCGACTTCCGTGGCAAATGGTTCTGGGAGATCCTCTTCATCCTGCCGTGGGCCATGCCGGTATCGCTCGCGGCGGTCAACTGGTTGTGGCTGCTCGACTCGGAATTCAGCCCGGTGGACTGGATACTGCGGCAAGTCCACCTGCTTGGACCGGGAACGATCTTCGGCCCGGCGCAGCACATGTACTACTACGGCCGCGAGTGGCTGGGCCTGGGTGCGATCACGGTCATCAACGTGTGGCGGTTTCTTCCGCTGGCCACGATCATCGTGCTGGCGGCGCGCACGGCGATTCCGCAGGACATCTACGAGCAGGCGCAGGTGGATGGCGCCGGGTTCTTCCGCGTGCTGTTCCGCATCACCGTGCCGGCGCTGCGGCCGATCCTTCTCGTCGTGGCAGTGTTCGCGGCGCTGCTGGTGTTCGGCGACATGGCGATCGTGGCGATCACGACGCACGGCGGCCCCGGCTATTCGACGCAACTCCTGCCCTACTGGGCGTACCTGAAGGGTGTCGAGGGCGGTTCGCTGAGCGAAGGTGCGGCCATTTCCCTATTCATGTTCCCGATCCTGCTGGCAGTCGCGATCTTCGGGCTGCGCGCGGCCTATCGCACCGAGAACGAATAGGAGGCCACGGTGCCGACATTCAACAGGATGCTGCGTCGCTCGGGCTTCTGGCTGGGGATGGTGCTGTTCGCGGTCTTTGCGATCTTCCCCGCGGTCTACATGGTGATATCGGCGTTCAAGCAGAACGGCGACCTGTATAACGTCGCCAACGATCCGTTCCTGTTCAACCTGCCGCCCACGATCAAGCACATCACCTTCCTGTTCACGAATACGCAGTATGCGGTGTTCCTGTGGAATTC
>JBOHYW010000311.1:0-3457 GCA_050738155.1 Rhodanobacteraceae bacterium
CTTCTGCCATTGTCGGCAACGACTGCAGCGGACAGGGGCTGAGCGCCGGAAAGAATTCCATCGCTCACTCACGCTTCGCATGCGCCGAGCGCAAGGCGCTTCAACAGGTCCGAAATCAGCGTGGTCGCCCCGTTCGGCAAACTCGTCCCATTCGGCAGCACGATCACCTTGTCCGCGAGTTCGCGGGTCCGTTTCAGCATCAACCCCGCATGTGGGAACAGGTCGTGATACGGCTGCATTCGGTGGCATCCCGGCCAGAAGTACTTGCGGGCGAGGACGTTCTCCGCGTGCAGGGCGTCGACGATCTGGTCGCGCGGCGTGGCGCAGCGTTCATCGACTTCGATCACCACGTAGTGGTGGCTGTTGCGTTCGGCCGGGTCGTAGTCGAGGACCGAAATGCCGGGTATGCCCGATAGCACGTCGCGATAGGCGCGGTGGTTGCGGGTGTTCACCGCGACGATGTTGTCGAAGGTGTCGAGGTTGGCCAGGCCCATCGCCGCGCACATCTCGATCATCTTGCCGTTGGTGCCGGGGTGGATGACGTTGTCGTAGCCCTTGAACCCGAAGTTGCGCATCAGGCGCAGCGCTTCGGCCAGTTCGTCGTCGTTGGTGGTGACCGCGCCGCCTTCCATGGTGTTGAAGGCCTTGGTCGCGTGGAAGCTGAAGACCTCGCATCGCCCAAAGCGTCCGATGATCCGGCCCTTGCAGGTGCTGCCGAACGCGTGGGCGGCATCAAACATCAGTTGCAGGCCATGTTCGTCGGCGATGGCCTGCAGTTCATCGATCGGTGCCGGGCGTCCCCACACGTGCACCCCGATGATGCCGGTGGTGCGCGGCGTGATCATGTGGCGCACAGCATCCGGGTCGAGGTTGTGGGTCGCTGGGTCGATGTCGGCAAATACCGGCGTGATGCCTTGCCAGTACAACGCGTGCGCGGTCGCGACGAAGGTCCACGACGGGACGATCACTTCGCCGGTGAGCCCCAGCGCGCGGATCGCGATTTCGAGCGCGATCGTGCCGTTGCACATCGCCACGCAATGCTTCACTCCGAGGTATTCCGCGACGCGCCGCTCGAACTCCTGCACCACCGGGCCATTGTTGGTCAGCCACTTGCTGTCGAGGATTTGCCCGACGCGCGCGAGGAACGCTTCGCGGTTGCAGACGTTCGGCCGGCCCACGTGCAACGGCTCGGCGAATACCGGCGGCGCGCCGTTGATGGCGAGGTCGGCCTTGCTGCGGATGATCTTTCCCGGCATTGCTTTGGCGATCGGTGGATTCCCGAGTGCGCAAGGGTACCGCAACCACCGCGGTAGCGGCGCGGGACAACGTGGTTCGTGTCGGGTCGGGCACGGTGTCCAGGTCACCGCCCTCGAACCAGGTGAGTGCCTTCAGGCTTTCGCTCGGCTGGAATGCCGTGCCGAACAACGCCTTCGCCGCGGCAAGCCCGGTCGCCAAGGCCGCGCCCGCGTCGAGCATCGCGGCGATGTCGAGGTAATCCTTGCCTTCCAGGCGCTGCAGGATGACCTTCAGCTTGGTGCCCATCAGATCGTCGAGTGACGCCACCTGCATGACGCCAGCATCCGTGATGTCGGGCGTGCCGACACGGCCGAAACCAATCGATCCGAAGAAGGAAATCTTCACGCCGGATGCGCCGGCCGACGCGGACCCTGTCATTACGGTGAGCGTGTCGGCCGATTCCTGCAGCGACTGCGATGCTTGCAATCAAGGCATGGCGGTGCGCAGGGTGCGGTGATCGAGCACGCGGTCGGTGAAAAAATCGAAATCCGCCGATGCGCGATGACCCACGCGCAACGCCACGGCGGTGAGACCATAGAGCACGAACCCAAGCCGCGCCGCCGGGGCCAGCTCGCCCCACAACGCCCTTTGCGGCGCTGGCAGGATGCCAAGCCTCGGCCGGAACGTGCGCCGCGCCGTCCCGTGACGCAGCGCCGCGGCATTGGCGGCAACCGCCCGGGCCGGGCCAACGCGAGGCGGTAGTGCCAGTAGGCCCACGAGCGGGCGTTGAACGGGCCGGCTTCCGCGTGGGCAATGGCGTCCTTAAAGCCGGCCTCGCCAATCAGGCGTGCCAGCCGCTGCACATCACCGTAATCGCCGATGTTCATCACTTGGGCGACGACGCGCTGGGGGTGCCGCACTGATTGTTCGGGCGATTTCCACCACACGTACTTGCGTGCGAAGGGCGCCAGCATGTGTTGGTCAATTCCCGCCACGGAGGCCTCCGGGCGATCGCGCAGGCATGGGGCGATTGTACCGGTCGGGGAGCCGTAGGGCAGTCACCACGAACGTAATGGCGCACCACGTCGGGTCGGTGCTTTGGCTACGCCGCGCCAAGCGGTGGGAGGGGCCTGGTCAGCGACAATCTTCAGCTACATAGCTCGTCATTCCGTGGGCGGCCTGCGGCTTCTGACGGGCCGCACCGCAATCCAGCTTTCAATTCACTGGTCGGAAAGCTGGATTCCGGGTTCGCCCTGCGATAGAGCTGCAGGGTGCCCCGGAATGACAAGCTTTTAGCTGCGCAGGTGTTCGTTCGGCGTCCTGCCACCGCGGTCGCCTGCACGCCGGCTCCTATGTATGGACTCGCCCCTGAAGTCAACCGCTGTGGGGACTCGAACGCACGGGCTGCGTCTATGTATGAGGCCTCGACAAAGGTGACCCTACGGGTCACGGGCCAGCATCGGATGAGCTCGCGGGACGGCCAATGACACGGAGGCTGCAAGAGCCGGTAGGAGCCAAGGCCTGGGTCCGCGATGGTCTGACCTGATGGTTCGAGCGGGGCAGCAGCGGTCGCGCGCAAAGGGTAAGCGGGGACGCGGGAGCGTGGGTGCCGGGATCGGCCGGGCTTCCGATCGCGGGCTGCCGACCATTCCGGGGCTTGGCCGGCTGCGGTCAACGGTGCGTCAGCACTTGCGAAGCCGTTGACGGCAGCCGGCCAAGCCCCACGCTCAGGGCAGGCCGGGATCGGGGGTGCGGCATCAAGGCATAGCGATCTCCGTTGGCGCGCGCAGGCCGGGGTTGCTGTGGAACGGCCGCTCCGGGTGCTTGAGCAACACCCAGATGACGCGCAGGTTGTGGTTGGCCAGGCGTACCGCCGCGCCCTGGGTGCCACAGCGTCGCACCCAGCGCTGGATGCGCCGGCTGTAGGGATCGCTGGCATCGCTGCGGATCTGCTGGATCACCGCGTGCGCACCCTCGATCAGGATGCTGCGCAGATAGGTATCGCCCGACCGGGTCATCTCGCCCAAGCGGAT
This sequence comes from Rhodanobacteraceae bacterium, assembly GCA_050738155.1. Taxonomy (GTDB): domain Bacteria; phylum Pseudomonadota; class Gammaproteobacteria; order Xanthomonadales; family Rhodanobacteraceae; genus 66-474. The sequence goes on from JBOHYW010000311.1 coordinate 3,270, forward strand.
CTTGTTGCCGCTGCTGTGTTGTTTGGGCACGATGCCAAAGCAGGCGGCAAACTGGCGTTGCTTGGCGAAGTTGTCCGGGTTCAGCCCCTTGCAGGCCATGGCCGTGGAGATGATCGGACCCACCCCGCGTACGTGCTGCAGATGGCGGGCGGTCGGAGCGGTGCGGCCGAGCTTCGCCAACTCGGCAT
>JBOHYW010000312.1:0-3437 GCA_050738155.1 Rhodanobacteraceae bacterium
CGTCAGCAGCATGTCCACGCTGAAATCCTTCCACGCACCCTTGACCAGCGCCGACACGCGCGGCTGCGTGACGTGCAGCCGCGCAGCCGCTTCGGCTTGGGTCAGGCCTTCCGTGACAAGCCAGTCGCGCAGGCGGGCCATCAATTCCACGCGCAGCGCCATCATTTGCGCCTCGGCTTCGTCAAAACCGAGATCGATGAACACGTTGCCGCTGCCCTTGATCACGCGGCTGTCGGCAAAGCGGGAATCGGTTTTCTTTTTCATGGGTCAACCTCCAATCAATTTGCAACGACGCGCGGCAAGCCCGAGATCGGCCTTCGCGGTCCTGCGCGTCATCTTCTGGGGATGAGAGGTATTTCTCCGACGGGATGTCCGAAGACCGGATCACCGCACTGTCGCAGTTCCCGGGTTCGAAGGTTATCAACCGCGATTCGTCCTTCCGCGATCCGGGGATCATCCTGTATTGAACGATTCGTTGATCCTGCGCTACCAGCCCGGATCATGGTTCGCCGCTTCTGCAAGGAGGTCGGCCTGCCCACCACCACCGACGCCAAGGCCCTACCCGGAACCCGCTGATGGCCGATCCGTGCCACCCAGAGTGCCACATGCCCAACCTTGAGACCATCGACGTGCAAGCCATCCGCAACCGCCGCGCCGATGCCTGGAGTGGCGGCGCCCGGCTGATTCCGGTCGAGACGCCCTACGGGAAGTTCCAGGTCTGGACCAGGCGCTGTGGCGAAAATCCGCGCGTCAAGCTGTTGCTGTTGCATGGCGGGCCCGGTTGCACGAGCGAGTATTTCGAGTGCTTCGACAGCTACCTGCCGCGGGCCGGCGTCGAGTATTACTACTACGACCAGTTGGGTTCGCTCCGCAGCAGCCAGCCGGACATCCCCAATCTTTGGGAAACCGCGCGCTTCGTCGACGAGGTCGAACAGGTGCGCAAGGCGCTCTGGCTCGATCGCGAGAACTTTTTCCTGCTCGGCCATTCGTGGGGCGGCATCCTCGCCATCGAGTACGCACTGCGCTACCAGCAGCACCTGAAGGGCCTCGTCATTTCCAACATGATGAGCAGCTTTCCCGCGTACAACCGCTACGCGAAGGAAGTGCTGATGCCGGACATCCCGGCAAAGGTGCTGGCGGAAATCACGGCCCTCGAAGCGGCCGGGGATTACGACAATCCGCGCTACGTGGAATTGCTCATTCCCCATCACTACGAGCACCACATACTGCGCTTGCCGTACGCGCAGTGGCCCGATCCGGTGCTGCGCACGTTCGCTCACATCAACGCGAAGATCTACGTGCCGATGCAGGGGCCGAGCGAACTCGGTGGCAGCGGCAAGCTCCTGCACTGGGAGCGCACCGCCGACCTGCCGCGCATTCGCGTGCCCACGCTCACGATCGGCGCCGCGCACGACACCATGGATCCGAAATTCATGGAGGCGATGGCGCACTCGCTGCCGCAGGGGCGCTACCTGCACTGTCCCAATGGCAGCCACATGGCGATGTATGACGACCAAGTCCGCTACGTATCCGGGTTGCTGGATTTCCTGCGGGATGTGGCGAGCGCAAGGTCCTGACGTTCACTGCTTCGAGACTCGGTAATGGATACGTTGTGTCGGTATCACCCTCTGACCTGGGCCTTGTTGCAAAACTACGCGAACCTGAAGGTTGCCGCGCGCGACGGAGACCTCACAAAGACATCGTCATTCCGGGGCTGCCCGCAGCTTCACCGCGGGCAGAGCCCGGAATCCAGCTTTCGCTTCGTGTTACAGGAGAGCTGGATCAACTCGCGCCGTCCATGGCGCTCTCCTCGGATGCCAGCGCGATGAATGACACCGAATCGCGTCCGCGACTCAATCGCGCGCTCGGCCTGCGGCACCTCGTGGTGTACGGCATGATCTTCATGGTGCCGATCGCGCCGATGGCGCTGTACGGCTTCGTCGCGCAGGAAAGCCACGGCATGGTGCCGCTGGTGTACCTGATCGGCGTGGTGGCGATGCTGTTCACCGCGTTGAGCTACAAGCGGCTGAGCGGCGTGTTTCCGGTTGCCGGTTCGGTCTATTCCTACGTGCAACGGGGCTGGCACCCGTATCTCGGCTTTCTTGCCGGCTGGATGATCCTTGCCGACTACCTGCTGGTGCCCGCGCTGCTGTATGCGTTCAGCGCCACGTGGTTGCGCGGCCTGCTGCCGGCGGTGCCGGCCTGGCCGTGGGTGCTGGCCTTCATGGGCTTCAACACCGCGGTCAATGTCCTCGGCATCACGCTGCAGGCACGCGCGCACTTTTTCCTGCTCGTCCTGGAGTTGGCGGCCCTCGCGGTTTTCCTCGCGTTCGCCGTCCACTTCGTGTTCGTCGCGAAACACGGCGCTGGCGGCTGGTCGATCGCGCCGTTCTTCCAGCCGCAACACTTGAATGCGGGCTTCGTCGCCAGCGCCACGTCGATCGCGGTGTTGAGCTTCCTGGGGTTCGACGCAATCAGCACGCTGGCCGAGGAAACCCGCAATCCGCGCAGGACGGTCGGCAATGCGACCGTGCTGGTGTTGCTGCTGCTGGGCGTGATCTTCATGGCGCAGACCTACCTCGCCGCATTGGCGCACCCGGACTACCGCTCCCTCGACGCACAGCTCGGGTTTTTCGACATCGGGCGACAGGTGGGCGGCGCGTGGTTGTACGTGCTGCTGCTCATCGTCAATGTCATCTCGTCCGGCATCGCCAACGCTTTGTCCGCGCAGTTGGCGATCGCGCGGATCCTGTATTCCATGGGACGCGATCGGGCGCTGCCCGGCTCCGGTTTCCTGGCGCGGGTGCATCCGCGCCTCAAAACGCCGATCAACGCGACCCTGCTGGTGGCGGTGCTTTCCATCGTGGTGGCGCTGGGGGTGCCCGAGGAAGTCCTGGTGAAGCTGGTCAACTTCGGCGCGCTGACCGCCTTCATGCTGCTCAATGTCACGGTGTTCGTGTTCTTCTACCTCAAGCGCAAGCAACACCGGCGCGTCTTCAGCTATCTGGTGTTTCCCGGACTCGGTCTCGCCATTGTCGCGTTCGTCTGGTCGGGATTCGACCGCACCACGTTCGTGTTCGGAGGCGCGTGGCTGCTGGTCGGCGTCGTGATCGGCGCGTTCCGCTACAGGAATTTCAAGTCGTTCGAGACTGCGCCATAGGCGCCAGCGCCGCGTGTCGCGTCCGCGGCGGGATTCGCCCCATTTCTGTCCATCCTGACCGTGACCTTGCCGGCACTTCCACCACGCGCGTGACGGGCGCGATCCTGGGAACTGCTGCACGCTGAAAGGCGCGTGACAGCACTCTTTAACGTGATTTTCCCGGCACTTGCGCGCCGCATGCGGCGGCTGTAGCTTCCCGCAAGTTCGTGCCACCGGGGACACGGGGAAAGGCTGTCCAACGCCACTTCTCTCGAAGGTCTTTATGAAGGCCCTGTCC
>JBOHYW010000313.1:0-3435 GCA_050738155.1 Rhodanobacteraceae bacterium
CCCCGGGCGCGATCGGCATTCGAGAATCCTTTCTGTACTTCAGCGAGCGACTCCATCACGTGGGTACGGCGACCATTGTCGCTGCCAGCGTGATCGATCGGGTGGTATTCCTGATCCTGCTGGGCCTGCTGTTTCTGTCCACAGCCGCGTTCCACGCCAAGCGACTCCTTAAGCTGGATTGAGCGCATTCTGGACGGTGCCGCGAATCCGGCTCGATCTTGAACGACCGTCGTGCTTATCGCGAGGGTTCCTTCGTCTGCTGTTTGTTTGCCTGGTCCTTGGCACGCGCGCTCCAGTAAGAGACGCATGGAATTTTGCTGCGGTCGCAGCGATGGGCGTACTTGCGCGTGATTCCCGTCACTTCTTCCATCAGTCCGTCACTCAGGGTAATTGGGTCGAGGCCCATGCGCAGGAAGCGGTCGTTGGCCACATACAGGTCGTTCTCATCATCCTCGTTGCGTGGATTGGAAATGCGATCGATCTTCACGCCGGTGCGATCAGCGATCATCCCGGCCAGTTCGCGCACACGGTGGCATTCCGTCATCTGGTTGAAGATCTGCACGCGCTCGCCCTTGGTCGGAGGATTTTCCAGCGCCAGCTGGATGCAGCGAACTGTGTCCTGGATGTGAATGAAAGCGCGGGTCTGTCCACCCGTGCCGTGTACCGTCAGCGGGTAACCGATGGCAGCTTGCATCAGGAAGCGGTTCAACACGGTGCCGTAATCGCCGTCGTAATCGAAGCGGTTGATCAGGCGTTCGTCCAGTTTGGTCTGTTCGGTTTGCGTGCCCCAGACGATGCCCTGGTGAAGGTCGGTAACGCGAACCTTGTCATTCTTGTTGTAGTAAAAGAACAACAGTTGGTCCTGTGTCTTGGTCATGTGGTAAATGCTGCCCGGATTGGCCGGATACAGAATTTCGTTGTCGACCAGTTTGCCATCCTCGGTTTCGATCTTGACCTTGAGGTAGCCCTCGGGAATCTTCATGCCAGCGGTGCCGTAGCCGTAAACGCCCATGGTGCCCAGGTGCGCGATGTGGATGTCCTGTCCGCTTTCGACCACCGCCGCCAGCACGTCGTTGGTGGCGTTCAGGTTGTTGTTGACGGTGTAACGCTTGTGCCAACTGCTCTTCATCGAATAGGGCGCGGCGCGCTGCTCGGCAAAATGCACGATGGCGTGTGGATGCCAGCCGTTCAGAAAATCCAGCAGCCGCTGGTAATTCACCGCGACATTGAAGTTGTGAAAGGCAATCTCCCTGCCAGAAACTTCCTTCCATGCACCCAGGCGTTCGCTCATCGGCCGGATCGGGGTCAGCGAATTGGTCTCCAGTTCGTTGTCGATGTTGCGGCGCGACAGATTGTCCACGATGGCAATCTCGTGTCCCTGGGCCGAAAGGTGCAGTGCCGTGGGCCAGCCGCAGAAGCCATCGCCACCGAGGATCAGCACTTTCATAGTCAGTCTCCTTTTGCGGGGTCCCTTTCAGTTTCCGATCGGCGAGTATGCACCGCACTACAGCGAAATGAAACTTTCGACGCCACCGGCGCGCAATCGCAGCCCTGTGTGTTCGCAGGGCACGTGCTCCTCGGAGCGCTTGGTCTCTCCGCCAAGGTTCGCGGCTCGTCGGGCTACGGTCATTCCGAGTGACGAGAGCCCCGTCTGTTGCAGCTTCGGTCGTAAAGTTGGCGCCTCCACCACCGCATCACGTGGCTGAAACCTGCGCAATCGAATGACGTTTCGAGTGGACCGCCGTTGCTGCGTCGGGCGATCTCAAGCCCGGCCGTAGACGTCCTCGAGCCGCACGATGTCGTCTTCGCCGAGGTAGCTGCCGGATTGCACTTCGATCAGTTCCAGCGGTGTCTTGCCCGGGTTGCGCAGGCGATGCACCGCGCCCAGCGGCAGGAAGGTGCTTTCGTTCTCCGCCAGCAGGAATACTTCATCGTTGCGGGTGACTTCGGCGGTACCTGAGACGATGACCCAATGCTCGGCGCGATGCCGGTGCTTTTGCAGACTGAGAGCGGCGCCGGGTTTCACGATGATGCGCTTGACCTGGAAGCGCTCGCCCATGTCGATGGAATCGTAGCTGCCCCAGGGTCTGTACACCTTGCGGTGAAACATGTGCTCCTGGCGCCCGGCGGATTTGATCTTGTCCACCAGTTGTTTGACCTCCTGAACGCGCGCGCGCGGCGCGACCAGTACGGCGTCGGGTGTATCGACGATCACGATGTCCTCGATCCCCAGTACCGCAATCAGCCGCCTGTCCGTGCCGCGCACGAAGCAGTTGCGGCTGTCGATGGCGATCACGTCGCCTTCCAGACGGTTGCCGTCGCGATCCCGTTCCGAAGCAGCCCAGAGTTCGTCCCATGAACCAATATCGCTCCAGGCGCAACTAACGGGGACCACGGCGGCCCGTGAAGTCTTTTCCATTACGGCATAATCGATGGAATTGTCGGGTGAAGTCGCGAACGCGTCTTTGTCGATGCGCACGAAATCCAGATCAGCCTTGGCCGCATCAAACGCGGCCTTGCTTGCCGCGTGCATTGCCGGTGCGTGCTGTTGCAACTCCTCGATATAGCGCGCTGCCTTGAACAGGAACATGCCCGAGTTCCACTCGTAGTCGCCTGCATCGACGTACTGTTTTGCCTTGGCGGCATCAGGCTTTTCCACGAAGCGTTCGACTCGAAAACAGTCGTCGCCGATGGACTCGGCCCGTCTGATATAACCAAAACCGGTTTTCGGCGCATCCGGTCTGATGCCGAAGGTGACCAGCCAGCCTTCTTCCGCCGAGGGGAATGCCTTGCCGACTGCGTCGGCAAAGCTGGCGGTGTCGCCGATCAGGTGGTCGGCCGGTAATACCAGCAGTGTCGCGTCTGCATCGCCGGTCAGCGCTTGCCACGCCGCGAGAGCGATCGCCGGCGCGGTGTTGCGCGGCATCGGCTCCAGCAGAATCGATGCGCCGTGAATGTCGATTTCGCGCAACTGTTCGGCGACCAGAAATCGATGTTCATCGCTGCACACCACGATCGGTGGACCGATATCGGCCAGCTCGCGGGTGCGCGCGACGGTTTGCTGGAACAGTGTGGAAGCACCGCTCAGAGCCAGGAATTGCTTGGGCAGATTCTTGCGTGAAAGCGGCCACAGCCGCGTTCCACTGCCGCCGCTGAGGATTACGGGCGTCAACATGTCGACATCCTGATTTGCGCCACCTGTTCCAGGCACGCACGATACCGCGTTTGCAGCCGTAATGCGGCTCGCTCAGGACTCCAGGTCGCCACGCAATGTTGCGTAGAGTGCCAGTGTCCCTGGATTTGCCAGTGCATCGGTGTTCTTGACCGGTTCGCCGTGGATCACGGCGCGCACGGCGAGTTCGGAAATTTTCCCTGAAATCGTGCGTGGAATGTCGGCGACCTGAAGGATCTTCGCCGGGACGTGGCGCGGGGTGG
>JBOHYW010000314.1:0-3393 GCA_050738155.1 Rhodanobacteraceae bacterium
GCCTGCGACAGCGTGAAGAAATGCGTGTCGTTGATATGTTCGATGCTGATCGCGTCGATGCGGTCGAGGATGTCCTTGAAATTGGTTTCCGAATCCACCCGCACGTGTTCGACCGCGGTCATGATGCGGCCGATCACCCGCTGCCGGGGCGACGCCGACGGATTCGGCCGGCCATCCGGCGACACGTCGAGCTGGTGCAGGTACGGCAGCAATTCCTTGTTGACGAAAGCCAGCAGATCGCCGATGCGGCCGGACAACTCCTGCCGCTTCCAGCCAAACGGCTGGCCTTCCGGCGTGTGCGCAGGGTTTTTTTCATCAGGCGGCGCGGCCCAGTCCCGCCAACGGAATGGCGCGCGCAGCGCCGGCGCAAAGTCGCGGCCCTGCACGGCGGCCGCCTCGCGCTCGCGCGCTTCCTGCGCATCGAGAATGCGCAGGAACAGGATCCACGTCAGTTCCGGCACGTACTGCAACGCGCTCGCGCAATTCGAGCGGCGCATGATGTCGCACACGCCCTTGACGAACGAGGACAGTGATTGGGTGGAGGTGATCGAACGTTTGAAAGGCTTGCGAATGCCTTCCACGGCAGACGAGCTTTCCGCCGCCATCCGCAACGAGCGCTCTCGCGTCGCCGGATCGCGCAGATACGGATTGGATTCCAGCAACGATTTCGGTTTGGTTTTCGGCATGCCTACTTCTTCTTGTCGAGCTTTTTCTTGGCTGATGCGAGCTGCTTGACGCTCCTGTCCGGCGTCGACAACCGTTCCGGCATGGTGCCGCCCAGTTCCTGGATGGTCTGGCGTACCTTGCGGCCCACTTCGAAGTGGGTCTGATTGGCGCGTTGCTTGCCGCGCACCTGTTCGCGCTTCAGCTTCTCCTCGGTCTGGGTCGCGCGGAACAGGTTGGCCGCAAGCTCGGTGCTGCCCATGTGGTCGAGGATCTTCTGGCTCTTCTTCAGCCCCCTGCGCGCATGCAGATCCTTCGCGGCCAACCCACCATACAACCCCTTGTAACCGTGGTCCTGGAAAATCGCATAATCCAGCGAGGTGACCACGCCTGCCTCTTTCGCGGCCGCAGCCAGATGCTTGTTGTGCGTAGCCAGTTCGTTGCGGATCGCCAGCCGCTTGTCGTCTCCGCTCAGCTTGGCGAAGCGTGCATCGTCGGCGAGTTCCTGCCGGCGCGTCTGGATGGCGAAATAGGTCTGCCCCAGCGCGATCACCGGCTTGGAGGGGTCGCCGTTCTGCACGATCAGGTAGCAGGCGTAGCGGGACAAGCGCAGATCATCGATTTCGCGCTGCGCGCCGGAGCCGATCTCGACCATTTTGCTGATATCGGCAAAATGGTCGGCCACCTGATTTCCAGCCTGCCGGCAAGCGAGCTTGGCCTTCTCCACGACCTGCATGAAGTTCCGCCATTGCTGATACTCCAGCAGGGGCGCCAGGTCGCGGGCAAACCAGTAGTCATTGCCATGTTCGTCTTGATGTCGAATGGCCTCGAACGTGGCGTGGTGTTTCTGGACGATACGTTTCTCGATCATGGCGACACCTCCTTGTTGGTGAAATCAAACGCCTGCGTCAACAGGCGCGCGGGCCATGCCACAGCGTCCCGTGGTGTAGACGTGCACCAACCTGCAAGAGCGGGCCATGCCCGCGACCGTACTTGACGATGATTCATAGCCATATCGCATTCCAGAATGGGTAGTCTCCGACCTTTCGCACAAGCCCCGCGCGAACTGGATTTGCAATGACATACCTCGCAGTGGATGACAAATCATCCTCCGCGCGCAACGTGTGATCGTGAAAGGCTCGTTCCCACAACGGTCCCGATCGTCCGAGTACCCGGTTCACACAACGTGCACTCGCCGATTTGATCTGGTTGACCGTTGCGCTCAGATTGCCGCCCTCGCCAAGCTGCAGCAACCAATGTGCGTGATCGGGCATCAGCACCCAAGACAACATACTGGTCCCCGCCAAAATCCGTGGATCCTCGAAACAACGTGCAGCGGCGCAGCCAGCGATGAAGTCACAAAAAAATCCTTGCCGATCCATGGTCGCCGCCGTGACGAGGTAGCAGTGATGGGGCAAGCTGACGCGGCCGCGCCGCAATGCACGGTGACCCGGCGGCTTCGTCGATGGTGTTGCGATTTATGGACGGGCATGGCTTCAATCGCGCGCATGGCGCGCTCCTACACGCTCTCGAAAGCCTGCGCCAGCACGCGTGCGGGCAGCGCTTCGATGTCGGCGAGTTGGGTTTCGATTGCTTTTTGCATCGGCCGGATCTGGGCCAGCGCCAGGCTTGCGCGTTGCTGCACATCAAAACGTGGAAGGCCGATCGTGCCCTCGGCCAGGCGGTTGAACAACATGCGCTCGCGCACCGCACCACGCGCCAGGGACGCAATGCACTGTTCCCCGAGCGGTGAGCGCAGCCAATAATAGAACCAGCGCGTATCGACTATTCCTTCTCGTCCATGCAGCACGACGTAATCGGGGCTGGTGATGCCTTCCGCGTCGCCGTCGTCGACCATCGCGATGGAGCCGATCAGGATACGCATGGGGTTGTAGAACACCGTGCCGCAGCGTACCGGCTTGTAACGTTCGGGATGCTTGCCGACCGGCTCCTTGGCCGGAGCGAGTCCATCGCGCGTTGCGCCAAGTACGGGGTAACCGGCCCACTCGGGGCCGATCCCCTGCTTCACTTCCTCCAGCACGTCGCCCAGCGTCCGTACTTCGTTCTCGACAACGCTTTCGCGAATGACCGCATTCGCGAGCATCGTCAGTTCGGCGAGTTGCGCCTGTGCCGCCTGCCGCGCCTGTTCGACGGCGGCGAGCTGGGCTTTCACGCGGGCCGCGATACGGCGCTGACCAGCGAGAGTCGGGAACGATATCCCGAATGCTTCCAGTGCTGATTTGGAGACCTCAACGAACGTCGCGCCGCTACCCAGCGATTGAATCTCGCGCATCCGGAAGCGCAGTGTCAGAAATAGGAACTCCGGATCGAGCGCATCCGAACAGACAAAACTCTTGCATCCTTGATTCGTGTGAAGATCGCAGCCGGCGATAGCCAGATGCCCGATCGGCGCTCGCGAAGACATCACTACAGCCCGCGTTGGCACCAACGGAAGATTGCAGCTCGCAACGCCCGCATCAGTGATGCGCCGTTCCGAGGCGTTGATCTCCCAAGTATCGAGTTTGCACAAGTCCGTCGGCGTGACCCAAACGTGCGCGCCATTCCAATACGCAGGGTTCTCGGACTTCGGCGTCGTCCCGCCGAGCACGGCGGTGACGTCACCTAATGGCGCACTATTCCAATTCATACCCCAAACAACCTCGTCTTGGCCTCGCGCAGCACCTCGGCAGGCGCGCCGAGGCTGCGCAGCGCGTCGAAGCCGCCGACGCG
>JBOHYW010000315.1:0-3390 GCA_050738155.1 Rhodanobacteraceae bacterium
GGCATGGCCCAGCCGCGCATCACCAACGTCGACATCGACATGGCGTTCCATCCACGCCGTCGCGCGCTCGACGTGACGGGGCACTACACGCTCGTCAGCAAGCACGACAAGCCGATCGATACCCTGCTGGTGCAATTGCCGGTGCCCGACACACGTGAGTTCAAGGCCGACCTCGACTTCGCGTCACATGCCACGGAGCTGGCAAATTCGCAGCAGGGCTTTTATCTCTACAAGCTCGCAACGCCGCTGGTGCCGGGTGCGTCGATGCCGTTCACGTTCCAGTACCACGTGGCCTATCCCGGCTTTGCCAACGAGCCGGTTGGCCAGCAAGTGGTGCACAACGGTACTTTCATCAACAGTTTGATGTTTCCGCATTTCTGCTACGACGTCGATCGCCAATTGACCGACAACAACGAGCGGCGGAAGTACGGGCTCGGACCCGCGCACCTGCTGCCGCCGCGCAACGACCTCGCTGCGCGGGCGAACACCCAGATCGGCTGCGATGCCGACTGGGTGCACTTCCAGGCGACGCTTTCGACCACGCCCGGCCAGATCGCGCTGGCGCCCGGCTACCTGCAAAAGGAATGGGTCAAGGACGGCCGACGCTATTTTCACTACGTGCAGGATTCGCCGATCCTCGATTTCATTTCGTTCCAGTCGGCGCGTTACCAGGTCGCGCGTGCCAAGTGGCACGACGTAAACCTGGAGGTCTACTACGACCGCCGCAACCCGTGGAACGTCAAGCGCATCCTCGACGCGATAAAGCTGTCGCTCGGCTACTACACGCAGCATTTCGGACCCTACCAGTTCCGCCAGTTGCGGATCCTCGAGTTTCCCGATTTCCATGGTTCCTTCGCGCAATCGTTCGCCAACACGGTGCCGTTCTCCGAAGACTTCGTGCTGATGGATCTGCGCAAGCCGTCGGACATCGACTACATCACCTACGTCACCGCACATGAAACGGCGCACCAGTGGTGGGCGCACCAGGCGATTGGTGCGAACGTGCGCGGCGTGAGCATGCTCAGCGAATCGCTGGCGCAGTACTCGGCGCTGACGGTGATGGAGCACCTGTACGGGCCGACGAAGATGCGCAAGTTCCTGAAGTACGAACTCGACAGCTACCTGTCGGGGCGTGCGGGCGAAAAGCTTGCCGAGCAGCCACTGGCGAAAGTCGAGTCGAACCAGCCGTATGTCTACTACCGCAAGGGGTCGGTGATCTTCTACGCGCTGCAGGATTACATCGGCGAGGACAACGTGAACGCAGCCATCCGGAAATGGCTCGACAAGGTGAAATTCCAGCAGCCGCCCTACACCACGACCCACGACCTGATTGCCGACTTGCGCGCCGAAGCCGGGCCGAAATACCAGAACCTCATCACCGACTTCTTCGACAGGATCACGCTGTTCGACGACCGGATGGTGGCGGCGAGCGCGAAGAAGCTTCCCGATGGGAAGTACGAAGTCACGATGCACGTGCGCGCGGCCAAGTACTACGCCGACGGCACGGGCGAGCAAACGCGCGCGAAAATCGACATCCCGATCGAGATCGGCGTGTTCGCCAGGGCGGCCGATGGCGAGGAGCAGGACGAAAAGCCTTTGTTCCTCGAGAAGTACCCGGTCAAGGACGGCGACAGCACGATCGTCGTCACGGTCGACGGCAAGCCGTATCAGGCCGGCATCGATCCGTTCAACGAGCTAGTCGATCGGCTCTCGAGCGACAACCGCGCGCCGGTGACGGTCGAGTGATCGTGCGTCGGCTCCCTCTCATTCCATTTCCACTTCGAAAGTCACAAAAACATCGTCATTCCGGGTTCTGCCCGCGATGAAACTGCGGGCAGCCCCGGAATGACGACCATTTTTGGGAAGATGAGACACCATCGAACTGAAAATGGAATTACTTCGCGCGGCTGATGGTGAACCTGGCGCCCGAGATCCCGATGTTGACGCCCTGGCCGGTTCCCGCCAGCGCGAGTGAAACCGTGCCCTTGGTCAGCACCCCCGCGCCGGCTGCATTGCCGGCGCCGGCATTGGCGCTTGCCTGCGCGTAGCTGCCGAGTACTTCGTTGATGTGATAGACGTCGGTGAAGCTGCCCTTGCCATCGTCGATGCGCCACTTGCCGGCGGTGAGGCCGCCGCCCTTCACGGTGATGTCGACCCGCATCGACTCGCCGTTGGCGCAGGTCACCCGGCCGTGGCCTTCGGCGTGCTCGACGATCGCCGACCAGCCGGTCAGCGAATAGCTCAGCTTGCAATGCAGGTCGGCCGGCGCTGCCGATGCCGTGCCCACACCGCCGAAGCCGGCAGCAGCAAGCAGCGCCGCGCCCAGTAGTGCGGCGACGCCGCGGCTGCGAATCTGTTTGTGCGTGTGCCGTGTTGTCATGTCATTCCGCCTCCTGTTGATGGACAGCGCCTTGAGTGTTGCATCGCAAAGATGAACGGTACGTCGAGGGCGCCCGGCTGCAAGCTGAACGCGACAGGGCGCGTGCGCGCGCTGGCGCCCGCGAGCGACCGGGGTGTTCGATCGGCGCGATCTGCCGTTCTGCCTGGCGCACAAGAAACGGGCCGCACGCGGCGGCCCGGAATGGGGGGTGCCGGGTCCGTGTCAGAACTTCACGTTCGCCTCGACGTAATAGAACCGTCCCGGCAGGTCGTAGGTCGACGCGTCGTAACCATTCAGCGTGCACGACAGGCAAACGGGCGGCGAACGGCCGGCGATGTTGTTGACGCCGCCGGCGATGGTCAGGGGTGTTTTGACCGGCAGCGTCCAGGCCAGCCGCGCGTCGTTGTACACCGTCGCGCCAAGGTGGCTGGACCCATCCGGGAACCGTGCGGTAGGCGCACCCTTGCAGATTGGGAACCCACCGGCGCCGCCGCAATCTTCGGTGAGCGAAGAGATGTAACGCACCGCCCACGAAGCGGCCCACTGGCCGAGTGTCCAGTTGACGCGGAGCTGCGAGCGCCAGCGCGGGATGGCGCTGTTGTTGACATCGATCCCGGTGGTGCCGGGCTCCTCGAGCCCCGTGGACGTGTCGGTGGTGCGGAAGTGCTTGACGTAGGTGCTCTGCCAACTGGCGCTGAACAGGCCGACCGCGGTCTGGTTGCCGATCCAGTTGATGCCGATGTCGAAGCCGTTGGTGAAGATCTCGCCCAAGTTCTCGAGCTGGTCGTTGAACGCGGCGACCTGGCCGGCGGCCGTGCGCATCTGCCCGGAGCAGAAGTCGGGCGACAGGGTCTCCGCGCAGCGGTTCAGCAGGGTCTGCGCGTCGGGCGCCTGGATCGCGTTCTTGACGTTGATCCAGTAGTAGGTCAGGTCGAAGTCGAGCTTCTGCGACCACGCCGTACCCACCGCCCACGAGGGGCTGTACACCCCGCCCAGTGCGATGTTGCGCG
>JBOHYW010000316.1:0-3374 GCA_050738155.1 Rhodanobacteraceae bacterium
CCATCGAGGTGATTTCAGCACCAATCACGAAGTGATCCAGTACCCGCACGCCAACGAGTGCCAACGCTTCCCGCAACTGACTTGTGATCGAGCGGTCTGCGGCCGACGGCTCGGCGACACCGCTGGGGTGGTTGTGGGCGAAAATCACCGCAGCGGCATTGTGCTGCAAACTGGCGCGAACGACCTCGCGCGGATGCACCGACGCACCGTCGATCGTGCCCTGAAACAGCTCCGCGCAGGCAATCACGCGATGCCGGTTGTCCAGAAACACGACCATGAAAGCCTCGGCGTGCCGCAGCGCCAGCCTGGCGCGACAGTACTCGCCGGCCATCCGTGGATCCGACAGCGCGTCGGGCCGGTACAGTTCCTCTGCAAGGACTTGTTCGGTCGCTGCGAGCAACTCGCGTGCGCTGATCGGCCCTGCGAAGTGGATGAGGCCTTGGGAATCGCGCCGATATTCCATGTCTGTCTCCTTGATCGGCCCACCGTGAGCCGTTGGCGCACCCAGACGCCGCGCAAGACGCAGCCCGCACCCAACGGGCCGCAACAACGTGGAGGACGTCGCAGACGTTGCAGGCAAGACAGCGGCGCCAGACTGCGCCGGAGTTGGTCAGGTGGGTTGACAGACAGACATGTCAGGCGCGAGAGGCCCTCCCCTTCACGCACTGGATCGAGATTGCGGGTTCAGCACGACCGATGATGGCCGTACCGGTAACGAATGCGGGTAACGGGAGAGGCGCGAGTTCGAACGAGACGTGCGGCGCAGCGAATGTTCAGGTCGCTGTTTGCTAACCGGCGCGCGAATCCTCGTTGCGGTCCCGATCACGCGATCGACTGCGCGCCCACGCGCCCGTCAACCACACTGAAGCATGATCGGAAGGAAACGGGAATCGCCACCTCATGCCGTCGCGGAGATGGTATCGACGCGAACCCTTGCAACGTTGACCGTTGCAATCATCGGCTGAAATTGCTTGCGATTCCGGTGGCAGTTCGGTTCACTGATCGCACCTGTGTAACGCCACCGTTTTGAACGCGCGTCGCCAAATGAACTGAACCCTCTCCGCCATCCCCTGATGACCACGGAAGTCGATCAAGCTGATCGGCAGCGACATTGGGTGGACCGGTAGCAAGCTGAAGGCGAAATATAGGCCGAAGGGCCGCTATCGAGAAAGCGAACGTAGTGCTGGTTCCGGCCAAGAGCCGTCAGTCGCCATCTCCGTCCCGCTGCCGGATAGCGGCCGGTCAAGGCTCGCCGTGTTGGCGTCGGCGGCAGCACGCGGAATGCTGATCCCCGCGTCAGCTGGGTCCGCCTATACCGCGTATAGTTGGCCGAACCGAGCACAGCGAAGTTGCTTAGGAATCATAGGTTTGCGCTACTCTTAGTGGTACGTTGCGCAAGATGTATAACCGGACCCACGGGTCCGTATATTCAATAGTTAGCGTCCAATGAAATACGCTCGCAAGAACGTGCTGTTTGCTGTTGGCTTTGTTCCGAGTGTCGCTGTTTCTGTGGCGGCTTTTTTCATCGTGCCATGGTTCATGGGCGTCTTGGCGTCGGCCGGCCTGGCAGGCATGGACGGTTCGTTTCTTCCGTGGCCAACACGCGTACTTTCGGCTACATATCGGTGGTGGGGTATCGTTGCGCTAGCTACTCTGGTGTTGTGGCTGGCATGGCCAGTCGCGGCACGGCGCGGTAGGGCGGCGGCAACGTTCGGCGTCACCGTTTCGTTGGTACTATTTGTGTTTGGTGTTGTTGGCTGTTACGCGCCTCTTTTCACTACGGCGATTGGCCGCTAACAACTCCGTAAGAGACTTCCTGTCAACTCCGGGCGCTTGATGCTCTTGCCTTGAGCTTTCAGGCTTTTGCTGACAGTTCGGTTGTACTCGGTGTTGCGTGCTGCGTGTCAGGGCGACGGGTGCAACGAATGTCAGACTGCATTTCCGTAAACGGTCTTGTTGCGCCGATGGTGCTGGTGCGGACCAGGGTATAAACCGCACCCGGCGGCCTCGTTCAATCATCGGTGTCGCCGGTGCCCGGGGATCAGCCGAGGCACCTGGATGGCGGCCAGGATGTTAGTCAGGTTTTCGCCGGGTGGGTCTGACCCGTTGTGACCGTGTCGCGCTGACGGGGAAGCGAAACTTGTTTTCAGACGGCGGCTTTCCTGTGCTCCTGGATGGGGTGCTGTAGGTAGGCGTGTGGGTCGTAATCGACGTCGTGAGCCAACATCACCCAGATCTGGCGGGCGTGCTTGTTGGCGATGGCGGTGATGACCTTGCCGAAGGGCATGCGGCAGGCGAGCGAGCGGATCCAGAGTTGTTCGGGCGTGGCCTTGTCCAGGCTGATCCGCTTGGCGCGTTCGAGACTGGAGCGTGCGCCCTGGATCAGGAGGGTGCGCAGGTAGGCATCGCCGCGGCAACTGATCTTGCCAAGTCGCGCGCGCCCACCGCTGGAGTGCTGGCTGGGCACCAGTCCGATCCACGCGGCGAGCTGCCGACCGTTCTTGAACTCCTTCGCGTTGCCGACACTGGCGACCACCGCGTCGGCGGTGAGCGCACCGATGCCGACCGGCTCGCGCACGCGGATACAGCGCGCATCCTGACGCGCGTGCGCTTCGATGCGGCGCTCGCAAACTGCCAACGCAGCGATCACCTGAGCCCAGTGCCCGGACAATGCACGCAGCAGTTCCTTGAACTCGCCAGGCAGCTCAGGATACGTATCGAGGTCGGCCAGGGTGCGCCGCAGGGCACCTTCCCCCTTGGCGACCACCACACCAAACTCTGCGAGCAGTCCGCGCAGGCGGTTGGCGATGGCACGGCCTTCTACCTTGTAGCCCTCGCGCACCCGGTGCCACGACAATCGCGCCTGCTGGTCGATATCCTTCACCGGCACGAAACGCATGTTGCCTTGGCGCGCCGCGGTGGCGATGGCCTCGGCATCATTGGGATCGTTCTTGGCCAGCGGGTTCTTGCGAAACGGCCGCACGAACTGCGCCGCCATCACGCGCGGCACCAGGCCGTATTCCAGACAGCGCCGCGCCCAATGGTGTGCGCCGCTGCAGGCCTCCATCGCCACCACGGTGCCGGCGGGCCGTTGCGCGAGCCAGGCGGAAAAGGCGTCGCGCTTGAGTGTCAGGCGCTTCAGAATCCGTCCGGTGGCATCCACCTCGCACACCGAAAACACCTGCTTTGCCAGATCGACGCCGATGGTTATAGTGCTCATGGAGACTTCCTCCTCTGCTGACGGTTACGACCATCATGGCCCTCGAGGCCGATATGACGAGGAAGTCTCTTTTTACTCAATCCAGCGGACGCGCTACGCGCGCCGCTGATTTCGGGCGTTAGGCCTCGGAGGAGCGCTAATGCGAAGGCCGGTC
>JBOHYW010000317.1:0-3369 GCA_050738155.1 Rhodanobacteraceae bacterium
GTGTTGCCGTGCGCGGTGGCGAAATATCCATCCGCCCTGCGCCAGCCATTGGAACCCACCCATGCGCCGCCGGCAGCGGTCATTCGCGCCATGGCTCCCCACTCAGCGGAAGTGAGTTCAGTTCCGCGCGAGCGCTCCGCCAAGCTGGGTAATGCTTGTCGAGCAGGGCGAAGAATCGCGTGCTGTGGGTTGGCTCGAGGATGTGGATCATTTCGTGAACGATCACGTATTCAAGTAATTCACGCGACTTCTTGACCAGCTCCGTGTTCAAGCGGATGTGACGCGCGCGCGTGTTGCAACTTCCCCACTTGGTCTTCATGCGTTGCAGAAAATAGCGCGTGACGCGCACATGCAATTTTTTTTCCCATTTCTCGATGAGCGGGGGAATGGCGGTGTGAAGCTGGGTCTTGTGCCAAGCGTGCATTACTGCCTCGCGCTTGGCGTGATCGCTGCCCGGTCGGACCCGCAACACAATCTGCTTGTGGTCCATGCTCACCGCGGGCGCAGCGTCCATGCCGCCGCGGAGCTGGTCGCACGAGGCCCACAACGATGAGTACAAGTCGGATTTCTTGAGTGCCATGCGTAGCGAGCTTTCGGGTGTCGGGGTTTGGGCGGGTCGGTCGGTACGACCGCCGGCTGGCAGCGCAACGCGTCAGGTCGATGCGTTGCGTGGGTCCGCCGTCGGGCAGTGCGCCGCCATCCTTCAGCCGGAAAGATTAGCCGATCGGCGGTAATGCGTCAGTTCGAAAACGGATCGATGTGCGTCGAGCAGCGAACCCGTTCGTGTCGAGCGCAGCGAGCGAAGTCGAAACGTCATGGTCGTTCGACTTCGGTTCTTCGGGTTTGCGCTCGAAGGCCTGCCCCGGCCCTGATCCGAAATTCACTCCATCGACGGGTTTGGCGAGGTAATCACACCTGCCGGGGAGTTCATTTCGAAAGGCTGCGTGATGCCAGGATGTCGGATGCATGCCATGCGTCGATGTGGTGGTCGGCGGAAAGCAGGTATGGCCAGCTCGCCGCCGGCGTCGCGTGTTTCGGCTCGTCGCCTCGATTGCCGGTCAGCAGGATGCCCTCGGGGTGCGCACGGCACCACGCCAATACCCGTCCGGGCGGAATCCACGGCACTGGCCGGTGCAGGCGCCCCATGTAGCCGAACAGGCCGTTGTGCCAGCCGATGTACGTTATGGCCGTATGGTCGTTGAGTGCGTATTTCACGAACGCGGCTTCGGGTTGCACGTCGAGCGCCGGCAGCAGCGCAAGCGCACCTGCCAGCATCATCGTCGAAACCAGGGCGGTTGCGCACAGCGCCAGCGAGCGTGCATCCCGACCCCATCGCCAGCACACGCCGATCGCGACGATCAAGGCGGCGAGCGCGAACCACGCGATTGCGCGGTGCGGCGGGTAGCCGTAGAGCCGTGCGGTCAGCCATGGCGATGCGGCGATGGTCGCCCCGGCCAGCAGCGCCAGCAGTCCGAACAGCACGGGACGCAAGCGCGCGCCCGGCTGTTGCAGCAACCATGCGCCCGCCAGCGCCCAGGCCGGCAGCAGCGGCAGCAGGTAGTGGATCTGCTTGCCGCTGATGGCGCAGAACGCCACGAACGGAAACACCCACCAACACCACAGGAAACGACCGAAACGGCTGCGCCACAGCCCCGTCCAAGCAGACAGCGGCGCACGCAGCGTCAACAACCACGGCAGCAGCAGCAGCGGCACCAGCGGCAGGTACCACCACCACGGCCGCTGGTGCGCGAAGCTGTCCACGACACGCCCGGTCACCTTGTCGAGCAGTGGCCGCCAATACGTCGGGCCCGCATGCCAGGCCGCCGGCAGCAACCAGCACAATGCGATCGCGACGCCGATCAGGAAGCCCGCGAGCAGGGCGAGATACCAGTGCGTCTTGCGCGTGCGTGCGCGGTCGCTCCACAACGGCGCCAACAACGCGACCGCCACGATGTGCAGCAGCATCACCGGCCCCTTGGCGAGCAGGCCGAACCCGATCGTCAGCCCGAGCAGACCGATGCCGCGTTTCCAGCGGCCAGCGTCCAGGTCCAGCAACGCGTGCAGTGCGCCGAGCACCGTGAGCGACAGCAGCAGGTCGAACATGATCGCGGTCGTGAACACCGTGAAACCCACGCTACCCGCGAGCAGCCACAGTGCGGTGTCGGCAGCGCGCGCGTGCATGCCCAGACGCGCGGCAAGCCGGCGCAGGGTCAGCAACATGCCGAGCGCGATGATCAGTGCTTCCACGCGTGCGACCCAGGTGTGCACGCCGACGATTTCCCAGCCGCCCGCGATCAGCCAGAACAGCAATGGCGACTTGTCGGAATACCACGCACCGTTGACCGTGGGCACCAGCCATTGCCCGGAATTGAACATCTCCCATGCTGCGGTGAGGTAACGGGTCTCATCGATCGGGATCGGTGGAAACAGGATCGCCAGTGGCAACAGCAGTGCACACCACAAGGCCAGCCAGCGCCACGGCTGGTCGCGATCAAGCACAGGCAAACGGGTCGACAGATGCGACCAACGCCGCGCGAATGAAACGCCCGAGTGCCGTCCCGGCTTCGGCGTACTCGACATCACTCGTCTGCCGGCGTGGCACGACGTTCTGTCGACCCGGGCGGCCGCCGCGCGGCCGTGGCGCGGAACAGGCTCAAGACCTTGGCCGCCGTCGCTTCGGCGGTCAGGCTGCGTGCATCGATCGCGAAATTGGAGTTGCCATACGGGCCCCACTCCGCAGGCTCCGTGACCTTGAAAACGCCCGCCGTCGGCACACCGACGGCACTGCCGAGGTGCATCACCCCGCAATCGGCACTGATAAAAAACGAAAGGTTGGCCAGCACGGAAGCGAGCTTGCGCACATGCCCCGAGTAAAAGCACGGATAGCGGTTGTCCAGCAGGGAATGGCCCGCGCCAGACAGCACCTCGATGAGGGCATAGTCGGTGACGCCGGGCTCGAACACCCGCAGGAAGCGATTCCACCACGCGCCGTCGAAACGCTTGGCACCCGAGGCATCCGCAAACAGGCCCACGCAGCCGTGGACGCTCGATGGCCGCCCCGCGAGCACGCCATCCAGCGCGTGCCGGCCACGTTGCCCCTCACTGGCGCTCAGTCTGATGTCGAGACACGGATACGGGGCGTCCTTCGCGCATCCGCCCAGTGCACTGCGCAACAGGAACACCGGCTGCATCGCATGATGCTTCGGCATGCCCATGGTGCCCACGGCGTGCGTCATCGTCCCGCTCTTGTGCGGATCGCTGAAACCCAGCGAGCGGGTTTTCCGGGCGAGCAAGGCCAGCAACCGCCCGCTTTGCGACTGGGGATCCGGATCGATCGCGAGGTCGTAATGGGCGCTGCGCATGTGTCGC
>JBOHYW010000318.1:0-3290 GCA_050738155.1 Rhodanobacteraceae bacterium
GTCTTGCCGTGCGGCGCGAGCTGCGCGCCGTGGTCGTCGGCGAAGCGTTGCATCCAGACGATGTTGTTCGCGAGCGCCGCGTCGAAGACCACGGCGGCGGGCAGGCTCACGTTCGCGAGCAGCGAGTGGCCGGCGACCGGTTGGCCTTGTTCCACGTGGTTCGAACGAAGAGCTGTGGACGCCGAAGGATACACGGGATCCGCAAAAGCTGGATTCCGGGTTCTGCCCGCAAACGGCGCGGGCAGCCCCGGAATGACCAGGTGGAGAATGTCCCGCCCTCGGTTGCATGTTGCACAGGGCAACTGAGCGGACAGCGACAGTCAGACGATTTTCGGCGCCCGCTTGCGCGCTTCCGTCGCGCGGCGCCAGACGAACAGGCCGAGTAGCCCGGCGACAAACAGCCAGAGTACGTCAGGCTCCGGCACGGATACCACGGATGCGGTG
Source organism: Rhodanobacteraceae bacterium (assembly GCA_050738155.1). Classification (GTDB taxonomy): domain Bacteria; phylum Pseudomonadota; class Gammaproteobacteria; order Xanthomonadales; family Rhodanobacteraceae; genus 66-474. The sequence goes on from JBOHYW010000318.1 coordinate 445, forward strand.
CCGAACGGCGGACGATCCAGCACTTGCCAACCATCACCCTCCGGGGGCTGGATGAGTTTCATTCCATAAGTAAGCCCGCTTACGAATGGTGGAAGATACCCGGGCACGTCAGGGTCGACGACCCCAAAGCTCCACAGGTCCAGCAGACTGCCGTCGTCGAGGGTGAACATCACGCCCAGCAGATCGAACATGCCGCCGTAAAACGGAAACGCAAAATATCCGTCCGGGTGGTCCTTGTCCACGACCCAACAAATCGCCGGTGAGCCGGTCGGGTAGAACAGGTTGTCGTAAGTCACCCCGTTGTGATCCCCGACACCCTCGATGCCGAACAGGGCGTAACTCTTGGGAATGAGCGATTCGCCTTCGGGGGGCTCGGTGGGGTTGACGCCCAGCACCCCCGTGATCTTTACGCCGTTCAACTGGCCAGTCGCGCCGGTGATCGCCATGGGCACGTGGTCCGGATCGATGGTGTCGCCGGCGCCTGCCGGTCCGAGCGTCAAATCCGCGTAGCCGCTGCCCACCTCTCCGCTGAAGTGGATCCTGACCGTGTTGGCGTTGGCGCTGGATCCGAACGCCAACATTGCCATTGCCGCGAATGCCGCCAGAAGCTGGGTCTTGATGGGTACTCGAGATTGCGCACGCATAATTCCAACCTCCCCGTGAAGTCCCCTGCGAGTGCGCCTGAAGCAATGAGTGTGCCAACTATACAAGTCATTGTTTACACATATATTCAACTCAAGTTGACGGCAAAAATCGACCCGAACTTGTAAAGGATTTCGACACGGTTTCACGCCGAAATCGGTAGCGTGCGTGATGGTGCCGGAATGACTGCGTCGGGATGGAACGCCGAGCCCCGTCGCAGCCGCGATCAAAGGCTGATCAAGGTTCGACCGGCTCAGCCCGAACGGGGCGGTGCGGCGCTCATGAACTCACGCCGCCTTCGCCGGGTGCACCAGGAACGGTCGGGTCGGTGCGGTCATGCGCCGCCACGTTGATCATCGAGTTCGCGGTCGCAATCAATGGCACGGCGAAGAATGCGCCGGCGATGCCGGCGACAACGGCGCCGGTGATGACGCCAAGGACGACAGCCAGCGGGTGAACCTTGACGGCGCCGCCGGTGAGCAGAGGATGCATGACGTTGCCTTCGACCTGGTTCACGAGCAGCACGATGCCCAGCATGATCAGCGCGTGCGTCATCCCGTTGAACAGCAGCGCGATGATCACGGCGGCTGCCCCGGCGACGATCGAGCCGATGATGGGAACCAGCGCGCCGAAAAACACGATCGCCGCGATCGGGGTTGCCAGCGGCACGTTGAGCAGCCACGCGCCGACGCCGATCGCGATGGCATCGATCGCCGCGACGGCGAGCTGGATGCGCGAAAACACGGTCAGCGTCCGCCAGCCGGCCTGGCCGGCCGCGTCGATACGCGCGCGGGCACGACGGGGAAACAGCCGCGTGATCCAGGACCAGATCGTTGCGCCATCGATCATGAAGAACAGGGTCACGATGATGACGATGAAGATGCCTTCCAGCAGGTTCACCACGCGCTTGCCCGCGTTGGCCGCGCGCAGCGCCACGTTCGAGGCGTTGTTGTGCAGCCACTGCATCACGTCCGCCACGTAGCCGTTGATCTTGTCCGCGGTGAGGCCGAATGGGTGCGTCGCCAACAGGGCCTTCAGCGAGGTGCCAAGTTCATTGATCTGCTTTTCCAGCTTTGGCAGCGTGGTGAGCACCTGTTCGGTGACGAGGAACAGCAGCCCGACGACCGCGACGATTCCGACCAGCAGGGCCACCAGGATCGCGAGCCATTTCGGCCAGCGGTGGCGCTGCAGGAATGCCGAGAACGGAACCAGCAGCGCCGCCACGATGATGCCGATGAGGACGGGAATGACGATGTCCGACAACAGGCGGACCAGCAGGCCGATGCCCACGATCACTGCGGCAATGACCAGCAATCGCCAAGCGAACGCGGCGCCAATACGGAGCCCGAGCGGGATCGCGGCGTCTGCCGAATCGGCCTGATCTTCGCGAGCGGGTTGTTCGCGCGACATCAAACTCACTCCGTGTCCCGGCGATCGACCGTCGGATACCCGCCGCCGCCGTACCGGCTCGATCGACCCGCGCAGATCGCCACTCGAGCGAGGGTAGCGGCGCCGGCATGAACGCGCCCGGCGCGTGACAGGGGCGGCACCGGCAGGTGGTGCCGCCCGCGACGGACGTCAACCACGGCGTGAGCGTTACGCAGATCGGCTGGCGGTGCCACGACGCGTGAGCAGCCCACGCAGGCGCCGGGCCGCCCGGCCCGGGCGACTGCGCACCCGCGAATTGAGGCTGCCCGGAATCGGCTGGTGCGAGCGCCGTATCCAGAATCCGCCCGACTCGGGCACCAGCCGCGACTCCAAGGCCCGGCAATCGGATTCCGGGAAGTAATGGTCGGCGCGCACCGCATCGACTTCTTCGTTGGCGTAAAAACGCGGCAGCACCACGACACCGCGCGCGGTCCACTGCGCGGCGACATTGCTTGTCGGCGGCTCACCCATGCTCTCCCGTCCTGCGCCCATCGAAGACGCTGCGTGGAAGATGGCGCAAAAATAGCAGAACGGGCGGGTACGCGCGGAAACGGGAGGAAAGACGGACCTTGCCCGTTACAATTTGCGCCCGCACCACAGCCACGCATGGAACCATGCCCACGAGCATCATCGTCGTCGACGATTTCCTCGACGATCCAGGAAACCTGCGCGGCATGGCCTTGCGTTTGACCTATCCCGAACAGCAGGGTGCGTTCCCCGGGCGCAACTCACTCGAGCGCATCGATCTCGATGGTCTGGTGCCGCAGGCGTCGCAC
>JBOHYW010000319.1:0-3279 GCA_050738155.1 Rhodanobacteraceae bacterium
CGCGAACGCGGCCTTGATAGTCGTCGGCGCCTTCGGCCGCGCGTACATCGTTTCCACAAAGGCACGCAGCGCAGGCGCGTCTCCGAGCATGTCTGCAAACTCCGCCCAGTCGAGGGTGTAGGCGGCATTCAGATCCGCCACGCTCAAGCGGTCGCCGACGAGATACTTGCGTCCGTGCATGTGTTTTTCCAGCACCGCCAGCATCGCCTTGCACTCGCCGATCGCCATCTCGATGTCGGCCGGCATCCGCTTGTCTTCCGGATAGATCATCATGTTGCGCGCAATCCGCCACAGCGGCTGCTCGATCTCCGTGACCAGAAAGAAGATCCAGCGATACATCTGCCCCCGCTCCGCGACGTCCTGCGGGATCAGGCCGGCCTTCGGAAACTTCTCGGCCAGGTAGAGCTGGATCGCCGCAGACTCCGTCAGCACCACGTCCCCGTCGACCAGCACCGGCACCTTTCCGGTCGGATTGAGAGCCAGAAACTCGGGCGATCTGGCTTCTTCACCACCGGGATTGATCGGCACCAGCTCGTATTCGATTCCCAGCTCGTTCAAGAGCCAGAGCGCGCGCAAAACGCGGGACGGTGGCCGCCCGTACACCTTCATCTTCGTCATCTTTGCGTCTCCTCGTCGGGGTGCCAAAAAGGCATCACATCAAGCCGGCGAACGGCATATGCACGAATCGAACACCGGCCACGATAGTGTCGCGCGACGGTCGACTGCGTTATCGAGGCGCCTTGCTTTGATCGTCATCCCGGCGCAAGCCGGAATCCATTGCACTTTTTTGAGGCAAGGCCAGGATGGGTTCCGGCTTTCGTGTACGGACCGGGCACATGGTTGACAGTTCACGAGGGCTTGACGCTTGCCGGGCGGGCTCTGAGCTTGTCGAGGGATGTGCGCTGTTTTTGCATAATGCCGGCCGTGTAACCGGGTGTATAGTGGCCCTTGCAGCAGGCCATCGAATGTCGCCGTGCGGACACAGGCCGCTGCGGAGGCAAAGGTGAAAGCCTTCATCCCGCTGTTGCGGATCGGCGCAATCCTGTTCGTGGTATCGGTGGCAGGTTGCGTACACGTGCCGACAGCCACCACCAGCGAAGTCAAACCGCTGTTCCGGGACGCTTTGTTCGCGCCGCCGACGGAGCCGATCGATCGTCGGGCAATTTTCGCCGTCGACGCTTCGATGCGGCGCTTTCTCGCCAGGGAAATCCTGCCGCAGACACGCCACCAGGATCCGCGACTTGTCCTGTTCAAGGCGCTGCACGGCAAACTCCGGGTCAAGTACGACACGGAAAAGACACGTACCGCGTCGCAGACGTTCACCACGCGCAAAGGCAATTGCCTGTCGCTGGTGATCATGGCGGCCGCCTTCGCCAAACAACTCGGTATCCGGGTGACCTACGAGCAGGTGTATGACGTCGGCAACTGGTCGCGCGATGCAAGTTTCGCCGTCCTCAGCCAGCACGTGAATCTGGTACTCGGTTCGCGCGCGCCAATCGCCGGGGCCGATCTGGGCAAGTCAACGCGGATGATCGTGGACTTCCTGCCGCCGCGGCAGGTGGAGAATGCCGCGGTCAGGGCGATCTCCAGGCAGACCATCGTCGCGATGTACATGAACAATCGCGCGGCCGAGGTGATGATCGGCGGCGACCTCGACCGTGCCTACTGGTTCGCCCGCGCGGCGCTCGATGTCGACCCAGCGTTCGTGGTTGCCGCCAATACCCTGGGTGTCATTTACAAGAAGCGGGGTTACCCGACAGCAGCGGAACAGGCGCTGCGATACGTGCTGAAGCGCGAGCCCGGCAACGTTCCGGCATTGACCAACCTGTCGCAGATACTGGAAGCGGAAGGGCGTACCGCGGAGGCGCATGCGGTCCAGAAAAGGCTGGCCGAGATCCGGCGCCATCCACCTTTCTACTTCTATGACCGCGGCATGGAAGCGTTGCGGGCAAACGACTACCACGCGGCGGCCCGGTTGTTCGAGAAGGCGCTGTCGCTGCGTCCTTATGATGTCCCGTCACACTTTGAACTGTCGGTTGTCGCGTTGCACCTCGGAGATGCACGGCGCGCACGCAGGCAGATGCAGCTGGCAGTAAAGAACAGCACCACCCCTGAAACGCGCGCAATTTACACAGCCAAGCTGCGGCAGCTGGAATCGTTTTGAAATCTGAGTCAGGGCACACTTTCCGATGGCATCGCTGGAACAACGGTGCCGCATTCGGCATGGAGATCGCCGGTACCGCTGAAAGGTGCCGCAAACAACTTCCGGGTTTCACTTCGCTACATCCGGGCTACTTGCTCACAACCCGTTCGGCCCACACCGCACTCGGAGAACCATCCGCGGAGTCCCGGGCTGCCACTCGCAATGGCACCAGAAACGTTGCAACGCACAGTCCCTCGCGCGCGATGCAGGCCATCATCTTCCCGTATGATCCCGTCATGCACGCAAATTCCGCCCATGGACTGCCATCATTCTGGCTGATCTGGCTGGCCGGCTTGATGCCGATTGCGTTCGGGGTTGCTCTAGCGGTCTCGGTGGCATCGGACTTGCGCAGGGCGCTGCTCGACCACAGCCTTTTCCTGGTCGGATACATGGTGTCGACGATCCCGCTGAGCCTGGCTTATCGCAGCCTGTGGAAACGCTCCATGCCGTGGACGAAAAGCGTCCCGTCCATGCTCGTGCTGTCACTGCTGATTGCCTTGGCTGTCACTGCCGTGCTGCTCGTCCTGCAGAGCCACCTCGGCCGCGCTTCCTACCCCTTCAGCTGGCGCGTCGTGCTGGTCAGTTTCCAGGCCGTGTGGTTTGCGCTGCTTGGGTTTGGCGCGATGCTGATGGTGATCGGTTATTACGTATCCATGCAGAACGAGCGGGAGCGCGCGACAGCGGCAACCGCCATGGCTCGTGACGCAGAATTGCGCGCGCTGCGCTACCAGTTGCACCCGCACTTCCTGTTCAACACGCTCAACGCCATCTCAACCCTGGTCGTGGAGGAGCGCACGCGCGACGCCACCCGCATGATCAGGGCAGGCGCCTTGCACGCGGCATTCGCTTTGCTTGCCTGCGCCATGTGCGCCGCAAGCTTCGCGGCGGCGCCGCCGAGCCATGGTGCGGCCACCGCCACGCAAGGTGCCGCGAAGCGCGCCATGATGGCCCCGATGCACGATGACGATGCGCGCCCGTGGATGAATCCAAACCTGTCGCCCAACCAGCGCGCCGAGCTGGTGTTGAAGGCGATGACGCAGGACGAAAAATTCCGGTTGCTCCGCACCGAGTACGGC
>JBOHYW010000320.1:0-3259 GCA_050738155.1 Rhodanobacteraceae bacterium
GCAGTCCGGGTTCGGCCTGCGATGAAGCCGCAGACCGCCCCGGAATGACGAAATTCCTGGCTGCTGAGATATAGCGCTAATCAGGAAGATACAAAGCTGCGTTTCGCCTTGATGGTTCGGTAGCGGTTTTCTTGAGGGCCGGGACCCATAAGGAGATTGACCACATCTACCCATAACGAAGCGTCCGGCGTCGGCTTTGCACATGATCCTTGGTGTGCCATAGACACCGGGGCATGCACAGGATCGCGTGGCGGGCGTTGCCCATTCCATCCCCTTCAGAAGCTCCCCGATGCGGCGCTCGGCGCCTTTCGCCTTGGACGGTTGCGGGTAGATAAGCGGGTAGCATCTAACGGTTGAAACAAAAAAACCAAGTAGCATCAGCTACTTGGCTCTTTGTACTGGTGCCAGGAAAGGACTCGAACAGGCGTCTGAAAGCAGCGCCAGTGTTAGTCACAAGAAGTCTTGAAAATCATCGTATCCCTACCCGTATCCCTACGGTGGTCGCGCTGGCCTGGTACTTGCGAGGACCGCGATCGGCCTGCGGTCGTTCAATGGGCGCAAATGGCTGCTGCAAAGCAGCCATTGGTGTTATCCGTTGGCGGCAGGTTGTTCCAGGAAGCGGTAGCCCACCCCGGGTTCGGTCTTGATCCATCGTGGCGCCGCCGGGTCGTCGCCCAGTTTCTGGCGCAGGTGTCCAACCACTATCCGCAAATAATGCGAATCCTGTACGTGGGTGGCGCCCCATAGCTCGCGCAGCAGTTGCTGCTGACTGACTACGCGTCCGGCATGGCGCAGCAGAAAGGCAAGTACGGCGTATTCCTTGCGCGTGAGCGAGACGGGCTCGCCATCAAGCGTCACCTCGCGTCGTACCTGATCTATCACCAAGTGGCCATCGTTGTAACGCGCCTGTACGTCTGTGGCATCTACGGTGGCGCTGGCGCGCAACAGCGCGCGCAGGCGAGCCATCAGCTCCTGAATACCGAACGGCTTGGTCACATAGTCGTTGGCGCCGGTATCAAGCGCCCGTACTTTTTCAGTCTCAGAGGCGCGCACGGACAGCATCAGCACGGGTACTGAACTCCACTGGCGCAGCTCAGCCAACACCTCATGGCCCTCACGATCAGGCAGCCCAAGATCCAGGATCACCAAATCGGGCGATTTTGTGGCGGCGGTTGCCAATCCCTCTGCGGCTGTAGCCGCCAGCAGTACCTGGTAACCCTCGGCGCGCAGACCAATATCGAGGAAACGGCGGATCTGGGTCTCGTCGTCAATCACCAGAATGCGCGGGGCGGTCGTAGTCACGATCCTGATTCCGGAACGGGCGGCAGTGGCAACGTGACCCGCATAGTGGTGCCGCCACCCTCGGTCGGTAAAACTTCCACTCGGCCACCATGGGCGCCAATCATGCCGCGGCAGATACTCAGCCCCAGGCCCGTGCCGTGTTGGCCCCGATCCCCGCGAGCCACGGAGTAAAAGGTGTCAAATATGCGTGCGCGTTCGGCTTCCGGGATGCCCGGTCCGTGGTCAATCACTTCGACCAGCGCCTGTGAGCCTTTCACATATACCTCTATATGCACCGGCCGGTCAGGTGGCGAGAAGTGCGCTGCATTCTCAAGGATGTTGAACAAAGCTTGTTCGATCAGCGCGGGATGCACGTAGAGCAACACCGTGTCCTTCGGCAGTTGCGTTTCAAGCTGCAGCTTCGGGAATGCCCGACGCAGACGGCCAATCGCAGCCAATGTAATCTCGCTGGCATCGACCCAATCGCGGTGCAGTTGCAGTGCGCCGTGGCCGAGCCGAGTCATGTCCAGCAAGTTCTGGATGTAGCGATCCAGGCGCTGGCCTTCGCCGATGATGGTATCGAATAACTCGCGACGCTCCTCCACCGGGAGCCGCTGCTCGTAAGCGGCCAGCGTACCGGCCGCACCAATCATCGACACGAGTGGCGAGCGCAAATCGTGCGATACGGATGACAACAACGCATTACGTAATCGTTCGGTCTCGCCTTCCACGCGTGCTTGCTCCAATTCGTCAGCCAGACGTGCGCGTTCCAGTGCCAATCCGATGTCTTGCGCCATGGCCAAAGCCAAGCTGCTGCGGTCGCTGTCTAGGTCGCGCTCTTGTGGATAGAAGCGCAGCGCGATCACACCCAGACAACGGTTCTCCACACATAGCGGCAGCAGCCAGCACGACGCATCCGACATGAATTCGGTGAAACGTCCGGTAGGAATTTTGTCTGAGTCGCTGCGCTCAGCGGCGGCAATGTCTACAGTGCTCAAGGTCATGCCAGGGGGTGCCGTGGTTGCCACGGCCAAGGACTCGTCTGCCTCGTGAGCCAACACGGCAACCTGTGCCCGCAAAGCGTGCTCCATGGCGACTGCGCCGGCTTCCTGTATGGAGCGGGCATCGGTGCTTGCGGACAACCGCTGACCCAGATGCACGACGGCGTGCGCCCGTACCTGCGCTGCGCGCAGCGACTCTACCTGCCGCGCCAGCTGCGTGGCCAGACGACTGCACACCAGCGCCACCACCAGAAAGAGGCCGACCGCCAGCAAATCATCGGCATCAGCGATAGCCAAGGTATAGCGCGGGGGAGTGAAGAAGAAGTTGTAACCCAAGAAGCAGAGCACCGCGGTATATACCGCCACGCTCATGCGTGTGCGCACCGCCACCACCAACACTGCGGTGAGGAAGATCAACGCAAGGCTCGGCACGGAGAGGTAGCGCTCGGCCAGGAACGCCAGCGCGAACGCTGTGAGCGTCGCCAGTGTGGCGAAAGCGTAATCGCGCAATCTGCCGGGTCGTACCCCCACAGTTAATGGATGCCGCCGCTGCCCCATGGACAGGCTCCCGCAAGTCATGCATACGTTAGGGAAACTCTGATTTTGCCTTGTGGTCGAAGCATCGAGCAATGATGAGGAGCATAGCCGATGGCACCGAAGCAGCTGACACTGGCGACGCAGATGGACGCGGGGTTTGCGCTGAACCGGAAGCAGACACGGCGCGACGTATTCCTCGCCGAGATGGACAAAGTGGTGCCGTGGTCGGCACTGTGCGCGTTGATCGAGCCGTACTATCCGAAGGTGCGCGAGGACGGGGGTGGCCGGCGGCCGATCGGGCTGGAGCGGATGCTGCGGATTCACTTCCTGCAGCAGTGGTACGCGTTGTCTGACCCTGGCGTGGAAGAAGCGCTGTACGACTCCGAGGCGATGCGACGGTTCGTGGGGATTGATCTTGGCCGGGAAGGCGCGCCGGACGA
>JBOHYW010000321.1:0-3257 GCA_050738155.1 Rhodanobacteraceae bacterium
TCAAGGGGGCACAGGCCAAGGCCGGGCGCCGTTCTTTGCGGTCGCCGCGGTCAGGGTCTGCCCCCTCTCGCCGGGTCTGGCATATCAGCCCCGAGGGGTTCCGGGAGCTTCGGTATTCATGCCTGGATTTGCCGAAGCGACCGTCGGCGGGTCGACCTCGTCGGCAAGCGACATGGTGTCCAGAGCTGCGTGCGTTCGCCAGTCGAAAACTTACGGATCAGCCGTCCGCAGGAGGCGAGTCGCGTAGTTTGGCTCGTGATAGCGTGAACAACACGGCAGGAAGAAACGCAAACGTTGATGTGAGCACGGCAAGCAAACTCAAAAGTAGCACCAAGCCCATGCTGGCGGTGCCCGGATTACTCGAAACCGCGAGTGTGCCAAATGCGGTGGCGGTCGTCAGTGCCGAGAACAGGATCGCTCGGGCGGTGGGCGAACCCAGGAACTGCAGCCGGCCCTCGCGCCAATTCATCACGAAATAGACGTTGAACGAAACGCCCACCCCCAACAAAAGCGGCAAAGCAATGATGTTGGCGTAATTGATCGAGATACCGGCGAGTTTCGCCATCAGTGCGGTCAAAAGTGCCGACATCAATAGGGTCATCAGGACCAGCGCAGCGTCACGAACGCGCCGCAGCACGATAAGGAGCACCACTGCGATTGCGATGGTCGCGTAGAGCGCCGCTTTCTGGAACGATCCCAGAATGGTGTCTGCTGCCTCGATGGTATCGACCGCCGGGCCCGCCACCTCTGGTGTCACCGCCCTTACCGCCCGAACGAAACCTCGAAGCCCGGCGGTAGTCTGGGCTTGCGCGGTTGGAGTGACCTGGACCCGGACACGGCCGTCGGCAGTGAACCAGTCGCGTTTGAGCTGGGTCGGCAGGCTGCTCAACGTGATCGGGGCCGCCGACAATGAATCCTTGAGCTGCGCCAGAGTTCCCGGCAGGAATTGGGTCAGCGCCTTGCTGGCCGACAGCACCGTGGAGGTTGGCGCCTTCGCAAGCTTCCCCAGCGCCTCACCTATGTGAAGCAGCGGCGAGGACGCTGTCCCCTTTTGCACGATGGTGGCAATCTCTGCGTGCGAGTGGCGCGCCGCGCTCCGCAGCTCCGCCACGGTCGGTGCCGGCATTTTCATTGGGGGCTGCAGCACCGTGAACATCAGAGCCGATGCCTGCCGGATCTGTTGTAGCTTGACGGTCTGGTCTTGCGGGATGAAGTCCGCACCGGAAACCACCTGCGCCACTTCCGGCAGTGCGCTCAGGCGGATACTGAGCGCCCGCGCCGTGGGCAGATCCCTGGCCAGCACATCGATCGTGAACGGGTTGGTGGTCGCATTGCCGCGAAGCGAGTTCAAGGTGCGCACCGCTTCGGCGTCTTGCCGCTGGGTGTGCAGCGGGTTCGCGTCGAACCGAATGGTGAGCGCGCCCCAGAGCCCACCCAATCCCAGCAGCGCGAACGCGATCAGCACTGGCCCGCGGTGATGGGCCAGCCAACCATCGGCGATGGCACCGCCCGGCAGCGGGACGCCGTGGTGCTGCGGTCCGTGCGCCGCCAGCAGCGTCAGCAATGCTGGCAAGATGGTCAAGGTGCATAGCAGGGCTATCAACATGCCCACGCCGGCGATGATCCCCAACTCTGCCACACCGGTGAATCGGGTCGGCGCAAACGCCAAAAACCCGCACGCGGTCGCAAGTGCCGCGAGGCCGATTTGTCCCCCGACCCGCATTGCCACCTCATGCAGCGTGTCCGCAAACGCGCGGTCATCGCGCTGTCGCGCGTGCAGGCGCACACTGAACTGGATGCCGAAATCCACCGCGAGGCCGACGAACAATACGGTGAAGGCCACTGAAACCAGATTGAGGCGGCCGATGGCGACGGAAGCAAAGCCCAGCGTGAACAACAGACCTGCGATCAGCGTGAGCACTACCGGCGTGATCAGACGCCACGATCGCAAAGCCAATACCAGCCAGAGCACCAGCAGCAACGCGCTGCCCACCAGCATGGGCAGGACGTGTTCGGAGAGCGAGTGGAACTGCGCGTCGGACAGCGGTACCGAACCCGTGTAGTCCACCCGCACCCGCCCTGCTTTTACCTCTGGCAGGCTGTCGGCGGCACGGACCAGCGCTCGTGTGGCTGCGGCGCCCGGTTCGAGCAGATGGTTGTTCTGCACGGGTTCGGTCAGAACGAACTGCAGGTCGCCGCTGAGATCGGCCAGCGTGGGCGTCAACAGCGTCTGCCAGGACAGCGGAGCGTAATGGCCGCGCAGGGCCTCCTGCAGCGTCTGCGCCACGTGACCGAGCGCAGTATCGTAGGCCTTCAGGTTGCTGGCCATCCCGTGGCGTACGCCCTCGACCAGCAGGTCTAGGCCTTTGAACAGGCCGCGCGCGGACGGATCCATCGCCAGAGGCCCCATCAGCGGCTGTGCTTGCAACATCGTGTTGAGCACATTGTTCAGATCCGTATTCGACAACAGCAACAACCCTTCACGATTCAGAAACGGACTGATGCCGGGCGTGCTTACGGACCGAAAGTGACGCGGGTCGGAAGCCAGTTTGCGGGCCAGGGCGCTGGCGGTCGCGCGAGCTTCTTCGGGGGTCGGTGCGCGTACGACTGCGACCAGCGTGTTGCTGAACTGCGGAAATTCACGCGCGAACTCCATGCTTCTCTGGCGCCACGGCAGCTGGCTCGAGAACATGTGGTCCGTGTCGGTGTCGATGCCGAGATACGTGCGCGTGGCAATCACGCTTCCGACCACCAGCAGCACGGTCAGCATCACGACGATGGCCGGATGACGGCCACTGTGATCCACCAGCCACACCAAGCCCCGTCGAACCGTATCGGCCAGCAAAAAGTGCTACTCCTTTGGAACGTTACGTAACGCGACGCAGCGCGGTGGAGCAACGTCAAGGTGACGATGTCACGCGCAAAGATAACACCGTTGCGGACCTTGCCGCGGTCGCAGTCTTGTCCAATGACACATGTTGATCTGCGTGGTCGGGATGCACCGTACGCGATGCCGCGTAACGGAAAACTCGATCGCCGGCAGCAAGAGCGGCTGGAATACCACCGCCCCGATGAATCACTGGCTGATGTCAATGAGACCTTGGGTTTGCAAGCGCTTGATCACGCCGTCGATGCCGTCTTTGTCGATCTGGGAATTCACCTGACTGCGATAAAGCGTGATGTAGGAAATGCCTTCGATGATCACGTCATAAATTTTCCATTGGTGCGCAACGTCGTTGTGAAAGGCGTAGTCGCTG
>JBOHYW010000322.1:0-3245 GCA_050738155.1 Rhodanobacteraceae bacterium
ACCACATCCGGGGCGATGCGTGAGCTATCCGGGCGGCTGGCGACCGCACATCGAAGCGGCGCATGGTCTGGACCTGCGGCGCATGTTCGCGTGCGGTTCGCTGCGGCCGGGCTGCGATACTTCGGGCACGTGGCAATGGACACGCGACGGCGAGACAGTCGCCAGCGTCGGCTACCGCGGCAAGCTGGGCGATGATGGGGGCACGCTCACCCTGGACTACAGCACCGAGCGCGACGGCGAAGGCAACGCTATCACCTGCACCATTACGCTCGAAAGCCTACCTTGCAACTACGGCGGCCGCCGCTGGTACATGCTTTGCCCGTATACCGGGCGGCGCGCGCTGAAGCTCTACAAGTGGCCGGGCATCGATTGGTTTTGCCATCGCACCGCCGTCCGGCCCGCGCCGACCTACGCCTGCCAGCGCGTCGGCGGATATGACCGCATCACTGCGCAACGCTGGGCGCTGCGGCGCAAGCTGGGCGACAGCAAAAGTAGCCTGTTCGATGAACCGTTCAAGCCGAAGTGGATGCGGTGGCGTACATTCGACCGCTTCGCCGCGCGGGATGCCGAACTCGAAGCGCGAGAAAACGTTTACCTGCTGCACCTGCTGGGCAGGTTGGGCGGTCCCGGCATCGAGAAATAGGTACGGTTAGACTGCCAATTTAGGCAATGTTGGGGGGAAGCCGTGAAAGCCATGGCAACACTGGCCGTATGCGCTGCAGGGCTACTACTACTCGGCGGATGCGCGGTTGCACCGTCGCGCGAGGCCCTTGCCGTGAAGGACGCCGACCCGGCGATGGTGTCCGGTTGCACTTTCGTCGGGTACGTCACCGGCACTTCAGGGTGGAGCGGGCTCGCTGCCGGCGCCGGCGAGTCCAACGCACAAAATGAGGCGCGTGAAAAGGCCGCGAAGCTTGGTGCGACTGACGTAGTCTGGCAGACGGTTCGCGCCGGTATCGGAAGTACCGCGAATGGCAGCGCCTACCGCTGCCCGCACTGACGCGCTACACGTGAGCCAACGTATCGAAGCGCAGGCAATCACACCGTAAAGGCCAAGGCAGTGAAAACCGTATTGATTTGTGCGTTGCTTGCGATATCGGCCGCTGGCTGCACAACGACGCAGGAAATTAAGCGACCCAACGGGCGTCGCGAATATGTGATCGCTTGCGGGGCAGCCACTGGGTGGAACGTGTGCTACAAGCACGCCAACAAGGTGTGCCCAACGGGCTATACCACGGTTTCACAAGATGCCGGATTCAACCGCAAAGAGCTTTACATCGGTTGCCCTACACCAAGTGCCAGCCACTAGGCGCGGCGAGTAGGCACGAGGGCCGATTCGCCGAACCTGCTGTGCGAGCGTCGCGCCGCGTTGGCGGTAACTTTGGCGGTAACTCGCCGACAGCATCCGTGTATAATCGCGACGGTTCAATGGGTTGCGCGGGCAGTGTGAGAGCCTCAGCACCACCAGGCCCCGCGGCGGCGCGCGGCGCGCGCCGCACGTAGAATAGCCACCTGACTCAGTCTCGATACTTGCCATGCTGCAGTTCATCCGCAACCTGTTCAAAAGCTGGATCGCCATTGGCATTTTCGGCGTGCTGGTCGTCGTCGCCTTCCTGTTCTTCGGCATCGAGGGTTACTTCAGCCAGAGCAACGCAACCTGGGTGGCGAAAGTCGGCGGCCAGGAAATTTCCCAGCAGGAGTTCAACAACGCCTTCAACAATTACCGGCAGCAGCAGATGAACGCGCCCGGCAACACCATGGACGCGGCCGATTTCGAGAAGCCGGAAGTCAAGCAGCAGGTGCTCACGCAACTGGTCAACCGGCAGTTGCTGCTGAACGAAAACGGCAAGCTTGGCATCCGGGTGCCGGACGCGGAGGTGCGCGACCAGATCGCGTCGTATCCGGTATTCCAGGTGAATGGCAAGTTCGATCCGAGTACGTACCTTGCCTTCCTTGCGCAACAGGGCCAGACGGCGGAGCAGTTCCAGGACTCGATCCGCGCGGACCTTGCGACCCGGCAGTTGCCGCAGGCCATCGTCGGGACCGCGTTCAGCACCGGGGCTGAAGCCGTCATGTTCCTGAACCTGCAGTTGCAGGAGCGCGATTTCAGTTACGTCGAGCTTCCGCCGCCGGCGCCCACCGCCGCGCAGGCCGAGGTCACCGATGCGCAGATTGCGGACTACTACAAGGCGCACCCGTCGAACTTCATGAACCCGGAGGAGATCGCGGTCCATTACGTCGAGCTCGACGCCGCGACCATGAAGGTCACGCCGGACTTGAGCAACAAGGCCCTGGAGGCGCGCTACGACAAGGAAAAATCGAAGTTTGTCAGCGAGCCCGCGTGGGAGGTGTCGCACATCCTGATCTCGCTGCCGGCCAAGCCGACGGCGGCCGAGAAACAGGCGGCGCTGGCCAAGGCCGAAAAAGTCGACGCGTTGGCCAAGGCGCCCGGCGCGGACTTTGCGAAGCTCGCCGGGGAATACTCGGACGACCTCGGATCCAGGCAGCAGGGCGGCAACCTCGGCTGGCTGCAGAAGGGCGATGCCGGTCCCGAGTTCCAGGCAGCCCTGGACAAGCTGAAAAAGGGCGAGATCTCCGTACCGGTGCTGACTTCGGATGGGTACCACATCATCGACCTGCGCGACGTACGCGAGGGTCACACCCAGACCTTTGCCGAAGTCCGTGACCAGTTGGTCGAGGAGGCGACAAGGAACGCGCGCGAGGACCAGTACCGCGAAGTCGCCGGCAAGCTCACCGACATGATCTACAACGATCCAACCTCGCTCGAGCCGGCTGCCAAGAAGCTTGGTCTCACCGTCGAGACGACGCCGCTGTTCGGGCGCGATGGCGCCAAGAGCGGGCTCGCGTCGAACCCCAAGGTCGTGAAGGCCGCGTTTTCCGACATCGTGCTGCAGCAGGGCAACACCTCGGATCCGATCAACCTCGGTACCGACAACATGGTCGTGGTGCACCTCGCCAAGCACGTGGCCGCTGCACCCAAGCCGCTGGCCGAGGTGAGCGACCAGATCAGGCAGGCGATCGTCCAGGAGCGCGTGGACGGGACTGCCAAGACGCTTGCGGACGCGGCGTTCGCCAAGCTGCAGGCCGGTGCCAAACTGGATGCGCTCGCCGACGCCGCGGGCCAGAAGGTCGTCCAGAAGACCGGCGTGTCGCGCGGTGCCTCCGATGTCGATCCGGCTCTCCTCAAGGCCGTATTCGACATGCCGCACCGGGCCAAGGATGCT
>JBOHYW010000323.1:0-3245 GCA_050738155.1 Rhodanobacteraceae bacterium
GAACCGCGCATGCGAAAGCGAAGGCCCAAACCGTATCGTTGGTTGAAGATCCCGCGCACCCAGGCGCGCCAACAAGTCGAAAAACATGGCCGCGCATGGGAGACAAAGTAAGTGCCATTCAATCCAAAGGTAGTTGGCGTTGTCGGTGCCGGGCACGCCCAGCGGCAGGCGCGGATCGCCCTTGATGCGGTCCTTGTCCACGCCCGAGACGTTGAACGGCGGATTGGCCATCACGAAGTCGAAGCGCCCGCGGCTTTCGTGTGGGTCGTCGTAAAAACTGTTGGCCTCGACGACCTTGCCAGAGAGACCATGCACTGCGAGGTTCATCTTGGCCAGCTTCACCGTGTCGCCGGCCTTCTCGACGCCGAAGATGGAAAGCTCGTGGCTGGCGTTCCTGCGGTGCCGCTGCACGAACGCGGCGGACTGCACGAACATGCCGCCGGAACCGCAGGCCGGGTCGAAGATGCGGCCGTGGAACGGCTGGATGACCTCCACGATCAGCTTGACGATGCTCTCGGGCGTGTAGAACACGCCGCCCTTGCGGCCTTCGTTCATCGCGAAGTTGCCGAGGAAGTATTCATACACCTTGCCGAAGGCATCGCCGGTGAGTGCCAGCGGTTGCAGCAGCCGCAGCAGTTCCACCAGCGTGGCATTGGGCAGCTTGTTGTAGCTGCGTGGCAGCACGCCTTTCAGGTCTTCGTTCTCGGCCTCGATCAGCGCCATCGCATTGTTGATGGCACGGCCGAGGTTGGTACCTTCGGCCAGCGTCGTGAGACTAGAGAAGCGCGCCTCGTCCGGCAGGTACAGCACGCCGTCGGCCTGATAGTCGTCCGGGTCAAGATCGTCCGGCTTCAGGCCCTTCTGCGTGAGTTCCGCCTGCTTCGCGGCAAAGCGCTCGTCGGCGTAGCGCAGGAAGATCAACCCGAGCACCGGCGTGGAAAAATCCGCGGGGCTCAGGCCCGTGTTGGCCCACAACTGGTCCGCGGCGGCCCACAGGCTCCGTTCGACGGCGACAAGGTCGGCTGACACGTGGTGCTTCCCCTTCTGGATATGTGAAGTATCCGGCTTGTGGGCGGCGCTGTCACGCCTGCATAGTGGACGCAAGTCGCATCGCGGGCGCCTGGGCTCGCGTGTAGTGCCGCCGAGTCGCCAAACAATCAGCGGAGAACACGATGAAACGTTGGATCGGGATAGTTGCGTTGTCGGGGTGCGTGCGCGAAGCCGGCTGCACCCACGTCGCGATCGCGACCGGCGGCGGCGTGCCCGAACACCCGATCTTCCGGTGGGTCAACACCATGCTCGGCAACGTCAAGAATGCCCTGCATGGCACCTATCACGCCCTGCGGCGGAATTACTTGCAACGCCACCTCTCGGAGTTCTGCTATCGCTTCAAGCGCCGCTACGATCTCGAGGCCCTGGTGGCGCGCATGGTCGTCGCCGCTGCACGTACGCCGCCGCGCAGTTCGCAGCCATGTACCCGGCCGTCCCCGAGTACCGGGTGATCTTCTCCACCCCCTCGGGGAGGAACCAGGCGAAGATGAAGATACGGGCCAACAGGACTGCAGCATTCTGGATCGATTTCGCGGTTGCTCTCTCTGCTGTAGCCGTGATGGTGCGATTCGGCGGCACAGCATCGATGACGTGAAGCGTCAATCAAGGTCCGGACGATTGGCAGCGTCCACCAGCACCAGCTCCGCGTCGTCCATGGCTTTCACGCTGATGTGATCGGTGCGGCTGATCGCGGCGCCGTCGCCGGGATCCAGCGCCACCCCGTCCACTTCCACGCGTCCGTGTGCCGGGACCAGATAGCCGTAGCGATCATCGCCCGCGAAGCCGTACCCGGCGGTTTCACCGGGCTTGAGGCTCGCACCGAGTACGCGCGCGTTCGCACGGATTGGCAACGCATCACCATCGCCTTTGATCCCGCTCGCCAGCGTGACAAACCGGTTCGAGCGATCGCCCTTCGGGAAGGGCTTCGTGCCCCAACGAGGCGTGCCGCCGAATTGATCCGGGATGATCCAGATCTGGAAGATCTTGGTGACACCGGCTTCATGGTTGTATTCGGCGTGGCGCAGCCCCGTGCCTGCGCTCATCACCTGCACGTCGCCGGCGACGGTGCGCCCCTGATTCCCGAGGGTGTCCTGGTGGCTGATCGCACCCTCGCGCACGTAGGTGATGATTTCCATGTCGGAATGCGGATGTGGGGGAAAGCCGGTCCCGGGCTGGATGGTGTCATCATTCCAGACCCGCAGCGCGCCCCAATGCATCCGCGCGGGATTGTGGTAGTCGGCAAAGGAAAAGTGGTGCCGCGTGTCGAGCCAACCGTGGTTGGCTTCGCCGAGGCGGGCGAAGGGTCGACGTTCGATCATGGCGTGCTCCGGAAGTGTTCAACCGGAAGCAAGTCTAGGCGCATGGCGGGCTCGACAGAATAGAATGAATGTAATTTCAACTATTCGGGAATGATCGTGGTGCCGGCTCGCTCGGCGCACATGACATTTCGCCTCCGGCTGCCCGCGCGCAGGATCGCAGCATGAAGAGACTTCCGGACCTCGAGGCGTGAGCGATCTTCGCGAAGGTCGCAGAGCTTGGATCGTTCAGCCGGACTGCGACGGAGCTGTCGCTGTCGCAGGCGACCGTCTCGAAGGCAATCACGCGGCTCGAGCGACGCGTCGGTTCCGCGTTGCTGCAGCGCACTTCGCGGCGGATCGCCCTCACTTCCGACGGCCGTGCTGCGCTGGACCGCACGACGCGGATTCTCGAGGAAGGCGAGGCGGTCGAGGCGGACATGGCGGAACAGTCAGTGGCGTTGCGTGGGCTGATCCGCCTGACGGCCCCCACGTCGTTGGCATCACGCGCGTTGCACCCCTGCTGCCGGCGTTCATGACGACACATCCCCGAATCCAACTGGACATCCAGCTGAACGACGCGCTCGAGGACCTGGTTGCCAATCGCCGGGGCGCGCGGCAGGGCCGTCGTTCGCACCGAGATGAGCGGCGGCCGGACTACGGCCAGATCCCGCAACAAGCGGTCAAAGATGCGTCGCTGGTTCCGGCAATCGAGGAGGCATGACCATCACGGCGCGTCGATCGCGGGCGCCCGGCGCGCGCCCGGCGCTCGATAGACCCGCCCGCTCTTCATCACGAAATCCACCTTGGCCGTGACGCCGATATCCGCGATCGGATCGCCGGGCATGGCGACGATGTCGGCGTGCTTGCCTACCGCGAGCACGCCGATGTCCGGTTGAT
>JBOHYW010000324.1:0-3241 GCA_050738155.1 Rhodanobacteraceae bacterium
CGGGCGAGCAGTTTCGGCTGACAACGCCGGAGGCCGACATCAGCACTTACCGCTTCAACAAGCATGCGATAGCCCATCGTTTCTGCCCGGTTTGCGGCGTCGCGCCGTTTGCCGAGGGCGAAAAGGATGGCCACAAGCTGGCAGGCGTGAACGTCCGCTGCCTTGCCGGGGTCGAACCCTCCAACCTGGACATCCGGCAGGTCGATGGCCGCAGCTTTTAGCGGTAGCGGCCCAAGGGGGGATGTTCCATCCCGATGAATTCCGCATCCATGGCTTGGCTCGCCGCCAAGCGCGGGACGCGACAACAAGAGGAAAGCTGCAATGGTGACAACACGGGATCGCAAGACCGCGGGCAAGGTCGCTCGCAAGACGGTGCGCAAAGCGACAGCCAAGCCGAAAGCCGCGAAGGCAAAATCAACGTCGTCGGTGCGCAAGGTTGCCAAGGCCAGGCCCGTCGCCCGCAAGACGGTCAAGAAAGCGACGCCGGCGCCTGCGCCCAGGAAGAAGCTGGTGTCCAAGCCTGTGGCGAAAGCGACGCCGGCAAAGGCGACGTCAGCAAAGCCGGCCAAGTCCGCCAGCCGACCGGCATCGGTCAAGACGGCTGCGCAAGCGGTGGCCGCGGCGCGCGCCAATGCCGCCGCCAAAAGGCGTCCGCCGTCCTACATCCCACGTTCGCGCTTCAATGATGACTGGCTGCTTGGGGGCTCGGCGGAATTGCCTCGGCAACCCAATCCGGCGGCACATACGCCGACCCGCAAGCCACCGAAACCGCGCGCACCGAAGCCCAAGGCGATCAGCCATGAGCAGGCGGTCGCCAATCTGAAAGCACTGCTGGATTCGCGCAAACGCAAGGATCGTGGCGACGGGGCGGCCAAGAACGCCTGACTTTCGATACTCGTGAAAGACCGACATCCCCCGGGTTCCGGGGGATGTTCGTTTTCGGGTCTTTGTTCGTCGTGCGATGCAAAGCTGAACGCTTGACGGCGATATAACAAACTCTTCAGTTCAGATTTACCCTCATGTGGAATACTATGCCCACCTTCATGAGGGAGGCATACCATGCAACGGAAATCCATTTCGCTTGGCAGCAAACTGATGGCCGGGTGCGCACTGGTGGTTGCGTGCGTATTGGCCACGCCCGCCGCGATGGCGCATGGGCGCCACGGCAACAACAACACGGCTGACGTGGTTGGCGCGCTGGTGGTGGGTGCCGTGATCGGCGGCGTGCTGGTCAGTGCCAGCCAACACCATGACAATTACCGTCAAGACCGGTATTACTATCCGCCACAGGCGTACGCGCCAGTCGGGTACAACAACTATTACAACAGCTACCCAGCGTATCAGTCGTATCCGTATGGTGGTGGTGTGAGCGTCGGCGTGGTGTACTCGAATGGCGGCCACTATTACCGCGGCTACCAGGGTCGCACCGATCATCGCTACGATCGCAGGTGGAATAATCGCGGCCAGCATTATTACCGCGGTTCCCATCGCCACTGAGCGTTTTTCATCAGTCGGGAACAGGCCCGGTTGTCCGCAATCGGGCCTGTCCTCGTGGGGCAGCCGCACCGTCCAACTTTTGGCACGGGGGAACGCCGTGCCGGCTTTGCTAGCGTAGGGCGCGGCGGGCTGAACCGGCTCGATCGGTATCGTTTGCGGTGGGGATGATCACATGACCAACGAATTGGGCAAATGGTGGCGCGCGGGTGTGTGGGCGTTGCTGTTGATGCCGTTGCTGGCGAGTGCGACGGTACCCGTCGACACCAAGGCGGCCGACCAGGCATTCACGCAACTGGCAGACCGCTATTTCGACGAGTTCTACCTGCCAACCAACCCGTCGTCGGCAACCAGCTACGGCATCCACAAGTACGACGGCAAGCTCGAGGATTACTCGCGCGCCGGCATCGACGCTGAAGTCACCACGCTGAAGTCGTGGGAAGCACGTGTCGCGAAAGTCGACCCGGTTTCGCTCAGCCTGTACATTCGCGGCGACCGCGAGCTGGTGCTGAACAACATCCGCAGTACCTTGCTGACGCTGCAGTCGATCCGTCCGTGGCAGAAGAACCCCGATTTCTATTCGAGCGGCATTACTTCCAGCGCGTTCACCTTGATGGAACGCAAATTTGCGCCGCCGGAGACGCGTCTGCGCGATTTGATTTCGCGCGAGAAGCAGATGCCGGCCGTGTTGCAGGCCGCGCGCACGAACCTGAAAAACCCGCCGAAGATCTACACGCAGATCGCACTTGAGCAACTGCCAGGACTGATCCATTTTTTTCAGCACGACGTGCCGTCGGCGTTCACGGATGTCACCGATGCGGCCTTGCAAAAACAATTCACCGCGTCGAATACCGCGGTCATCAAGGCGCTTGGCGATTACCAGGCTTGGCTCAAGCAGGAAGTGCTGCCGAACTCGCATGGCGATTTCCGGATCGGTGCCAAGGCTTCCCGTGAAAAGCTGAAATACGACGAGATGGTGGACCTGCCGCTGGACAAGCTGATCGCCATTGACATACAAAACATGCGGGCCAACCAGGCCGAGTTCGCCAAGGTTGCGAAACAACTCGATCCGAACAAGACCCCACGCCAGGTGCTGGCGGAGCTGGCCGCCGATCATCCGTCGCCGGACAAGCTGCTCGCTACCTTCCGGTCCACCTTCGGCACCTTGATCGGGTTCAGCAAGAGTCATCACATCATCACGATTCCCTCCACCGTGCAGCCCACGGTCGAGGAAACGCCGCCGTTCATGCGCGCGATCACCTTCGCCTCGATGGATACACCCGGACCGTACGAGAGCAAGGCGACCACCGCCTATTTCAACGTCACGGTGCCCGATCCGAAATGGCCGAAGCAGCGCGTCGACCAATTCATGGCGCAGTTCAGCTATCCGGTCATCACCAGCATCGCCACGCACGAGGCGTATCCCGGTCACTACGTGCAATTCCTGTGGATGCACAAGGTCCACGACCGCGTGCGCAAGCTGCTGGGTTCGGCCACCAATGCCGAAGGCTGGGCGCATTACTGCGAACAGATGATGCTGGACGAGGGCTTGGCGCAATACGAGTTTCCGCACGACCGGCGTCAGCAGTTGCTGTTGAAACTCGGTCAGTTGCAGGATGCTTTGCTGCGCAACGCGCGCTTCATCGTCGGCATCAAGCTGCACACTGGCAAGATGACGATGGCGCAGGCGGTCGACTTCTTCGTCGATGAAGGTTATCAATCGCGCGCGGTCGGCGAGGTTGAAACC
>JBOHYW010000325.1:0-3209 GCA_050738155.1 Rhodanobacteraceae bacterium
CATCATGACCGCGTCGGAAAAACCGCGCAGCAGCATCACCGTGCCCAGGATCATGTACATGATGCCGAGCTTCTTGTGGTCCACGCTGGTGAACCATTCGCGCCACAGGTAACTCCACAGGCGCTTCCTGGTGACGATGCCGAGGATCGCGATGCCGATGATGGCCACCACGATGA
Source organism: Rhodanobacteraceae bacterium (assembly GCA_050738155.1). Lineage (GTDB taxonomy): Bacteria > Pseudomonadota > Gammaproteobacteria > Xanthomonadales > Rhodanobacteraceae > 66-474. The sequence goes on from JBOHYW010000325.1 coordinate 177, forward strand.
GGGTCCACAGGACGATGCGGCCCTCCAGGTCGGGCTTCAGGAACGGCAGCGAATCGAGCGTCAGCCGGCCGAACAGGAAGTTCCAGATGGCGGCACGATGGGGCAGGGCTTCAAGCATGGTTTGAATCTCTGAAAAACGAATCAGTGCGCGGTGGCTTTTGCGGCGACTGGTTGTGCAGCATCGGTGGGGGCGTCTGCGCGGACCGCATGACCGTCCATGCCTCGCATGGCGTGGCCGCCGTCGGCGTCGGCCGCCATCATCTGGCTCTTGCACTCCTCGCCCGGATCGACGCAACGGTTGAGGATGCGCGTGTACAGGTCGGGCGTGAAATGCGCGTAGTAGTGAACCGGCGCGTTGCGGCTCGGCTGACGCAACTGGTCGTACGTCGCAGTGTCGAGGTTGCTGCCTTGCGCGCGAACCTTGGCGATCCACTTGTCGAAGTCCTGTCCGGACAGCCCCAGGAACTTGAAGCGCATGTCGGTGAAACCGGTACCGCTGTAGTTGGCGGAGAAACCGCGGTATTCGCCCGGCTTGTTGATGACACCGTGCAGGATCGTCTGCATCCCGGGCATGGTGTAGATCTGGCCCGCCAGCGCCGGCACGAAGAACGAATCCATCATGGTGTCGGCAGTGAGTTTGAAGCGGATCGGGCGATCCACCGGCGCCGCCAACTGGTTCACCGTGGCAATGCCGTACTGCGGATAGAAGAACAGCCATTTCCAGCGCAACGACACCACGTCCACCTCGAGTGGCTTGACGTCGGCAGCCAGCGCTTTGCCCGGCGCCACGCGATCGAGCGGTCGATAGGGATCAAGTTTGTGGGTACCGATCCAGCTTATGGCGCCCACCGCGATGATGATCAGCAGCGGCGCGGCCCACACCACCAACTCGAGCTGGGGCGAATGGTCCCAGTTCGCGTCGTACCTGGCTTGCTTGTTGGAAGCGCGATAACGCCATGCGACGATGCCGATCGCGATCAGCACCGGCACGATGATCAGCGCGATGATGATCGTGGTGGTGATCATGATGTCGCTTTGCTGGCGCGCGATATCGCCGGACGGGTCCAGCAACACCAGATGGCAGCCGCCAAGCAGTGCAAGGGGAAGCAGCAGCAAGCTGCGAAAACGTTTCACCGGCATGGGAATACATGGAGTGGGATGTAAAATCCCTCTTATAATACTCCGCTTGCCTGCGTTTGCCGACTGCCCAAGCGGTCCCGTAATCGGTTGCAGGCCGCAAAATCATGCTGCGGGTACCGGGTGGAGAGGGTTTGCACGCCGGTCACTGCGTTCTTCCACGCAACCATCCAGTTGTCACACCACAGCCGCAAGGCAGCCGTAACGGAAACACCATGTCAATCAGCAACGCCGAGTCCATCGCCCATCCCGCCATGCCCGCGCACGATGGTGACGCCCACACCGACAACCTCACCGCGAGCGATCTCGCCGTCGGCGTGGTGGTCGGGCGCATTTCCCAGTCTTTCGACTTCTTCGTGTTCGGCATTGGCTGTGTGCTGGCGTTCCCGGCGGTGTTCTTTCCTTTCGCGACCGAGGCGGACGGTATTTACTATTCGTTCGCGGTGTTCGCGCTGGCCTTCATCGCGCGGCCGTTGGGTTCGATGTTTTTCCTGGTCTTGCACCGGCACTTCGGGCTTGCCGCCAAGCTGACCATTGCACTGTTCCTGCTCGGCATGGCGACCGCCGGCACCGCGTTCCTGCCCGGATACGCGACGCTCGGTTGGGCCGCCATCGGCGCGCTGGCGTTCCTGCGCTTCGGCCAGGGCTTTGCACTGGGCGGCAGTTGGAACGGCCTGTCTTCACTGATGGCGCTGAAGGCGCCGAAAGACAAGCGCGGTTGGTACGCGATGCTGCCGCAACTGGCCGATCCGATCGGATTCATCCTGGCTGCGGGCTTGTTCGCCTACATCTGGTCAAGCCTTTCGCACGCGGAATTCATCGCCTGGGGCTGGCGCTATCCGTTCTTCGCGGCGTTCGCGATCAACGTGGTGGCCTTGTTCGCGCGGCTGCGGATGGTGGTTGCGCCGCGCTATACCGAGCAGCTCACGCAGCGCGATCTCGAGCCTTCGCCGGTGCGTGAGCTGGTGCGCTCGCAGGGCAACAATATCGCGCTGGGTGCGTTCGCGCCGCTCGGCAGCTACGCGATGTTCCACTTGGTGACCATCTTCGCGCTGTCGTGGGCGCTGCTGTTCACCCAGCAATCACTGGTCAGCTTCCTGATCGTGCAAATCATCGGCGCGCTCGTCGCCATCCCCTGCATGTTCTTGTCCGGCCATGTCGCCGACCGCGTGGGCCGTCGCACCACGCTGGCCATCGGTGGCGTGCTGATCGCGATCTACAGCGGCTGGACGGCGTTGCTGCTTTCCGGTGGCACCGTCGACAGCTACCTGTTCATCATCTTCGGATACGCACTGCTCGGCTTCACGCACGCGCAGGCGGCCGGTGCGGTCAGTTCGAACTTCCGCCCGTATTTCCGCTTCACCGGCGCCATGCTGACCTCCGACCTTGGCTGGCTGATCGGCGCGGGTTTCGCGCCATTGGTCGCGCTGGCATTGGCCGAATACGCCGGCGTCGACTACGTCGGTTTGTATCTGCTTTCCGGCGCCATCGGCACGCTCGGCGCCGTCTGGGTCAGCCGGCGCAGCGGTGCGTTGCCGAATGATTGAAGTGGTTGTTGTCATGGTGGCAGGGGCCATCAAACAGTGAACGCCGCGTATTGATTTCAAGCCATTCGCATCGCAGTGCTTCGCGTTGGGGAAACTCTGATTTCGCTCGTCATTCCGGCGAAAGCCGGAACCCATCTTGATTTTCTTCCAATGAAATCAAGATTAAAATGGACCCCGGCTTTCGCCGGGGTGACGAATACGGGGATTAACCAGAGGTTCCTTAGAATCTATCCATAAATAACGTTTGGCTGGATAGGAACCTTGCGGAACGCGATGATGGCAGCCGCGAGGTAGTTCAACGCAAGGAAGCTGTCGGCACGCTTCTCATATCGAACCAGCAGCTTGCGGA
>JBOHYW010000326.1:0-3208 GCA_050738155.1 Rhodanobacteraceae bacterium
GCAGTCCGGGTTCGGCCTGCGATGAAGCCGCAGACCGCCCCGGAATGACGAAATTCCTGGCTGCTGAGATATAGCGCTAATCAGGTGACGCGATGGTAGCCACCCGTGCTTCTCGTCTGCGTTGCGTCAACAACGAAGGCAGCGCCCCTCCTGCAATAATTACCCCCGTCCCCTTTTCCGCACCTTTTCCGCAGGCGCAACGTCAGAATCGTCTCTGACATCCTTTTTCAAGAAGCAGCCGAAGCGGTAAGTGCAACCTAACTTCCGCTTCTCTCGATATTTCTTCAACCAGCGAACACAGGAAGGCCGCGAAGCTCCTTGTACGCAACCTTCTGCGACTGACGATTGAATAGGTCAACGCTCTGCGCGGCGCGGATACCAGTATAAAATCCATAATCCAAAATCAGTCCAAGAAACTTACGACCAGCCTTTCCGACAGTAATCCCCTCGCTGATTACATGAAGCAACCGCAAACTGACTAGCTCCATGATCAGCCGCTCTTCATTCGATCCGATTGCCACCAAAAAAACGCATTCTTGCGTTTATCTTCGATACAGAACTTCCGAACGCGTTCCATAAGATCGTGCAGCTCGCGCGCATGATCTGAAGCATCTGTTTCCATATCTTTTAACTTAATCCCAAGCGTTTTAGACGCCGACACGTTAACGTTAGAGACCGATACGCGATGACGACCCTCCACGGACGCTGCGGTCATGGCTTGAGAGAACAAATTTAGCGCGTCTCGGGGCACGCCTGCTGCAACCCACGTCAATCGCGACACAACGTCTTGGCTCGTACACAAACGTCTAATTGATCTAATGCCCGAATACCGTGCGTGTCCATCAAGTATCGCCTCGATGTGCCTGGTCGCTTTATCCGGGGTAGTGAGGTTATAGTCCAAGCTGATTGTCTGTGCATCTTGCGGTACCTCCATACCCAATCCGTTTCCTGATTAGCGCTACATGTCAGCACGCGAACACCGCCACATCGCGTAGTGCGCGTTCCGACCACGGTTGGCAACGTGCAGCCGCCACCAGTAATCGTGGCAGCATCGCCTTCAGATCGAAGCGACGATTGAATCGGTATTGGGCCTCGGCAAGGTAGCGCTCGGAGTACTTGAAGAAGCCAAACGCATGATAGGTGCCATCCAGCGCTCGCTTGACGTTGCTCAACACGGTGTTGACCCAGCGTGCGCCTTCGGCTTCGGTGGCTGCCCGACCACCGCCGGCATCGATCACGGTATGCGCGTGGTCTTGGTCGACCGCAGCGCGGAACGCGCCCAGCCCATCGCTGTAGACCTCCGTGTCGGGTTCAAGATGCTGTGTGAACCACTCACTCAGCGCCTTCTTGGTGAACCCGCTAACCGGTTCCATCACTGCCATGCCCGGGTGACCCTCGGCGTTGGTGGATACCGCGATCACGAAAGGGCGCTTGTTCTCCGAACCGCGTCCGGCCTTGCCGCCGTTGCGTTCCCCGCCCAAGTAGGCGTCGTCGATCTGGATGATGAGGCCGCCCAGCCGGCGGCTGGCTTCGCGGCTCTGCATGGTCTGCATCAACTTGTGCTTGAGGCGCCAGGCAGTGCGATAGCACACGCCCAGATGGCGCATCAGTTCCAGGGCCGCCAAGTTCGTCTTGGTGTGGGTGAGAAAGTACAGCGCCAGCAGCCACGTCGTCAGCGGCAACCGCGTGTGCGCGAACACGGTGCCCGCGCGCAGCGTGGTCTGATGATGGCAGGCGCAACACTGCCAGTGCGTCTGGCCACGCCGCATGAAAGTTGTCGCCTGCTTCGCCTTGCAGCGCGGGCACTCGAACCCGTGCGGCCAACGCGATTGTTCAAGAGCTCGCTCGCACGCACGCTCGGTTCCGTAACTCGCCAGGAACGCCGGCAGCGACAGGCCCGGCTGAAATTGAACACGGTTCATAGCCATGTGCGGATCTCCTCTTCGACGGGAGTCCAGCTTGGCGCAAGGATGTCTCACAGTGCGCGACGTTGCTGACATGTAGCGCTAATCAGGTTTGGCCATGCGGTGATGGTGTAATCGGACAGCCGCCACTTTTTGTCGCTGTGGAGGTGGAACGATACCAGTTCGCGAATCGGCTTCGATTGCTTGCTGAACTGCGTGGCGTAATTCACGTTGATGTAGGTACCGGCGGGCAATTTGGCATCTCCCTTGGAAAGGGTGCGGGTGACCTTGGCGACTTTGCGTGACTTCACGGTACCGAGCTTGCCACGGTCGGCCTCGGTGGTCTTGACGAACTGGTCGCGCGATACCGTTTTCTTCGCCACTTCCGAAGCCTGGTCCCATACCCGCCCGATCTGGCCATTGTCGATCATCGCGACAATCTGGTCGGCGTACTTGACCAGCACCTCATTCTGTTTTGAAGCGCAGCGCGCTGTTCCGCCGAGAGTTGACGGGTCGCCGGTGCCTTCTGCTGCGCGGTTGCGGGCGTGGTCTGCGCACTGGCAATGCCGGTGGCACCGATCAGCAACGCACAAAGAAACAGTCGAACGAACATGGGATCCCCTCCGGTTGGATGCCAGCCGTGAAGGCCAGCACGACGTGGATGGCCGCGCGGCGTCTCGGCGGACAGCGCGCCGTGTTTCATTGGCCCATCACGCATTACCAGATTTTAACCCGCTGATCCGGCTTGAGATACAGCTTCTCGTCTGGTTGCACGTCGAACGCCTTGTACCATGCGTCGAGGTTGCGTACGGTTTGGGCGCGGAAGTGTCCTGGTGCATGCTCATTGGTGACCACCTCTTGGCGCAATGCAGCGTCACGCATTTTGTTGCGCCAGACCTGCCCGAACGCAAGGAAGAAGCGCTGGTCACCGGTGAGGCCGTCGATCACTGGCGCGGGCTTGCCGTCCAGCGACAGGTGGTACGCGCGCCAGGCGGCAGTCAGGCCCGATACGTCGGCGATGTCCTCGCCCAGCGTCTGCTTGCCGTTGACGTGCAGACCGGGAAGCGCCTCGTACTGGTCGTACTGCTTGGCCAGCGCGTCGGTTGCGGCCTCGAAGTGCTTCAGGTCGGCCGGCGTCCACCAGTTCTCGAGCCGGCCATGGGCATCGAAATCGGCGCCGGTGTCGTCGAAATCGTGGCTGATCTCGTGGCCGATCACCGCGCCTATCGCGCCGTAGTTGGCGGCGGCGTCGGCCTTGGGGTCGAAGAACGGTGGCTGCAGGATCGCGGCCGGAAAGTTCAGTG
>JBOHYW010000327.1:0-3199 GCA_050738155.1 Rhodanobacteraceae bacterium
GACGCCGCGCCCGGCTGCGAGCTGTCCGATCAGCTCGCGCAGTTGCGCCGTCTGCAAGGGATCGAGCCCGTTGCCGGGTTCATCGAGGACCAGCAGAGCCGGATCGTGCAACAACGCCTGCGCCAGTCCCACGCGGCGCTTCTGGCCGAGCGACAGTTGTCCGCACAGCCGTCGGGCGATGTCTTCCAGATCCAGCCGCGCGAGTTCGCGCTCGCGGGCGGTGTCGCCGGCGGTTCTCGAAAGGCCGCGCAGGCGCGCGCACGCCTCCAAGGCCTCCGCGACCGTGAGCTCCGGCCACAGCGGCACGCTTTCGGGGACCCAGCCGATGGCGTTGCGCACGGCACGGCTGTTTTCGTTGATATCGTGCCCGTCGAGCCGCACCTGCCCCGAATCCGGCGCGAGCACGCCCGCGATAATGGCGAGCGTCGTCGACTTGCCGGCGCCGTTTGCGCCCAGCAGGCCCAGCACGTCGCCGCGCCCGAGCGAAAACGACACGTCGTGCAGCACCGCGCGGCCACCCAGCCGGCGGCTGATGGACTCGAGTTCAAGAAGCGCCGGCGAGCGGGCCATTTCATTACAATAACGTGAAACCGGTTGAAATCATTGTCGTTGCCATCACATCTTGCAGGCAAGACAGTGGCGGCATCACCGTCGCTCCCTTAAACTTGTCCGCACGGGCTCGACTCGAGCCCGCAATCCCTTCCCCACGTGAACCTGATGCTCGATACCTTCCTGAACTTTGCCGCGCACGGCCTCACGAACGCCGGCTGGCTCCCGATGCTTGTGTTCCTGCTGGTGACAGTCCAGCTCAGCAACTTCGCGGTGACCCTGTATCTGCACCGCAGCCAGGCGCACCGGGGCGTGGATTTTCATCCCGTCGTCTCGCACTTTCTGCGGTTCTGGGCCTGGCTCGGCACGGGCATGGTGACCAAGGAATGGGTCGCCGTGCACCGGAAGCATCATGCCTACGTCGAAACTGACGGGGACCCGCACAGCCCGCAGGTGTACGGCATCGGCAAGGTATTCTTCGATGGCGTCGAACTGTACCGCAAGGCCGCTGCCAACGAGGAAGACCTCGCCAAGTACGGGCGCGGGACGCCGGATGACTGGATCGAGAAGCACGTGTACACGCCGCACCCCTATTTGGGCGTGACGCTGCTTGCGATCATCGATGTTCTGCTGTTCGGCGTGGTGGGCATTGTGATCTGGGCGATCCAGATGGCGTGGATGCCGTTCTGGGGCGCCGGAGTCGTCAACGGCCTTGGCCACTGGTGGGGCTACCGCAATTTTGAAACCGCCGACACGGCCACCAATCTCACGCCGTGGGCGGTGTGGCTCGGCGGCGAGGAGCTCCACAACAACCACCACGCCTTCCCGAGCTCGGCCAAGTTCGCGCTGCGCAAGTTTGAAGTGGACATCGGTTGGGTTGTGATCCGTGCCTTGGAACGGGTCAAACTTGCCAAGGTGCTGCGGGTCGCGCCGACGCTGAACGAACGCGCCAACGTCAGCCTGCCGGACATGGTGACGTTGAAGGCGCTGTTGACGCATCGCTTCGAAGCCATGACCGACTACTACCGTACGGTCATCAAGCCGACCGTCCGCGAGCAGGCGAATGCGGAAGGCACGCGCCACTTCGGGCCGATGCCGCGCCGGCGCCTGCGGCGGGCGCTCGCCAACGGCGGGCGCTGGCTGGACACGACCGGCAAGGCGCGACTGGCCACCATCGTCGAGAAGCGCCCGCGGCTCAAGCAGATCAGTGAATACCGTGCCCGCCTTGCGGCGCTGATGGAGCAGCGCGGAAAGCCCGAATCCACACTGGTCGCGTTGCAGCAGTGGTGTCGGGAGGCGGAAGCCAGCGGCAACCGCAAGCTGATCGAGTTTGCCGCGCGCCTGAAGCGATATTCGGTGGCGAGGGCCTGATCCGGTGCCGTCCCGGTGACCGTGCAAAACCCGCCGCAAGGCGGGTTTTGTTCGTGCGGTTTCCGCCCTTTCGACGTGGCATGACTTTCGGAACGTGCGCCCGGGCCTGCCGACTGTTCCAATCCTACCCAGCCGTTGCAGGAAACCTTCGATGCGACCGTTCGTCACCGCGACAGCCGCGCTGCTGCTGGTTCTGCTGCTGGTCCCTTCACCGGCTGTCCGGGCGGCGGGTGCCGGCCTGCAGAGTCCGGACGACGTCTTCAACCAGTTGCAGCGCAACGTCTGGTATCTGCCGACCGCGGACCACATGGCGCAGCTTTACGTCACCGAAGTCGGTGCGGGGCCACTGGTGGTGTTCCTGCACGGCGGCCCCGGCAACGACTTCCACTACAGTATCGATGCCCTGCGGCCGCACCTCGGCAGTCATCGCTTCATCCTCTACGAACAGCGCGGCAGCCTGCTCTCGCCGGTCGCGGACAAGGACATCGCGGACTTGACGATCCAGCAGCAGGTGGCCGACCTCGAAACGTTGCGTGAGGCGTTGGGCGCCGACAAACTGGTCCTGTTCGGGCATTCGTTCGGCACGCTGCTTGCGTTGATGTACTACGAGGCGCATCCGGACCGCGTCGCGGGCATGGTGCTGGCCGGTGCGGCACCGCCGACCTTCGGATCCGCCGGACTCGCGGGATGGATCAAGGCGATGCGCCCGCGTCAGCAGGCGCTGTTGGGGCGCAAGGACCTGATCGCAACGACGGAAACTGCAGCCGGGTTGCCTGCCGATCCGGCCCGCGACACGCCGCGCCAGGCGTCGATCCGCTGGCGCATCGGCCAGCAGGCGGCCCTCAATATCATCGACTTGGGTCGCTGGAAGCAGGTGACGGGCGGCGGGATCTACTACAACCAGAAGGTCGATGACGCGATTGGCGATTCCCTGCCTTCCCGTTTCGACATCCGGCTGACCCGTGCAGCGCACCCGGTTCCCATCACCGTCATCGACGGCGACAAGGATTACATCGATCCAGCCGGCAAGGGCTGGACAGCGCTCGCGAAGGTCGGCAAGGTCGTCGTCGACGTGATCCCGGATGCCAGCCATTACGCGTGGATCGACGCGCCCGAGGTGTTTTCCGCCGCACTCGCCAGGGGACTCGAACGCGCGGATGCACGGCGATAGCTGGCGCCCCGCCGGGCGAGGCTCAGGCATCCGACCGCGAGCGTACAATCGCCCAAGCTTGATCGACCCCGGGGGTGGCGATGCCCGTCGATCCGCCCATGCATTCGG
>JBOHYW010000328.1:0-3198 GCA_050738155.1 Rhodanobacteraceae bacterium
GCTCCGGCCTCCGGCCTTGAGCCGGCCTACATCGATGCGATAAGCCGGTCGCGTGCACGCACGCTCCTGCATCGGCTTTTGCAGGAGCGCCCGTGAGCGCGGCTCGGGCTTTGGCAGTGGTAGGCCGGTTCAAGGAGCGCGGCGACGGAACCGGCGGCGGCCGCGGCGACGGGACGGTGCGATGGAAGGCGGGATGGACTCCGACCTCGCCGGCTCCGGCCTTCGGCCTTGAGCCGGCCTACATGACGCAGGCCGATTCAATAAAAATGATGTGGTGCGTAGGCCGGTTCAAGGAGCGCAGCGACGGAACCGGCAATCGCTCAAGACGTCGCGACGGTCTGAAGCTGGTACTTGCGCAGTTTTTCGACCAACGTGGTGCGGCGCATGCCGAGCAGTTTGGCGGCGTGCGCAACCACGCCATCGGAGGCCGTCAAGGCCTGCCGGATCAAGCCGACTTCGATATCCGCCAGATGGTCGCGCAGGTTGAGTCCGCCGTCGGGCAACTGTCCGGTCCCGTCGTCGGTTTCGAGGGCGAGGGCGTTGTCTTGCGCCATCACCATGTCCAGTAGCTGGGTGGCATCGGCCTGGTCGTTGCGCTGTTTACGGTACTGGCGCGGCAAGTCCGCAGCCCGTAATGACGCTGCCGGATACAGGATTGCCAAACGCTCGATCAGGTTGCCGAGTTCCCGCACGTTTCCCGGCCAGTCGTAGCTGGCCAGCGCTTGCAGCGCGTCGGTGGTCAGGCGCGCCGGTGTCAGGCCGCGATGCTGCAGGCGCTGGTCGAACTCCTCGATCAGCACGGCCAGGTCTTCGGTACGCGCGCGCAGCGGCGGCAGCTCCACCGGAAACACATTGAGCCGATAGAACAGATCTTCGCGGAACTTGCCGTCGGAGATGGACCGGTTGAGGTCGCGATGGGTGGCGGCGATGATGCGCACGTCGCAGCGGATCGACTTGTTGCCGCCGACGCGTTCGAAGCAGCGCTCCTGCAACACGCGCAACAACTTGACCTGCATCGGCAGGCTCATGTCGCCGATCTCGTCGAGCAGCAGGGTGCCGCCCTCGGCCATTTCGAAGCGGCCCTTGCGGGTGCTGATGGCACCGGTGAAGGCGCCCTTCTCGTGGCCGAACAATTCGCTTTCCAGCAGGTCGGGCGGGATCGCGCCGCAGTTGATCGCGATGAACGGCTTGTCGCGACGCGGCGAGCATTCGTGGATGAAACGCGCGACCAGTTCCTTGCCGGTTCCCGATTCGCCGAGCACCAGCACGCTGGAATCGAACGGCGACACGCGGCGGATCAGGCTGTGCAGCAGGCGGACCGGCTCGGACTTGCCGACGAAGCGGCGATCGTCGGTGGTGCGGCTGCCGACGGTACGCGGTGCGTGCAGGCGCAGCATCGCGCCGAGCGATTCCATTTGCGGTGGCGCGGCCACGGTGTGCACCGTGATCCGGTCGAGCTGCCGCAACGCTGGCAGATGCGATGAATCCTCGCAGACCAGCAGCGGCACTTCGTGGCCATATTCGCCCAACAGTTCGAGGTGCGCCTGCACCGTCGCGACCGGTTCGTCCGGGCCGACGTAGATGGCGCAACAGGTCAGGGTATCGGATGGTTCGTCGGCCCCTTCACCGATGGTCAACGGGAGGTAGCCCAGGCTTTCGACGAAAGCGCAGACAGTGGAAGCGCGCGTCGAATTGGAATCGACGACCATGACCGGAAACACGTGCATGCTGAACCCCTGTGATGACACTCAGGGACTATTCATTTTCCGTGCCATGGTGTCGGAAATCCGTCACAGGCTCCGATGTGGTCTGACAACATGCTGAATTTGCGTAATTTTTTTGATGCGTGCGGCGCGGGTTCACACACGTATCCGGGTGCGTCGAGGGTGTCCGAGGCAACATGACGCGAGCGATGGCTGACATGGACCGCCACTGGATGACACAAAAAGGGCACCTGTCGATGAGCCGCCGACCGCTGCGCCGGGGGCACGCCGCCCTCAGCGTGGTGGCGGTTGTGATTCGCGGCGTGCATCGGCGAGTTGGCGGCGATGCTGGCGGAACACCAAGTGTTCGATACTCTGGCGGACGTCGTCGTCCAGTGCATCGAAAGTGACGAAACCGCCGACGTGTTGTGGCGAAGTTGCGGTATGCCCGGGCAGTTCCAGCGGCAGCCCGATGCAGGCGTCGAAATGCATGCGCACCAGCATCGCCGTGCCGGGGTCGGGCGGTGTCCAATCCTCGATCAGGATGCCGCGTGCGTTGAAACGGACGGTACGCCGCGGTGGCAACTGCAGGTGCCCCAGCAGGTGCCGGTTGAACATCTCCAGCAGCACGTTGAGCTTGGTGTCGATGCGCGCCAGTGCGACGGCGGTCTCGTCTTCCTGCGGCTCGCCGCCGCGATCGCCGAGCGTGTCGAGTGTGGTCAGCACCCTTGCGTTCATGGCTTCCAGACGTGCGATTTCGGTGGAGTCGAGAGGCGCGTCAAGGATCTCGCACTCGACGTGCACCGTCCCTTCCCAGGCGATGCGGTCGTTGAAGGACTGCCAGGCGTCGTTGGCCATCGGGGTGACCTCGTGGTGGGGCTGGTGGTTCGATTGTACGTCGCAAGTTTGTGATCGTCCCTGATCGCTGCTCATTGCCGGGTCGGTCGCTGTGCTCCTTGGCCCGGCCTACGCATCACCTCAATCTTCTTGAACCGGCCTGCGCATCGTACCGATGTAGGCCGGCTCAAGGCCGAAGGCCGGAGCCAGCGATGTCGGAGGCCGTCCTGTCCGCCATCGCACCGTTCCATCACTGCGCTCGCCGCCGGGTCCGTCGCTGCGCTCCTTGACCCGGCCTACATGGCTTTCGTCGGTTGCGCCCGCCGCCATTGGCAACGACTCACCCCTGCGCCGCGTCGAGGTAGGCGCTGGCGGCGGCGTAGGCGCGCTGGGAATCCAATAATTTGCGGCGCGCTTCGTCGTGCGCCGAGGCGATGATCGCGGTCAATTCCTTTTGCGCCGCGTCCAGTTGCGGCAGCAGGCTGGGTGCGTCGGCGTGCGTGTACAGGCCCGGTTTGAGCAGTTGCGCGCGGCGCTCGTGCAGGCGTCCGAATTGTGGCCAGTCACCGGCTTGCGCGGCTGCCAGCATGGCGCGGGTCAGGTCGAGCGTTTCGGCCAGGGGCGAGTTCATCGCGTGGCGCTCGCGGATGGGCGCGGA
>JBOHYW010000329.1:0-3178 GCA_050738155.1 Rhodanobacteraceae bacterium
CCGCGGCGGTGGCCCCTCGTCGTGCTTGCCTTGGCAGCGGCGTGCCCGATGGCCGCCGACGCCACCTCGTTCAGTGGCAATGGCTGGACGGTGGATCTCAGCGGATACGTCAACGCCTTCTATGTCACCACCGGTTGTTCCGCGGATTCGGTGGGTGGCACCGCGCTGGCCGGCGAAACGCTCGGCTGCGGCGGCCAGAAGGACCGCACGACGATCGGCAACGGACTGTTGCCGAACGCGTTGATCAGCAAATTCAGCACCACGCAGGACGGCATCGACATTGCGGCGCAGGTCGGCATCATGGTACACACCGCGACCTCGGACGCATTGTCGGCGAACAGTGGCGTCGATGTGCGCCAGGCTTTCTTCACGGTCGGTACGCCGGACTTCGGTACGGTCAAGCTGGGCCGCGACTACGGCATATTCGGGGCCAACGCGATTCTCAGCGACATGACTTTGTTGGGCGTCGGCGCACCGGTGCAAGCTACACAGCGCGGGCGCGTGGCGTTGGGACACATCGGTGCGGGCTACACCTACCTGGGCAGTTACGGCCAGATCACCTATACCTCGCCGAGCCTGTCCGGCTTCAGTTTCACGGGCGGCGTGTTCAGTCCCGTGAACAACACCGGTGTCTACGACTCGCGTACCGATCCGCAAATCCAGTTGCAGTTGTCCTACGCGAACGGCGGCTTCAAGGGCTGGTTCGGCGTCAAGAACCAGAAGTTCTATGCGCCCGCCGGCACCGAGCCTGATAGCTTCACCATGACCGCGGGCGAGGTCGGTGCCAGTTTCAAGATTGGCCGATTCGATGTGCTCGCCAACGTGCAAGCCGGCCGCGGCATCGGCATCCTCACCGATGGCGACCAGGGCGACGTGAAGGGCATCAACTATCTGCTGCAGGGCACCTGGCAGGCTACGTCGAAACTCAAGCTCGGCCTGAGCGGCGGAGTTAGCCGCAATCGCGAGGACCTGGTCAGCGACGGCGACCTCAGGTCCAACAGCAACATCACCGCCGGCGCCTATTACGCGTTGACCAAAAGCGTGACGCTCGACCTCGAGCTCAGCCAGACCCGTTCCAAGGATTACCTCGGCAATGACGAACACATGAACGGCATCTCCGCTGGCGGCATCATCTTCTTCTGATTGCATGTGGTTCGCCAACGAGTGGAAATGCCTCATTGCGGGTCAGGAAAACGCGCACGCAACCGCGTGACGCGCCGTGTCAAAGGCGTCGACCGCCGGCCCGCCCTTTCACGAAAGCTGGCCGGGTCCCCGCGTAGACTCGCGCCGATCTTTTTCCATTCGGTTGCGAAAGGTGGCTCATGGACTGCCGCGGGCGTCCGCATTCGGGAGTGCTGATTTGTCTGGGGTTGGGCATCGCCACCGTTGGCATGTGGTCCGGCATGGTGTCGGCAGCGCCGCCGCCGCAACAACTCGGCGAAATTGTCGTGATCGGCGTGACGCCCTTGCCCGGCCTGAATGTGCCGCCGCAACAAGTGCCGTTGAACGTGCAGAGCGCGCAGGCTGACGATGTGCAGACCTTGCATGGACAATCGGTGACGGATTTGCTGCAGCGGAATTTTCAGGGTGTGAACGTGACCCAATCGCAAGGCAATCCATGGCAGGTCAATCTGTTCTTCCACGGTTTCACGCTGTCGCCGCTACCGGGTTCGCCATCGGGCATTTCGGTCTACATGGACGGCGTACGCCAGAACGAATCCTTTGCCGAGACCATGAACTGGGAGTCCATTCCAGACTTTGCGATCCGCAACGTTGAACTGGTACCTGGCTCCAGTCCGCTGTTTGGCCGCAATACCCTGGGCGGCGCGTTGCTGCTGAGTACCAAGAGCGGTTTCAGCGACCCCGGTGGCACCCTTGCGGTGTCAGGTGGATCGTGGGGCAGGATCCAGGAAAATGCCGGGTTCGGCATCCACGGCAAACGGTTGGCGTTCTATGCGGGCGCCGGTGGCGACTACGAAACCGGCTGGCGCGACTACTCGTCGAGCCGGGTGCAGCAGGTTTTCCTGCGCGGTGACTGGCGACCCGACGACGTCACCGATATCACCCTCAGTTACACTGGCGCGCACGCCAAGCTGTTCGGTACCCAGACGATTCCCGTCGAGTGGGCCGCCACCCCCAAAACCGCCTTCACCTGGCCCGACTACTTCATCAACAACCTCAGCCAGGTCAATCTGCGCGGCTCGCGCCAGTTGAATCCGGGTTGGGCGATGCAGGCCAATGCCTATGTGCGCGTATCGCAGACCCGTGGCTTCGACAGCGACGTCAACGACTACGACGCCCATGACCCGGCAGACGGTTCGCTCGGCTATGCCGTGGGTGGCCCCTTCGATCCGGATTCGGTGGGCCAGTATTACTACGCCGGCGTCACGCCGCCCTACGATCCTTTCGACCCTGCGGCGACGATCAACAATGTCGTGGCATCCAACGCGTTGAGCAACGTGCACACCCGCGGGTACGGCGGCGCGATCCAGGCGGTCAACGACGGTCGCGTCGGTGGTCACGCCAACCAGTTCACCATGGGGATCAGCCTGGATGCCGGCAGCAGCGTGTTCACCCAGTTCGGCCAACCGGCTTTCTTTCCCCATGAACCGGCGCTGCGGGGCGACACGCTCGGGCTGCTGCCGTTCCAGGATGCGCCGTTGACGTATGCGGGTTCGTCGCAGCGCGGCTACGGCATCTATTTCGTGGACGTGCTGGCGTTGACCGATGCCGTGCATGCCACCATCGGCGGCCGCTATGATCACGCTACGCTCGCGGTACGCGACCTTTCCGGCCAGGCGCCGGACATTGACGGTCGCCAGGCATTCCATCGCTTCGATCCCAGCGTCGGCCTGACCTGGTCGGTCACGCCGGCGCTCGGCGTCTACGCGAATTACGACGAGGGCATGCGCACCCCCACGCCGATCGAAATCGAGTGCGCGAGCCCGCAGGCACCTTGTGTACTGCCGAATGACTTCACCGGCGACCCACCCCTGAAGCCCGTGATTGCACATACCCTGAGCGGCGGCCTGCGCGGCAAGCTTGCGACCGGCCGGATTCACTGGAACGTGTCGCCGTACTATGCCCGCGTGGACAACGACATCCTGAGGGTCTTCACCGGCGGCAGCTCGCAGGGCTATTTCGCCAACATACCGCGGACGTTGCGCAAGGGTGTGGA
>JBOHYW010000330.1:0-3135 GCA_050738155.1 Rhodanobacteraceae bacterium
ACGCAAGTCGCGCCGGCTTTTCGTACGGGATTCGAATCACGGCCTCGTGCTGATTGGTCGGTGGCGCCCCGAATTGCAGGTGTGACTTGTGGGATGTGCCCTCGCATGCATCTCGGCGCATACTCGTCGGCTTTCGGGGTTCCGTGCCCCGAAGCGCCTGCTTGTCCCGACGAATCAGGAGATTGCCCATGAAGGTCAACCGTCTCGCCGCTGCGCTCGCGTCGCTGCTGTTGTGCAGCGCCCCCGCTTTCGCCGCACCACCTCCTGACAGCGGCAGCTCGGCGTCCAACAAACCGCATGCGGCAGAATCGGAAACCCTGATCCAGCGGCTGATGAAACCGCTGTCCTCCGTCACCCACGGCAGCGTCACCGTGGAAGGCAAGACGATCAATTACGAAGCGGTGGCCGGCACCCTGGTCATCCATGGCACCGGCAACGACGAAACCACGCCGCAAGCAGCCATGGGTTACTTCGCCTACTTCAAGCAAGGTGCCGATCCGTCCAAACGACCGATCACCTTCATCTACAACGGCGGTCCGGGGTCCTCGACGATATGGCTGCACATGGGTGCATGGGGTCCGAAACGCGTGGTCACCAACGATCACAGTCAGACCCCGGCTGCGCCATACAAGTTGGTCAACAACGAATACAGCCTGCTGGACGCCAGCGATCTGGTTTTCATCGACATGCCCGGCACCGGATTCGGCCGCTTGCTGCCGCAAGGCAAGAACAAGGCCGCGCGCACCAAGGATCGCAAGAAATTGGGCAAGAAAATCTGGGGCGTCGACGGCGACGCGCAGGCGTTCTCGCGCTTCATTACCCAGTTCCTGTCCAAGTACGGGCGCTGGAATTCGCCGAAGTACCTGTACGGCGAAAGCTACGGCACCACCCGCTCGGCGGTACTGGCGGCCATCCTGGAAATGCGGGACAACGTCGATTTGAATGGCGTGGTCCTGCAGTCGCAGATTCTCAATTTCAATACCAGCATCGACGGGCCAGCCGCCGATCCGGGCGTCAATTTGCCCTACATCCTGGCGCTGCCGACCTACGCCGCGACCGCCTGGTATCACCACAAACTACCGAAGTACGACAGCGGCAAACTCGGGCCTTTGCTGAAGCGGGCCATCGAATTCGCCAAGACCGAGTACCGCGATGCATTGTTTTCCGGCTCGACCCTGAGCGCGACCAGGAAGCATTCAGTCGCCGAGAAGATGCACGATTTCACTGGACTGCCAGTTGCCTACCTGATGCGGGCCGACTTGCGCGTCAGCGGCGGCATGTTCTCGCACGAACTCCAGATCAGCACCGACACCGCCACCGGTCGCTACGACACTCGCTTCTCGGCTCCGCTGATGGACCCGATGGCCAAGAGCGGATTCTTCGACCCGCAATCGAGGGCCATCAATTCGGCCTACGTCGCCGCATTCAACACCTACGCGCGCAAGGATCTGAAGTTCGGGGGAACCATGACATACCGAACGATGATTTATCGCCTGCCGGGTTTCGACTGGGACATGAAGCACCATGCGCTCGGCTCGCCCAGGACCTTCGTCGGTACCCGCACGCTCAACGTGATGGGCGACTTGGCTACGGCCATGAAATACAACCCCGACTTGAAGGTGATGATGAACGGCGGCTTCTACGATCTCGCGACGCCGTTCTATGCGGCGACTTACGAGCTCGAGCAGCTACCGATTCCACAGCGCCTGGACAAGAACATCACCTACGCGTTCTACCCGTCGGGACACATGTTGTACGCGCACCTGCCCTCGCTGCATCGGCTGCACGACAACGTCGCGGAGTTCATCGAATCGACCGACAATCAGGACGGCCAGGACAGCAAGTAGCCGCGTTGCTATCTCCCTATCGCGATACTCCCAACCGGCGCGACGCGAGTCGCGCCGGTTGCTTGTTCACTCCCGCTCGAAACGCGCGATTTCATCCAGCACCCCTTGTGCACGCAGCACGCTGCGCCCGGCGCTTGCATCCTCGAGTCTCCGCCCGTAGCCCATCCTGCGCATCACCCACACTGTCGTGAACACCGCCGCCAGCCCAACCAGGCCGCTGGCCAATGCCCAACCGGCAAAGCCCGGCGACCACAAGTCGATGCCGTACCACGCCAGGCTCATCCACAGCAC
This sequence comes from Rhodanobacteraceae bacterium, assembly GCA_050738155.1. Lineage (GTDB taxonomy): Bacteria > Pseudomonadota > Gammaproteobacteria > Xanthomonadales > Rhodanobacteraceae > 66-474. Next base: position 2,139 of record JBOHYW010000330.1, read on the forward strand.
CGGAATCCAGATGAAGCACCCGAGCACGGCATTGACCGGGGCTTCCACGCGCACCCGGAATGCGCGCAACCCGGCAATCCGGCGTTGGATGTCGACAATTGGCGCGGCGTAATCAACGCGCCGTATCAGGTAAAGATTGCGTGCCGCGAACACGATCAGCCACAGCCCGTATGCGTGTACCAGCAACCCATATACCAGCAGGTGCAACGGTCGCGGATGCGTCGCCCAGAATGCACCGCCCCAGATCGAAAGCACGACGCCAATCGCCAGTTGCAAAACCTGGCCGCCGTAGAGGGGGCGCAGGACCGCACGCATCCGGCCCATCGACCTGTCGCGAAAATCGCGGCGCAACAGGGCTTCCATTCCGTCGAGACGAAGATCCAGTTCAGTCCATGCCTGCTTCATGTCATCGAGTTCCATGGTCATGCTCCCGTGGTGTGCGCAGCGATCTGCACGCGCAGTCTGTGCTTGATGCGGCTGAGCTTGGTGGCGACGTTGGTTTCGCTGATGCCGAGTACCGCTGCGATCTCGGCGTAACTGCGGTCGTCGAGGTACAGCAGTACCAGTGCCCGGTTCAACGGATCGAGTTGCGCGATGAACGCATGCAGCGCGGCAAGGCGTTCATTGCCCTGCATGATTTCCTCGTGCGACGCACCGGCGGCGGCCATGGTTTCGGCGTGGACATCGCCGAGTGGTTCGAGGCAACCCGCGCCGGCGCGCTCGGCCGCGCGTCCCTGCGAGATCGCCACGTTCAACGCGACGCGATACATCCACGTCGAGAACTTCGCGCGCCGCTCGTCGAACGAACCGAACGATCGCCACAACTGCGCGGCGATCTCCTGGGCGAGGTCATCACGATCGTGCACAGTGTGCGCGTACGCAGCCGCGATCTTGAACACGATCCGCCGGTGTTCGCGCAACAAGGTTTCGAAACGCCGTTGTCGTTCCCGATCCGCCATGCCCGATTTTTCCTGCCTGTTTCCCCATGATTCGCCAC
>JBOHYW010000331.1:0-3110 GCA_050738155.1 Rhodanobacteraceae bacterium
CCGCACAGGCGCGGGTCTATTACAACCTCGGCAAGAAATTCGATGAGCTGACTGCAGCGGAGAAAACCGCCGCGAAACAGGCGGCATTGCACCAGCAGATGCGTCCCCTTACCGCGTGTGTCGATCCCGGCAACATGCCGTTCTCGGACAAGGAAGGTCAAGGCATCGATCACAAGATCGCCGAGGTGCTGGCCGACGCCATGCACACGTCGATGTCCTTTTACTGGATGTCCTACCTGGGCCAGAATATGGTAAAGCGGGCCTTTGGTACGGCCGCCGAGCCACTCGGCCATTGCGATCTCCTGATAGGCATACCCGTCGGTTATCCCGGCGTACTCATGACCGACCCGATTTATCGGTCGACCTATGTTTTTGCGTACCGCAAGGACAGCGGGATCCATATCAAGAGCCTGGATGATCCTGCACTCAAAAAACTTCGCGTAGGCGTTTACGAAACCTCCGCGTTGCGCCAGGCACTCTCGCAACACGGCCTCAAGGATGGTCTGGACATTCTTTCGATCAGCCCGAGCACGGATGTCGATCCGAAAACGCAGCAGTGGTGGCAGGTCGAACAGATGGTGCGCGGCAAGCTTGATGTGGTCGGCGTATGGGGCCCCTTTGCGGGCTACGTCAAGGCGAAGAAGCATGCACCGATCGTGCTGCAGCCGGCCAACATGATGGCGAACGATGTGCAACTGCAGTTTTCGATGGCCATCGGGGTACGCCCGACGGACGCCATCCTCAAGTACGCTCTGGACGACGCGCTGGCCGCATCCCGGGGCAAGATCAAGGCCATACTCGACGACTTCGGCGTGCCGCTGGTGAAATGCAGCGAGTGTGTCGTGGGTGGAGACCTGCCGTCCCACGGGAGTTACTCCTCGACGAATGCCAGCCAGTCGCTCTACGGACGTTTCACGCAACCGCTGGATACGGACCTGACCCACATCGACATGTCGCAGGTGGTGCCGGGTGAGGTGCTGACGCTGAAGAACGTGGAGAAGGAGTTGAAGGCAGGGGGCGACGTGAACGCCTTGTTCACGCAAGCGGTTACGGCGTCCGATCCTGCGCGCATCAAGTTTCTGGCTGCGCACGGGGCGGATCTGAACAAGCGCGATTCCATGGGCTCTACACCGTTGACCAGTGCGGCCAGCGCTCGTGATTCCGCCACCGTCGAGCTGTTGCTCAAGCTGGGCGCGGATGTCAACGAGCGCAACGGGGACGGCTTGACGCCGCTGATGGAAGCAGCTTACCGCGATCACGTGCCGTCGGTGGGTGCGCTCCTGCAACACGGCGCCAGTCTGAAGATGACGGATTCCGACGGCCTCACACCATTGTGCATCGCGCTGAATACCCGCAGTTTTCGGGCCGCCGAAGCGCTGATCGAAGCCGGTGCTTCAACAACGGTTCGCTGCGGCGCCAACCGCCTGACGCCGTTGATGATCACGGCAACGCACCTGAAGGAGACCGGGCGGATCGCGGGGGGCATGGTCGATCATGGACAGTACGTGAGCGACGGGGTTTCCCCGCTCGCGATCGGCCGGTTGTTGCTCAGCAAAGGTGCCGACCCGAATGCCCGCGCCCGCGGCGGAATCACCGCGCTGATGATCGCGGCCGGTTACGACAATGCCCCCATCATCGGTTTGCTGGCTCAGGCCGGTGCCAAACTCGATGCCCGCTCCGACACAGGGGAAACCGCGCTCGACGCTGCCAGGGACAACGGCAGTGATGCTGCCGTGAAGACACTCGAGCTGATGGCACGCTTCGCCACCCCGCAAAGTTCATCCGGTACCGGAAACGGGCCGGAGCGATGAAACTGCGCGGTACATCCACCGTCGCCGGTGCGCTGGCCTTGGTGTTGGCTGTGGCGGGCTTCGCCGTTCCCGCTGGTGCTGCGCAAGGCGTTGGCAAGAGTGCGGACAAAACCGGCCCACTGGTAACCCATTACGTGTATCTGTCCAAGGAGTACAAAGAACCGCCGCCGTTGTCGCTGATCGAGCCCATTCTCCCCAACAAGGGGCTCGACGGCGCGCGCTTGTCGAACCAGCAGAACAATCTCACGGGCAAGTTTACCGGAGACACGTTCGTACTCGACAAGGCCATCGTCCCGCAAGGCGGGGAGGTGGTCGCAGAGGCGAAGAAACTCCTGTCGGGGGGGCAGCGGTTGATCGTTGCGGATTTGAAGGCGAAAGACCTGCTCGCGGTCGCCGATCTACCCGAGGCGAAGAACGCGATCATTCTCAATATCCGGGCGCAAGACGACGGACTCCGTCAGAGGGGGTGTCGAAGCAATGTTTTCCATCTTGTCCCGAGCTACGCGATGCGTGCCGACGCGTTGGCGCAGTATCTGGTGTGGAAGAAGTGGACCCGATGGTTTCTCGTGCGCGGCAAGTACCCCGCCGACATCGCCTATGCCAACGCGGTCAAACGCGCAGCGAAGCTCTACGGCGCGAAGATCGTTGCAGAGCGCTCGTACGAGCTCGAGACCGGTTCACGCCGTACGGATACTGGATACCAGCAGATCCAGACGCAAATGCCGAGGCTCACCCGCGGCGTGCCAAATTACGATGTGGCGTTCGTTGCGGACGAAAGCAATTCATTTGGCTTGTATCTGCCCTACCGCACGACCGATCCGCGACCGGTTGTCGGCAGCTACGGTCTGGTGGCGACGGCCTGGGGTCCCAGTTACGAGTCGTACGGTGGTTTGGCGCTGCACAGTGATTTTCTCAAACTGGCCGGTCGCGAGATAACGGAGCGTGACTACGAGGCATGGCTTGCGGTCCATCTGTTCGGGATGGCCGTGGTGCATACGAAAAGCAACGATGCCGACGCCATTCGCAAATACATCACGTCCGACGATTTGAAGCTCTCGGGCTACAAGGGCCAGGGCATGAATTTTCGGTCATGGGACCATCAGTTGCGCCAACCGATCCTGCTCATGGAGCCACTGGCGCTGGTCTCGATCTCGCCACAGCCGGGTTTCCTGCATCCGAAATACCAGACCGACACCTTGGGGTTCGACGAGCCGCAAAGTCAATGCAGGTTTTCCAAATGAGGTTTACCGGCAGTCTCAGGCAATGGCTCGTATCGATTGCGGGTGTGTGCTTGTTGTT
>JBOHYW010000332.1:0-3060 GCA_050738155.1 Rhodanobacteraceae bacterium
CGGCCGATCACCGCGAGCGCAAGCTGGTGTATGCCTACTACCCCGAAATCGACACGCTGGCGCACCGGTTCGGCATCGCCAGCAATGAGGTGGCCGCGCAATTCAACGCGCTCGACCGCGCATTCGCGAATTTCGTCGACGGTGCGATGCCGGCCGGAACCGTCATGCTCGTCACCGCCGATCACGGATTCATCGATTCGCCGCCGCAGCGGCAGACCGAGATTGGAGCCGAACTTCCCGAACTCGCCGCCTTGCTGGAGCGACCGCTGTGCGGCGAACGGCGAACGGCTTACTGCTACGTTGGACACGCGCAACGCGCGGCATTCGAAAATTGCGTTGCTGACCGGCTGGCGGGACGTGCCACGCCGATTACGACCGACGACATGATTCGGCGTGGCGTTTTCGGAATCGGCAAGCCGCACCCTCGCCTGCGGCAGCGGCTGGGCGACTACACGCTGATCATGCAGGAAAACTACACCATCAAGGACTGGCTGCCGGGCGAGCGGCGCTACCAGCATATCGGCGTACACGGCGGCGCCAGCGCCGACGAGATGTATGTGCCGCTGATCGTCGCGCAGCGTTAAGACACGCGATCCAATTGCCGATCGATGGCGCAGACGTCGGCAGTCGGCCATTTCCGGTAATCCCGCCGCTGCCAACTTCAATCAAACGTCGAATTATTACGCGCGTCCTTCAACCGGACCGGTGGAAGCGGCCCGAACCGCTGTTCGTAGAGCTGGCTGACCCAGTCGATGAAAATGCGCACGCGCGGGGAAAGCTGGCGTCGATGGGGATACAGCGCGGTTACGGGCAAGCCGGGGCTTGGCCAATCGCCCAGCACCTCGACGAGACGTCCATCGCGCAATTCTTCCTCGATGTGAAAGCGAGGCAACTGGATCAGCCCGCAACCGTGCCGTGCACCGACGACGTAGCTTTCGGCGTAGTTGACCGTCAGCCAGCCGCCGGCGTTGTACTGGCGGGTCTTGCCATCAACGACGAATTCGAATGGATAGTCCACGCCACCACTCGAGTTGAAAAATTTCACGGCCTGATGTGAGGCCAGTTCCGACGGGTGTTGCGGCGTGCCGCAACGGGCCAGGTATTCGGGGCTGGCGCAAGTGATTTGCGGTATGACCGCAAGCCGCCGAGCCACCAGTGTCGATTCGCGTGGAGCGCCTCCACGAATCGCGCAGTCGATGCCTTCGCGCACCAGATCGACCAACCGGTCTTCGCTGCTGATCACGATGTCGAGGTTAGGGTAGCGTTCGCGAAATTCGTGGATTTTCGGCAACACGATCCGGGTCGCATGGGTACCGTGCATGTCCACGCGCAACACGCCGCGGGGATTGGATGCCGCATGAGGCAACGCCGCTTCGGCGTCTTCCAGTTCGCTCAGCACATGCACGCAGCGCTCGTAGAACGCCTGCCCGTCCAGCGTCGGGCGCACGTGCCGGGTGCTGCGCTCGAGCAACCGGGTGCTGAGCCGGGACTCCAGTTGCTGGATGGCATGGGTGGCCGTTGCGCGGGGGACGTCCAGCATGTCGGCCGCGCGACTGAAGCTGCGCAGTTCGACGATCCGCGTAAACAGATGAAGGGTGTCGAGATGGTCCATGCCGAGCTTATTGTTGTCAATTATTGAATACAAATGGCAACTTTAGCCCATTTATATCCATACATGAAACGATAAAATATGCCCGTCAATCACTTTTCCCATTGCAACACAGCAGGAGTCATCCATGAGCAAAGACAAATCACAAAAGGTAGCCATCGTCACCGGCGGCTCACGCGGCATCGGCCGGGCGATTGCGTTGCGCCTGGCGGCTGACGGTTTTGCCGTGGCCGTCAACTACGCCAGCAACCCGGACAAGGCACAGGCCACCGTCCGGGATATCGAGACCGGGGGCGGCAAGGCCATCGCCATTCAGGGCGATGTCGGCAACCCGCAGGACGTGGACCGCCTGTTTGCCACGACCCGCGAAGTCTTCAGCCGCATCGACGTGGTCGTCAACAGCGCCGGCATCATGTCGTTGGCCCCGATCAGCACGGACAGTCTGGATGGGTTCGACCGGACGATCGCCACCAACCTGCGCGGCACGTTCCTGGTGCTGGCGCAATCGGCCAGACACCTGGATGCGGGCGGCCGCATCATCGCGCTTTCTTCCAGCGTGATCGCCAAGGCGTTCCCCTCGTACGGCCCCTACATCGCCAGCAAGGCCGGTGTGGAAGGTCTGGTGCACGTGCTTGCCAACGAGTTGCGCGGACGCGGCATCACGGTCAACGCCATCGCTCCAGGTCCGGTGGCAACCGAATTGTTCCTCAAAGGCAAATCTGACGAGCTGATCGCGCAAATTGCCAATCAGGCGCCGATGGAACGCATCGGTCAACCAGAAGAAATCGCCTCCGCCGTTTCATTTCTGGCCGGCCCCGATGGCGCCTGGGTGAACTCGCAGGTCATCCGCGTCAACGGCGGGCTTGCCTGATCGCGAAGCCCGCAAGCGCGGGCTTTCATCACCACGCCGACTCGGCCGAGCCGCATCCGTCCAGGACAACATGCAATCCGCAACCCAACAAAACCGCTCTGCCATTTGTAAACTTCAGATGTCCGCCCGCCGGCTCACTCGTCTTGTGAATGCAACCCGAGCCCGAATCCGCTGGTCGGTACCCTTGCCACCCCGTTTATTGAGGAGCCACACATGCCCCATTCCATAAACCCCGCGACATTCACCCTTGGAGGTCGCCCCGTGAAGCACCTCGGTTACGGCGCGATGCAACTTGCCGGACGTGGCGTGTTCGGCCCACCCGACGATCGCAATGCGGCGCTGAGCGTGTTGCGCGAAGTCGTTGCATCCGGGATAAACCATATCGATACCAGCGATTTCTACGGCCCGCACGTTACCAATCAACTGATTCGCGAGGCGCTTGCGCCGTATCCCGACGATCTTGTCATCGCCACCAAGATCGGTGCCCGGCGCGACGCACAAGGCGCATGGCTTCCGGCTTGCTCGCGCGATGATCTGGCTCGGGCAGTACACGACAACCTGCGCAACCTTGGGCTGGACG
>JBOHYW010000333.1:0-3051 GCA_050738155.1 Rhodanobacteraceae bacterium
CGACCACGACGTGCTGCGGCACGATCCACTGCTGGCGGTGTTGAGCGACACCCCGGATCCGGCCGGGGTGACGCGCAAGCGCCCGCGCGATCGCGGGCCGCGCTGGCCGGCAAGAGCACCTTAAACCGGCTGGAGTTGCCGCCGGCGGCGGCGAGTGCGGCCAGCCGTTACAAAAAGATCGTGGCCGATCCGGAAGCGATGGACCGCCTGCTGGTGGACGTGTTCATGGAAGCCTACGCGCAGGCACCGGCATCGATCACCATCGATGTGGACGCGACCGACGATCCGCTGCATGGAGAGCAGGAAGGGCGATTCTTCCACGGCTACTACCGGGAGTATTGCTACCTGCCGTTGTACTTCTTCTGTGGAGAGCAATGGCTGTGTGCGCGCTTGCGCACGGCGGATGTGGATCCGGCGGCGGGCGTGATTGAGGAGCTGGAGCGGAGCGTCGGACAGATCCGCGCACGTTGGCCCGATACCCAAATCATCCTGCGCGGGGATGGCGGGTTCTGCCGGGATGCCCTCATGAGCTGGTGTGAAGCGCAGCCGCACGTGGACTTCAGCGTGGGCATGGCCAAGAACCACCGTTTGACAGCGCTCATCACCGCCGAGATGGAGGCCGCCCGAGCCGAGCATGCCAAGACCGGCCAAGCGGCGCGGGTGTTCAAGGACTTCCGCACCCGCACCCGGGACAGCTGGTCATGCGGGCGGCGCGTGATTGGCAAGGCCGAGTACCTGGACGGCGGCGAGAACCCGCGCTTCATCGTCACCTCGCTGACCGATACCGATGCACGGCACTTGTACGAAGGCGTCTACTGCGCGCGCGGCGAAATGGAAAACCGCCTGAAAGAACAGCAGTTGATGCTGTTCGCCGACTGCACCTCCACCCACGCGATCACCTCCAACCAGCTGCGGTTGTACTTCTCCGCGTTCGCGTAGGTGCTGATGCAAACCTTGCGGCGTCTCGGACTTGCCGGAACAGCCTTGGCCAAGGCCCAGTGCAGCACGATCCGTGTGAAGCTCTTCAAGCTCGGCGCCCAGATCCGGATCAGCGTGCGCCGGATCGTGCTGGCGTTCTTCGAAGGCTATCCCTACGCCGCGTTGTTCCGGCAAGTGCTGGAACGATTACGCCAAATCCCGATTCGCGCCTGAGGCATGCTCCCAGGTTTACCCGCGTCTCGCCGAGGCGCAGGCGGCGTTCGCCTTGTCGACGCTGATGGGGAGCCGCTGCAACGAAACACGGGCCACGCTGCGATGAATCCGAGGTCCAACGCGCGCGTTGGGCGCTCCGTCGACGACGTCACGCCCGACCGACGCTCGCCGCGCTAACGCACGGCCCGAATCGGCGCGCCTCACCGGTGTGGTGAGAAATACGGGCTAGCCGGCCGGGAGGCCGCGCAATTCGACCGAATCACGATCCACACGCAGCACCGAGCCCTGCTCGTACCAGTCGCCCAGCACGATTCGTTGCGCGGGTCGGCCGTCCAGCGTGAAATCGTGGATCGCCAGGCGGTGGGTGTGGCCATGGATCATGCGCCTGATGCTGGCCTCGCGCAGCGCGCGTTCGACTGCGGTTTGGTTGACGTCCATGATCGCCATGTCGGCTGACGAAGTATGCGCACGGCTGGCGTCGCGCGCCTGCGCTGCGAACGCTCGCCGTTCTGCGAGTGGCTTGGCGAGAAACGCCGCTTGCCACACCGGATCGCGAACCTGTTTGCGAAATGTTTGATACGCGACGTCGTCGGTACACAGCACATCGCCGTGCAGCAGCAGCGTGGGTTTGCCGTACAAATCGACCGTTGCGCCATCGGCGAGGATGTCCATGCCGGCGGTTCCGGCGTAAGGCGCGCCCAACAGGAAGTCGCGGTTGCCCACGATGAAATGCACCGGCACACCGGCATCGGCGACGCCGCGCAGCGCCGCCGCCACGCGTGCATTCAATCGGGCATCGTCGTCGCCGCCGATGTAGGCTTCGAACAGGTCACCCAGCACGTACAGCGCATCGGCGGCACGTGCCTCGCCGGCACAGAAGCGCTCGAACAGATCGACGATGTGTGGCCTTGCGTCGTCGAGATGCAGGTCGGATATAAAGAGAATCGACACGTAACCCATCCCCTCCCAACCCTCCCTTGAAGGGGAGGGCAATGCCGCGTCAGTGTTTCGCGGGTTTCTTATTGGAAGCCGGTGCCGAGGCCGGCACCTGCCCGGTCACCGGAGAAACCGGCTCCTCAGTGGGGTGTGCGGCTTCGCCGATCAGCTTGGCGCTTTCGATCACCACCAGCGGGCGCGGAACATCGCCGATGAAGGGACCTTGCGGGCCGGTCGGCAGGTTGTCGATCTTGTCGGCGACGTCCATGCCCTTCACGACCTTGCCGAACACTGCATAGCCCCAAGTCATGCCACTCTGTTTGCCGACGTAGTCGAGGCGCGGGTTGTCGACCACGTTGACGAAGAACTGGGAAGTGGCGGAGTCGACGTCGGGTCCGCGCGCGGCGGCCACGGTGCCGCGCAGGTTGGACAGGCCGTTGTTGGCCTCGTCGGGAATTGGCGGCAGGGTGCGCTTGGGTCGCAGTTCCCGCGTGTACAGCCCGCCCTGGATCAGGTAGCCCGGGATCACGCGATGGAACACGGTGCCCGCGTAGAAACCGTTCTTCACGTACTGCAGGAAATTGGCGACGGTCTTGGGCGCCTTGTCGGGAAACAGCTCGATCACGATGTCGCCCATCGAGGTTTTGATCGCCACCTGCGGATGCGCGGGTGCCGGAGCGGCAGCGGTCGAGGATGCCTGAGCTGGCGGCGCTGCGGCGAGCGCGAGCTCCGGGAGGGCGAAGGCGCACAGGATTGGCAATGACCAGCGGAGCGTGCGGAGACAGGCATTCATGGCGCGGGACGGGATTTGGTATCAACTGGCATTCTACGCGAGCCGCGCCAGCGATACAGGTCGCGGGCTACGCTCACGGCGGCAGGCATTGGGCGCTCGCGCAGGCGCCGAACCGGAATGCGGCCTGGCGTTCCTGACCCTGCAACTGGTCGCCATAGCTGCCGTCCTTG
>JBOHYW010000334.1:0-3005 GCA_050738155.1 Rhodanobacteraceae bacterium
TCCGTGGCCCGCGCCAGCAGGGTATTTTTCAACACCCTGCTGACACCCAAACACGCAGCCCGGTTGTACAGGGTGGGGTTTGCGCAGGTATCGTGCGTGCCTTCCAGCTTCAGTGAACGGGAATCCGTTGCCGATGAATTATCCGTTGACCCTCGCCATCCTCGCCGTCACATGCATCGTGTCGTGGATCGCTTTCAAGGACGGCAAGTTGATGCAGCGCCTGTTGCTGTGGCCGCCCGCGATCGAACGCAAGCACGAATACTGGCGCCTGCTCAGCTACGGGCTGGTGCATGCCGATTTCCAGCACCTGCTGTTCAACATGATCACGCTGTTCTTTTTCGGGCGCGCGATGGAAGGGTTGTTTGCGTACTCGCTCGGACCGCTCGGCTTCCTGTGGTTTTACGCGGGCGGCCTGCTGATCTCGATCCTGCCGACCTACATCAAGAACCGGCACAACCCGAATTACCACAGCCTCGGCGCGTCCGGCGCGGTGTCGGCGGTGTTGTTCGCCTTCATCCTGTTGTCGCCGTGGTCGATGATCATCGTGTTCGTGATTCCGGTGCCGGCGATCCTGTATGCAATCGTGTTCCTCGGCTATTCGATCTACGCGGAGCACCGCGGTGGCGGCTACGTCAATCACAGCGCGCATTCCTGGGGTGCGGCCTACGGCATCGTGTTCACCGTCGTCATGGACCCGCGCGTGATTCCGCATTTCCTGAATCAGTTGACACACCCGCATTTCGGGTTGTGAGCATTTTCCGTGTGATCGTCCGTGATCGCTGCCCGGCTGTGTCGATCGGTCGCCGGCGAGCTTTCGCGGCCGGCAACACCAGAACGGCCATCCATGGCCTGACTTTTCACAACAGCCGCCTCAACTGAACGATACAATGAGCGGATCGGCGCACGAAGTTGCGCCCGTTGTCATCGCACAGGAATGGCCATGAGCGAATCCGCCAACAACGTCCGCCCTTTGCCGGGCAGCAAGTTCACCAGCCCGCAGGGCACCCGCGCGGTCAAGGACGGCATCCGGCCCAGCAAATTGAGTTACGTGCCGGATGCAACCCGCAAGCCGCCTTGGCTGCGAGTGAAATTGCCGAGTGGTACGAAGTACGAAGCAATCCGCGACATCGTGCGCACCCACAAGTTGTCGACGGTGTGCGCGGAATCCAAATGCCCGAACATCGCCGAATGCTGGGGCCGCGGTACCGCCACCTTGATGCTGATGGGCTCGGTGTGCACGCGCGCATGCAAGTTCTGTTCGGTTTCGACCGGCAACCCGCAAGGCTGGCTGGACCCGCTGGAACCCGCTAACGTTGCCGATGCCGTGGCCTTGATGGGGCTGAAATACGTGGTACTGACGTCGGTCGATCGTGACGATCTGCCCGATGGCGGTGCCGGCCATTACGCGGCCTGCGTCCGCGCGATCCACGCCCGCACACCCGCAACCGCGGTCGAAGCGTTGACACCTGATTTCGCCGGTCGGCACCAGCATGTGGCGACGGTTCTTGATGCGCAATTAGCTACTTACGCGCAAAACATCGAAACCGTCGAACGACTGACGCATCCCGTGCGCGATCCGCGTGCAGGCTACCGCCAGACGCTGGGTATCCTGAAATTTGCCAAGGGTTACGCGCCCAGGACCGTCACCAAGACCAGCATGATGCTGGGCTTGGGCGAAACCGACGAAGAGATCGGCCGCACCCTCGATGACATCCGCGCTGCCGACGTCGACGTGGTGACGATGGGCCAATACATGCGGCCGACCCAGAACCATCTGCCGGTCGAACGCTTCGTGACCCCCGAGCAGTTCCAGCAATACCGGGACATGGCCTTGGCCAAGGGCTTTCTTGAAGTCGTGGCCGGCCCGCTGGTGCGCTCCAGCTATCGTGCCGAGCGGGTGTTGGAACACAACAACGTCGGCCTCGACCCCGAAATTGCCGACGGCATCCGCCAGTCGGCGGCGCTGCGGTGCTGAACCGGCGCGTCGCCGCTGCCGCGCCTTTCGGGGCACTCGGCACGGCGGCGATCGTGGCCGGTGGCGCGATCGCGGCGGCGATTGCCTACCACCCCACCGAACATCTGGTCTGGATGGTCGCCTATCTGGTGTTGGTGGTGGGCGTGATGCAGTGGGTGTTCGGCGCAGGCGAGGCGTGGCTGGCCGAGTGTGCGCCTGGCGGTGCCATGATCTGGGGTCAATGGGCGCTGTTCAACCTCGGCAATGCCGGGGTGATCGGCGGCACGCTATGCGACAGGACCGACGTGGTCGCCGCGGGTACGCTGCTGTTTGCGCTGGCGATTGCCTGGTTCTTGTACGGCGTTCGCCGCAGCCGCCAGCGCGGCTGGGGTATTGCGTATCGCACCCTTCTGGCGCTGATTTTATTGAGCGCCTGCACCGGTCTGGTGATTTCTGCCGTCTCGAACAGCCGGATTTGACAGCCAATCAAGCCCACGGAACCGCTTCGGACAGCAGCTCCCGCAATGCCGTCTCGTCGGCATCGGCCAACAACTGCTCGGCTTCGTGCAGGTTGGCCGAGTCCAGTGGTTTTCTCATGGCACCCTCGGCGCCAATCCGGCTGAAAATCATCAACACGTTGCCGAAAGAAGCCTCCATCAAGGCCGCTTGCCAGTGGCCGCCTGCATTGTCGTCGAAGCTGCGCATGGGATGGGTTCGGAATGCGGATCAATGGGATAGCGTGCGAAAACACGCCAAACATGCGATAATAGCGCGTGTTGGATACTCGTGATAGACGCATGACGACTTGGCGCGGTGGATGTCATTGTGGCCGGATCGCCTTCGAAGTCGATGGCGAAATCGGCACCGTGCTGGAGTGCAACTGTTCGCATTGCCGACCCAAGGGTTACCTGATGTGGTTCGTGCCGGGCGAGCAGTTTCGGCTGACAACGCCGGAGGCCGACATCAGCACTTACCGCTTCAACAAGCATGCGATAGCCCATCGTTTCTGCCCGGTTTGCGGCGTCGCGCCGTTTGCCGAGGGCGAAAAGGA
>JBOHYW010000335.1:0-2995 GCA_050738155.1 Rhodanobacteraceae bacterium
CGAAAGGCGCGCCGCGGCACGTGAAGGATCGAGGACGAGCGTGCGCTGCAGGGCCTCGATGGCTTCTTCCGTTTGCACCTGCGGCTTCAGCGCCTCGGCGAGGTTGTACCAGGCTGATGCCGAATCTGGTGCCAGTTCGCAGGCGCGCCGCAAATGCGCGATGCCCTCGCCTTCCCTCCGCAGCCGATACAAGGCCACGCCGAGCGCGACGTGCAGGTCGGCATCTTCGGGCAGGGCGGCCAGCGCACGCCCGAAAAAATCCGCCGCGGCTGCGTGGTCGTCCACGGTCTGCGCGGCGATGCCTGCCCAGCGCAGAACCTCGACATGATCCGGCGCCAAGGCCAGCGCGCTGGTGATGGTTCGCATCGCGGCCTCGGCATCGCCGGATTGCGATTCCCGCTGCGCGCGCTGCAACAGCCGCGCCGCCATCGGCGTCAGCGTGGACGTTCCGCCATCGGGATGGGTCATGTCAGAGCAGCAGTCGCGAGCGTGCGGTCAGATTACACCGAAGCATCCGGTCGCCTGCTCGCAAGCTCCCAGGAACGAAGACGGCCGGAACGGGCAATGGATGCTGCGATCGGCAACTTCAGCGCTTCTGTTCCCCCTGGGAACATAGATTCCATGCGCGATCGACTGGCCTCCGCGCCGCAACCCCCAAGAAAAAACCGCCGGGCGCGAAGCCCGGCGGTGGAGAGATCAAAGGCCTGCGCGCTCAGAAGTCGTAGGACACCATGAACCGAACAGAGCGCGGCGGCAGCCAGAATTGCGGCTCGGCATACTGGGAGTTTGGCCTCGCTTTCGGTATATTGACGGTGCCGAAAGCGGAATTGTACTGCAACGGGGTCTGGTTGTTGAATACGTTGAACACCGCCGCGTTGAAGTTGAGTCTGTGGTCGGCCCACTGGGGGCTGTAATTCACGTTGAGGTCCAGTTCGTGGGTCCACGGTGTATAGCCGGTCGAGCCTGGCGGTACCGGCACGCCACCGCACCAGTGGTAGGCGTTGCCATAACCCAACGGATCGGTCTGGTTCGGCCCGAAACGGCCGAGGCAGTCCATGGGGCGGCCGGAGCTTACGAGCAGGTTGGCACCCACGGTCCATTCCGGGTTGATCGCGTAGGCGCCATAAAGCTTGAACTGCCACTTCGCGTCATTCGGCAGGGTGCCGTTCGAATACTCCATCAACTGCGCGAAGTCCCACTGCTCGGTGATGGTCACGGAAGGGCCACCCTGGCCGATGAGCGAATCCACCGGGCCCTCGGTGTTGCCCCAGCTCTTGGCCCACACCAAGTCGGCCTTGGCAAACCACTTGCCGTTCCATGGATGCTGCATGGACAGGTCCAGCGAGTAGTAGTCACGCTTCATTTTGCGCTGGAATCCTTGCTGTGCCATGTTGACCGTGATGGTGTGCAGCTGGCCGGTCGGACTGGTTACGACGATATCCGCAGTCTTGGTCGGGTTGATCAGCACGGCACCCTGGGTCCACTGCGTGCAGGTCTGCGGCGTCATGTAGGTGAGACCTTCCGAGACGCCTGCTGCGCACGTTCTCTGCTGGTCGTCCCAGTCGTCGATGATCTGTCCGAGTTTCTGGTAGGTGGCCGTCACGCCCGCCACGTACTGGGGCACGAACTGCCATTGCGCCCCAAGCACGAAGTTGTCGGAATACTCGGGTTTGAGGTTGGAGGCGGACACCAGTTGGGGATTGAGCGGTTCGCCATACTCGTTGTTGGCCGATACTCCTACAGTTGGTCCGCGCCCACCATTGTTCATCGGGAGCGGCTGGAAGCCTATTGGTGTACCGTCCGGGTTAACCCCGGTGTAGGTGCCGTAGAGCTGGGTGAAGGTCGAAGAACCCGCGCCGCGCAGGGCTACCTCGGCCGGCATCGTGATGTAGTAACGGCCAGCGTTGCCGAACAACTTCAACGTCGAATCGCCCAGCACGTTCCAACTGAAGCCGATCCGCGGCATCCAGTTCGGACTGGTGTTCTTGGTATAGGGCACACCCGCCGAGTTGTAGTTGACGAACGTGCCGTTGCGCAGACCCAGGGTCAGCAGGAAGTCGGGGGTGATCTGCCAATCGTCGTTGACGTACTCGGCGCTCTGCACCACCCGCAGCAAGGGGACATGGTCCTCGAAGATGTATTGAGACACAAAGTAACCCTTGTCGCCGCTGGTCCCCGGGTTGGAGTCCGGCGGACCCACGTAGGGCGCGACGCTGGGATTGGTACCTGTCAACGGTATGTTGGCAGCGGAAAGCCCGTACAACCACGCATAACCGGGGCCAGACACCAACGAACCGTCATTCGAGTCCCAGGTGGTGATGTTGTCGATACCGACCGAAATATCGTGGGTGCCGAACAGGTTCCAAGGCAATTTCCAATCCAGGCTCACACGATAGTTCGTCATCGAAGACTTGTGCGACGGGTCGCCCACGTTGAAAGCGGGCTGATTGTTGCTGATACCGGGGCTGCCAGGCGGAAGGAACGCCGGATCCTGCTGGCTGGCACTGAAAATGATCGGCGTCGACGGAACAAACCCGGGAAAGCTCGGCTGCTGGGTGTAGAACTCATTGTGCAACTTGCCGAACATTGCGTGCAACGTAAGGCTGTTCGTAAGATACGAGGTGTAGTTGAAGACGAACATCCTGACCGAATTCTTTACGGTCGGCTGCAGGTTGGCGGTACTGCCGATGGAGTCGTTGGTGTAATCGAACTTGCTCTGGGATGCCCAGACCTTGTACTGGTTCTGCAAGCCACTGAATGAGAGAATGTTGTTGTCGTTGATGTTCCAATTCAGCTTGAGGTAGATCTTCGGCGCGTGCGCCGTGGCGAACGTCATGAGTGGCGTGGCGATGGGTCCGTTGGTATTGGCATGGATGCGGTCCTGTTCGACGCCCAGGAAGAATGTCAACTTGTCCTTGATGATCGGACCGCTAACGTAGGCGTCGTAAATCGTTTCTGTGCCGGGAACAACACTGTCTCCGGTCGATGTAAGGTT
>JBOHYW010000336.1:0-2958 GCA_050738155.1 Rhodanobacteraceae bacterium
GTGGTCGGCTCGATACCGATGCACGGGATGCCGCGCGCCTTGACGTATTGCAGGAGGTAGCCATCGTTGGACGCGACTTCCATCACCAGGCTTTGTGAGTTCAGGCCAAGCCGTTCCACAGCCCGTGCGACGTAGCGCTCGGCGTGCGCCAGCCAAGTGCGCGAGTACGAGGAGAAATACACGTAATCGCCGGAAAACAGCGCGTCGTGCTTCTGCACTTCGTCCACCTGCACCAGATGGCATTCCGCGCAGGTATACAGCCGCAACGGAAACCATGTCTCCGGCGCATTCAAATCATCCTCGCTCAGGAACGCATTGGATGGCGGCGCGCTGCCCAGATCCAGGAACACGTCGTTCAATGCGGCTTGGCAGAACCTGCACTTCACGCATGCACCCCGGTAAACGCGCCGTCGATGAGCGCATAGCCGCGATCGCGCGCGGAAACCGTAGTTACTGGCAGCGGCCAAGCGATCGCCAGACGTGGATCGTCGTGGCGCAAGCCGGCTTCGCAGGCCGGTGTCCAAGGTGCGGTGTGCATGTAAAGCAGGTGAACCTCTTCGGCCAGCGTCTGGAATCCGTGGGCGAAACCTTCGGGAATGAATACCGCGCGGTCGTTGTCCTCGGCAAGTTCGAGCGCATGCCAGCGCAGGAAGGTGGGCGAGCCGGCGCGTACATCGACGGCCACGTCGAACACGCGCCCGCGTAGGCAGCGGATCAACTTGGCTTCCGCAGCGGGTGGTCTCTGGTAATGCATGCCGCGCAGCGTAGCGCGTCCGCGGGTTTCCGAAAGGTTGATCTGGGTGAAGTGCAGGCCGGGGCGGATGGGTGCGAGTTCCTGCTCGCAGAACAGGCGCGTGAAGCGGCCGCGGGCGTCACCTGCTGTCGTGTGCTGGATTGCATACATCCCTTCGAGCGGAGTGGACTGGATCTTCACGCTGTCCACGCCAGTGCGAGACGCCGTGCGTCGTCCGTGTAGGATGCAAGGTCGTCCGAGCTGCCGATGTGGCCGCACTCCTGAAAACCACGATACCAGTCGGCGGTCCGGGCGAGTGCGGTGTCGATGTTCCAGACCGGGCGCCATGCGAGTTGCTGCGTTGCCTTGTCGCAATTCAGGCGCAGGATGGCGGCTTCGTGCGGATGCACCCCGGAGTCGTGTTCAATGCGCAAGGCGGGCCAATGCGCGGCGAGCCGCTCGGCGAGCGACTGGACGCTGACTTCGCCGGCGCCACCGGGGCCGAAGTTCCACGCTCCTGCATGCGCCGGATCGTTCCACAACAGTTGCCCGAGCCGCAGGTAACCCGAGAGCGGCTCCAGCACGTGTTGCCAGGGGCGCACCGCCGCGGGGTTGCGGACCTTCAACGGTTGGCCCGAAGTTGCGGCGCGTACCAGATCGGGAACCAGCCGGTCTTCCGCCCAGTCGCCGCCGCCGATCACGTTGCCGGCACGGGCGGTAGCCACCCGCGTCGGTGAGCCGGAAGTATCGAAGAAACTCTTTCGATAGCAGTCCGACACCAGTTCCGCGCACGCTTTGGACGTACTGTAGGGATCGTGGGCGCCGAGCGGATCGGTTTCGCGATAACCCTCCGGCGTCGGGTGTTGGGCGTAGACCTTGTCGGTGGTTGCGTTGACCAGCACCCGCACGTTGTCGATGGCGCGCACGGCTTCGAGCAGGTTGAGCAGACCCGTGACATTGGTGTCGAATGTTGCGACGGGGTCGCGGTAACCGCGCCGCACGAGCGGTTGCGCTGCCAGGTGGAAAATGATTTCCGGACGGAGTGAAACGATGACTCCGCGGACGCCTGCAGCATCGCGCAAATCGACTCGGTGGTCCGAGACCTCGTCGAACGCAAGCAACGTCCAGTGCGAAGGCTGAGTATCCGGGTCGAGCGCGAGACCGGCGACTTGCGCACCGAGCGCCCGCAGCCACAGCGTCAACCACGACCCCTTGAAACCGGTGTGACCAGTCACCAGCACGCGCCGGCCCGCGTAGACGTTGCCGAACAGGTTCAAGGCCATACTTTCCAGGGAGCGTTGCTGGTTCCCCACAGTTCTTCCAGCTTGATCTTGTCTCGCAGCGTATCCATGGGTTGCCAGAAGCCGCGGTGCGTATACGCGGAAAGTTGTTCATCGCGCGCAAGGCGCTCGAGCGGATCGCGCTCCCAGATCGTTGCGTCGCCGTCGATGTAATCGATCACGCCAGGTTCGAGAACAAAAAATCCGCCATTGATCCAGGTGCCGTCGCCAGCCGGTTTTTCCTCGAAGCGCGTGATTCGATGATCCTTGATATTGATGGCGCCGAAGCGACCGGGTGGTTGTGCTGCGCACATTGTCGCGAGTGTGCCCTTCTCGCGATGGAAGGCAAGCTCCCCGGTAATGTCGATGTCCGCCAGACCATCGCCGTAGGTGAAGAAGAAGGTCTCGCCGTCCAGGAAATCCGCGACGCGTTTGAGCCTGCCGCCAGTTTGCGTCTTGTCGCCGGTATCGACGAGCGTGACTCGCCAGGGTTCCGCGTGCTTGTGGTGCACTTCCAGCTTGTTCGTCGACATGTCGAAGGTGACGTCCGACATGTGCAGGAAGTAATTGGCAAAATATTCCTTGATCATGTAGCCCTTGTAGCCGAGGCAGATGATGAATTCATTGACCCCGTGATGCGAATAAATCTTGAGAATGTGCCACAGAACGGGCATCCCCCCGATTTCGATCATCGGCTTCGGTCGCACCGAGGTTTCCTCGCTGATGCGGGTTCCAAAACCGCCGGCAAGGATTACGGCTTTCATTCGATCCATTCCTGACTCGTCTGGTGAAAACGACTTGTGCCGTGGCGATGACGCAGCGACGTTTCCGAATTCGCGCAAGCGTACTGCAAACTGGAGCCGGATTCGCTGCGCGAGTGCGGCATCCCGCTCAAGCGGCAGCCAAAACAGCCTGTCGGGTCGATGCGCGCACCAAGCCCCAACC
>JBOHYW010000337.1:0-2950 GCA_050738155.1 Rhodanobacteraceae bacterium
GGGCGCACTGGGCGCCCGAACCGAGGTTGCCAAAACGTTTCAAAACTGCTTTCTGCCCAAGGCCCGTACGGACACACCCCCAAAAATACCTGCGCTTCCGGACTCCGGGCTACCACCAGCGCCAACGCAGCCGAAGCGCAGCCTTAACACTCACGAAAATGCGATTGTGGCGTTGTCTCAGGCACTGGAGTCTATGGCAAGCGAAGACGCTGCCACCATCGCCGCCCGCAACCGCCAGATGCTGAGCGGGCCACAGAGCCAAATCGATGCGGCAGTAGATCGTGTTACCGCGCTATTAAAGTGGGGCACCGTCGAACTCCTGAGGAAGCTGGAGTAGATGCTGGTTGAGTCCGATACAAAGCTGAGCGACTTCCAGAGTGATTTTCGTCTGGTGCTGGCCCACTCCGGTCGCATACAGAATCCGGCCCTACGTCCCCGAAATCCGCATAAGAGGCATAAATATTCTGCGAAACACAGGTAACTGTCACTCGTGGTCAGCGTTCTCCAAAGCGGACGGTCATGAACGTCGCCTTGGGGTCGTTGAGCGACCTTCCCACGCTTGACCTCGGCTGCGGCGACCCGTACGGACGCGTATGGGGCGCCGTCCGACCCGTTCCGGCCCTTGACGACTGGCCGGTTTGGGGAAGGTCGGGTAGCACGGGTAGCCGAGCTGACCCGGCTCCGTGTCACTTCACCTGAGCTGGAAAATCAGCATCGCGGGTCGTTGCCACCGATTGCTCGGTACTGACCGACCACATTGATCCAGTAGCCGCTCTGATCTGCCGACGCCGCAACGATAACCTGATGCTGTCGATCGGTATGGATGCGGCTGGAGTGGCACGAGCCTCAACTGAATGGACTGACTGCCACCGTACTCAAGTGTGTTGCACGTCGTGGGTTCGATCGGCGTCACCGAGGTGTCCACGACGTTCTGTGAGGTGCAACCAGACGCCTGCGCCCATCAGGACTGCGGCAATCCAGAATACCCACGAGGCATGGTCGCCGAACGCCAGGATGGCGATCGCCGCACCGATGAATGGCGCAGTCGAGAAATACGCACCGGTACGTGCGGAACCGACACCGCGCAGGGCCAGCACGAACAACACGAGACTGATGCCGTAGCCCAGCAGGCCGACACCCAGCGCCATGCCGACGATGGGCACCGAAGGAAAGCGCGCGCCCAGCCCGATCGCAATCGCGGTGTTGACGATCCCCGCAACCCATCCCTTCATTCCTGCGATGAAAAGCGCGTCGGATCGCGATACCCTGCAGGTGAAATTGTTGTCCAGCGCCCAGCACAGGCATGCGCCGGCGATCAGCAAGGCCCCGTGACCAAGCCCGAGGTGCTGCGAGGAACCGGGTAGTGCCAGCAAGATTGCACCCGCCACGATCAGGGCAAAGCCGAGCACGATCCGGCGGTTTGCATTCTCGTGGAACACGATCCATGCAATCAGGGCGGTCAGTACGGCTTCCAGGTTCAACAACAGCGAAGCCGTCGCCGCCGGAGTCCTGACCAAACCAAACATCAGCAACACCGGGCCCAACATACCGCCAAAGAGGATTGCGAGCAGCAGCCACAGCCACTCCTGTTTCGTCATCTTGGGCTTGCGCCAGCCACGGTCACGCACCAGCCGGATCAGGACGAGACCGGCCCCGCTTCCGAGGTACAGCAGGCCGGCCAGCAACACGGGGGACAGGTCGTGCAGCAGCGCCTTGGCCAGCGGCGTGCTCGCGCCGAACAGGACGGCCGCACCAAGTGCCGCGAGCGCCGCGGAAAGCGGGAATGCCCGATCGGATTTCATCCGTGTACTATACCTACCTACCCTATATGAATCCATTGACATCATGAGTCACGCAACTCGCGACAAAGCCAAACTGCTCGCTCGTGTGCGACGTATCCGGGGCCAAGTCGAGGCCCTTGAACGTGCCGTCGATGACGAGAGGGGCTGCGCGGAAGTCCTCCACCAAATCGCTGGGGTACGCGGTGCCATTCAGGGTTTGATGGTGGAAGTCGCGGAAGGGCACATTCGCGAGCACATCGCCGGACCCGCCGTCCGCAGTGCGGCTGCGCGCGACAAGGGTGCAAGTGAGCTGATCGACGTGTTGCGCGCCTACCTCAAATGACGAGCGCGTTACGATCGAATACAGGGCTACCGGTGCCACGCGGCACGGTTGCTTCGACACCACACCTTCGCTACGCTTGCCGCTCCCTTGGGGAGTAGCCGCCTTCGCAGGTTGCGAAGGGATCGCGTCAACACACTTGGCCGCAGGCCATGGCGCGATCGGTCACGGACTTGGCAAGACCTTGGGTATCGGTCGCGTCTACTGGGTCGGACGACGTACCGGTGCCCCTGCGTCGCGTCCGACCCCGAAGGCTCCGAGCGGTGCAACCTTCACTCATCCTAACGCTGGCCATCCTGCTGGGGTCGGCCGCGGCCATCTATTTCGCCTGCGAATACTTTGTCAATGGGGTTGAGTGGGTCGGCCGGAAACTGGCAGTCGGTCAGCAGGCAACCGCGTCGATCCTTGCGGCGTTCGGCACGGCATTGCCCGAAAGCGTGATCACATTCATCGCGGTGGTATTCGGCCACTCACCGGCACAGAAGAACCTGGGTGTCGGCGCAGCGTTGGGCGGCCCGTTGGTGCTGGCGACGATCGCGTTCGCCGTAGTCGGCGCCACCCTGCTCCTGAGCCGCCAAAGGCTGCCACAGACATCCGCAATCCAACAGGAGTTTCGCCGCCTCAGCC
The DNA here is from genome assembly GCA_050738155.1 of Rhodanobacteraceae bacterium. GTDB lineage: Bacteria > Pseudomonadota > Gammaproteobacteria > Xanthomonadales > Rhodanobacteraceae > 66-474. Next base: position 2,749 of record JBOHYW010000337.1, read on the forward strand.
GCGATCAGGGCTGGTTCCTCGCAGTCTTTGCGGCCAAGGTGATTTTGGGGGTCGTCGCCTTCGCTTGGAAACCTTGGCTCGGCATTCTGTTTTTGGTGGTCTACGGTGTGTTCTTCTGGCAGGAAATGCGAGGAGAGCAACAGCACGCGGAAAGCGAGCTTGAACCGCTCAAGATCGCGCCGAAGAGGCGCGAACCATTGGC
>JBOHYW010000338.1:0-2948 GCA_050738155.1 Rhodanobacteraceae bacterium
CCTGCGCCGCTACGCCGATGCCGTGGGCTGCGAACTGCACATTACGCTCAGCGCCAAGGCCAGGCGACGCACCAAATCCAAGGCACGCGCGAGCGCATGATTTGCAACGCTCCCTCAGCGTCTTTTACACCCTCGCCGACGCACCACAAGAGGCTGTAACCCGCGGCGACGCGAATTCGTCGTCGCAATCGGACGCACTTGGCGTCTCACGTCCCACGAAATCTCCTGCCAACTTCTAGCGGCAATCGATCGAGTCCGCGTGCAGGTCGCTCGAGCCCGTCGCTCCAGCCGATTCCGAAAAATCTCGCCGTTGAGAAATAGTCGAGGGGCGAGTTCCGACCCCAAGAAGACTGTGGCCATCGGCCGCTTTATGGAAAGCTAGTGGGCAATCGTTCGACCGTTCCGCGTGCGACTGGCCGCGGGCACAGCAGCATACGCCGCCGTCTGCTTGGCGTTCCGGACCGTCCACGAGCCCTTGCAGGCACGGTAGCCGGCGTTACCGCCTTGGGCGCTCAATGCTCCAGTACGTGCACGCTTCGCATCAATGTTTCGAATCGGGATTTCATCAGCGCCTGCGGCTGCTCGCCATTGACCTCGTAGTTCACAAGATACAAAACGCGCGGATTGGTGCCCTTGGCACCGCCCACTACACCCGCCATGGTCATCACGCCATCGTCGTTGTTCGCAATGCCGTCGTAGGGTGCTGCCCTGTCCAACGCCTTGTCCCATTCTTCCTTGTAGTCTGCAGCAGGGTCGCCACTCGGATTGGGCCCGCGGCGCAAAGCAACAAGATCGTTCTTGTCGTGCAAGCTTGGCCGAAGCGCGACCACTGAAACGCCCCACACCACCTTGCCGTTGCCATGGAAAAAGCTGAAAAACAATGCCAATTCACTGTCTGCCCCGACCTTCTGCAGACGGGACGGCACCGTGAACGCAAGCCGGTTGGACTGGTAGCTCAAACGATGCCCATAGTCGGCGTCGAGATGGATGTTCTTGAACGCCGCAGGCAACAGTTGCGTCTCCTCAAGGAAGGCCTTCCATTCGGCCAGTGATCCGACATAGCCGGTCGTGAAGAAATTGGTCATCGCTTCGAGGTTGATGAGGTAATCGTGCTCGTTCGCTGCTGGAAGGTTGCGCATGAAGCCGACGTACCCGTCCGGCACCGGCAGGGCAAACATCATCACCATCTCATTCTCATAGGGTATCGACCAGACCAAGGCGCGCCAGTGACGTTGCCAGGCATCCGTGTAGGCGACATTCATCATCGGCTCGCCCAGCGAGGTGATCTCGATCTTGGTCTGATCGTTTTTGGACGGCCCAATACCGCGAGTCACTAATCCCGCCTTCAGCAACAAATCCATGACCTTTCGGGGATGGCCATACAACTTGGCTGCACGCAAACTGTCCGGCTCGTGCAGCCGAAACAATACCGTGTGGGTACTTTTCACCTGCCCAAACTGGACGTAACCATCGTTCGCAAGCGGCGCCTTTGGGCCTGTGCTGATCAGCCCGCCCCAATCGCCGTCGTTTCCCCGCACCAGCAGGTAGGGGAACGCGTTCGGTGTCGGCACCGCGTACAACATCCTGGCCGAACCTGCGCCGTGCGGAAACATCGTCGTGGCGTTCTGGGCCAAGAGCGCCTTCAGCTGCCCGTCGACGTACGAGTGTTTGAGTTCGAGGAACCTGGCATAGAAGTCGGCCTGGCTCATGGGCAGTTTAAGCGTCGCCTTGAAGGTACTGGTGATCTGGTCCTGGATCAGGGGAAACCCGTATTGCATCCGCCGGTCGATAATGGCCGTATCGTCCGCGGACTTCAGCACCTCGCCGATGGGGAGCGCGTAGTTGAGGTTCGCGCCGGAGTTCATCATCAGCACCACACCGATGACCTTGCCGTTTTGGTCCAGCAAGGGTCCACCGCTGTTGCCTGGGTTGACCGCCGCCGAAAATCGCAACCATTTCCAGGCACCGCTTTGGTTTTCGGGCGTGTTCGACGTGTACAAGCCGCTCCGGACCACCACGCCGGTACCGAGCGCGTTGCCGACGGCGTACACCGTCTGGTTTAAGGACGGGTTCGCATCGACAGGCAGCGTCGCTGCTGTCTTCGGCGGCGACTTGAGCGAAAACACCACGAAATCCCGACGCAACGCGAATTTTTCGATCTGGCCGATCGCATACACGCGACCGGTCGAATCCCGCAGCGATGGCGGTCCCCACAGACTGTTCAGGCCGTTCAGGAACACGTGCGCAGCGGTGACGTAGCGGTTGGGGCCGATCGCAAAGGCGGTGCCGATGGAATGGTACTTGTCGGTACGTTCCTGGTAGGGAATCAAGTCCATCGGCAACGGCTTTGCGTAGTTCAACGGATCATGCGCCGGCTTGGCCGCCACTACCTCGAACGTTGCAGCCTCGATGTTCGGCAAGAGCTTCGCATCGAGGGTTGCGGCGTGCAGCACCGGCGCCAGGCCCAGCACCATGCAAAGCGCAAGGACGGCGGGACCGAGCCACGCGGAATCCCTAATGACCAGCCATGCCATTCGCGCCTTGGCGTACACGTGCCTACCTCCTTATGTGGGACTGACTCGACACGGACGCCCGCGTACCCGTCGGATCGTCCCACCATGCAGGACCCCTTTCAAGTGCTGAACGGCCGGACGCGACACCGCATAAGTGTCCCTCGGCAAAACCCTGGCCCTTACCCAGCGTGGTCCCATCTGGGTACGCTGGAGATGAGCCGCTCCGGGATTCTTCGGAGGCCGCCAGGTTCGAGTTACCCGCAGGTGTACTTGCTGCGCGTAGCGGCGCGCCAAGAGTCAAACGAGTGACTGCTTTGTGGCAGCTGCGCTGGGCAGTCGAGCGTCCGAAGTTGGCCGATTGCAGGCGACCCAGCACGACCTTGCCTAGTAGTCCAAATGTGACTACAATGAGTTCTGCAACTGACTGGAGAGCAG
>JBOHYW010000339.1:0-2946 GCA_050738155.1 Rhodanobacteraceae bacterium
CGGTCAGGCTGTCCGAGTTGGTGAGGTTGGTGCCCTGCAGGCGGAATTGCCAGTTGGGGCCGACATCGGCCACCAGCCCTGCGCCCAGCGTTTTGAACGTGCCTAGCGGCTGCAACCCGGACTGATCCTCGTAGCGCTGGCCGGCATGCTCGTAGGTCAGGAAGGCCGTAACGTTGCCCCAGCTCGTCGGCAAGACATAGCTTGGCATGAACAGATAGCGGACTTTGGGCTGGCGCTGCAGCGGCGCACCGTTGAAACCGATGCATTGTTTGTTGCCGTTGATATCGGTGAAGGGCACGCACGCGTTGTTGTGGGTGTAGTGCCCGGCCATGTAGTCGGCGACCAGCTTCAGGTGCAGGTTGTCGATCGGCGACCACGTTCCATCGAGATCGAGTCCGTGGGTGTTGGCGCCGTAATTGGAAATCGCGCCGGGGATTGGCTGACCGTTGGGACCCGTCTCCTGGTATTGCAGGCCGGTGAACAGGCGGTGATAGACGCTGACGTCCACGAAAATCACATCCGACTGGAACTTGAAGCCGGCCTCCAGGTTCTTGATCTTCTGCATCGGCGCGAAATTGCCGTTGGCGCCGCGGATGCCGTTGTCGAAATCGTCGAAGTGTCCGCCGGTATTGGCGCGCACGTACGCGCTCATGTGGTCGTTGAACTGGTAATTCGCGCCCGCGGTGAACGATGGATGGGTCTTGTCGTAGTGTTCGAAGTCCCAGGTTCCATTGCACACCGGCGTGGTGTTGTCGTACAGGGTGAGTGGATTGCCGTCCAGATCGACCTTCGACTGGTTGCAGGTCCGCTGGTGTACGTTGATGTTCTCGACGCGGCCGCCGGCCTGCAGCAACCACGGACCGATGGTCCACGAATCCGACAGGTAGAACGCCTTGTTGGTGCCCGTGCCGGCTTCGACAATGTTGTAGTTGCCGTTGAAACTGACGAAGCCCTGCGGATTGGCAAGAACGTAGGTCTGTCCGTTCTGTACGTAGGTCAGCCCTATCGGCTTGGTATTCGGCTGATTGAGCATCAGCATCTGGTTGCCCAGTGACCAGTTGTCGTGGTCCGTGTAACGCGCCAAATAGAGCCCTGCAGTAAGCGTGTTGCCGTCGAAGATTTCCCGGCTGAGCCGGAAATCGTTGTTGAAGCTCTTCAGATGCTTCTGGATGTACCACCAGCCCTGCTGGATTACGCTCTGGTCGAGAGGCACGACCTGGCCATTGGGCAGCGTGGCCATGATGTCGTAACCTGGTGGCAGACCCTGCCCTTTCGGTCCGAGATTGTTGCTGTCGATCGCCGTCGCGCCGTTGCAGTAACCCGCTGGCTGCGCAATCTGGCAACCGTACAAGTAATAGCCCAGCGGCCTCGGGTTGGGGCCGGAGAACAGCGCGTTGGTGGGCAGGTCGCCGCCGTCGAACAGGAAGTGGTCCGAGATCGTCCACGCACCGAAGGTGGCATCATAGCTGCCGCCCAGGAAGTTCATCCTGGTGCCGCGGCCGTTGGCGAGGTTGGCGTTTTCAAGGTACCCGAGTGGATTGGGCACCTGCACGTTCTGGATCGCGCCGCTTTCATAGGTACCGGTCACGGGATCGAACCCCGGGTAGCCCGAGAATGTGCTGCCGGACCCCTGGATCATCGGGATGGGCACCATGAACTGGTTCTTGTCGTCGAGCACGCGCGCCCACAGCATGAACGAGCCGTTGTCCCAGTTGTGGCTCAGCGTGGCGGTAAGTTGACCGCCCTGGTCGGCCGGAAACGCCTGGGGGTCACGCACGCCATCGGATTTGCGCCAGAACCCGCCGATGCTGGCGAACCAGCTGGGCGCGATCTGGAATCCGTAGAACCCGTCGAGACGATACATGCCTTGGTCCCCGTAGGTGATGCCGACATCGCCGGAAGGCACGGCGGTACCCGTGCGCAGGATGAAGTTGGCGGTGGCGCCCATCTGGCCGGGCCCGAACACCGCGCCCGGGCCGCCCTGCACGATTTCGACGCGGCTGACCGTGTCGTCCAGCCGCATCAACGAGCTCGAGTCCATGAACGACAGCGACGGCATGCCGTACAGCGGTGTGCCGTCGATCATGTTGGTGAAAAACGGCGCGTCGCCGCCTCCCGGGAAGCCGGCGATCTCGATGTTGGCGCCGGTCTGGCCGCCTGTGGATTCGGGCCAGATTCCCGGCGAAATCTTCAAAAGATCGGCAACACTGATCGGATTGGCTTGCTGGATCTGTTCGCGGTTCGCGGTGACGATGTTGTAGCTCGCGTCGAGTCGCTTGACGCCGAGCGCGCTGGCCGTGACTACGATCGCTTGCAGGGTCTGGGGCTTGGACTGCGACTTTTGTTGTGGCTGGTTTTGCGGCGCAGTTTGCTGTGCGGCCGTGCCGGTGGCAGCCTGGCCGCTGGCCGCATCCGGCCCTTGACCAGGATTGCTCGCCCAAACGGCGGGCGACAACACAGCGACGATGGCGCTCGTCAGCGCCAGTCGAATCAACTTGTCGTTCTTCATGGCTCACCCTCCAGCGTAAGGAAAGATTCGTGGCACCACACCCGGCGGGTTGTCGAGGAAGCTTGTTTTTTCTGCCGGAACCGACCATCGGCGGCGGCGAATTGCGATCGCGGCTTCCGCCGCTCCTACGGGGCCGTAGGAGGGCCGGAAGGCCCGATGCAGGATGCCAAAGCCGCCGTGACGCGCGCTTGCACGCGCCACGACGGGCCCGAGCAACCGCGGTCGATACGCACACGGGAAGATCGACGATGATGACGACCTGTCGACAACCGGGCGCTCCACCCAACTTGATCGCTTCATGCCGATCACTCCCCGATGACACGGGCTGCAGTGTCTGCCCGCAAAGACAGCGCTGTCAATCTGCGGTGCATCACTCCGCGGAGGATTGCAGACAAACGGCGCCAAGCTGCTTCAAACGGGAGAAATCGCCCAAAACG
>JBOHYW010000340.1:0-2943 GCA_050738155.1 Rhodanobacteraceae bacterium
CCGCAGGAATCACTGGAGGCCGATTACCGTCGCGAACTCGGAGAACACTTCGGCATCGTGTTCAACCGCCTGTTCACGATTACCAACATGCCGATCAAGCGTTTCCTGCACCTGCTGGAACGCGAGGGGCGCTGCGAGCAATACATGCAGACCCTGCTGGACGCATTCAATCCGCGCGCCGCCCCGCAAGTGATGTGCCGCAACCTGCTGTCGGTGAGCTGGGACGGAGAACTCTACGACTGCGACTTCAATCAGGCGCTGGAGCTGCCATTGGCCGGTAGGCGGCGCACGCTGTGGGACATCGAAAACCTGGCGGAGGTCGAACGCGAACCGATCGCTTTCGCCGATCACTGTTACGGCTGCACCGCGGGCGCGGGCAGTTCCTGTGGAGGCGCCTTGACATGATGGAAGAAGCCGGCGAATTGCAAAGCGAAACGGCGGCCGGGGAACCGCAAGGTCGCCACGCTGGGCGGCAAGACGCCATGCTGCCGAGATGAACCAGCCGATCCCGCTACCGCTGCATGTCTCCATACCGGATTGCGCCGCAAGTTTGCGGCTCTCGGTGATCGTGCCGTTTGCGCCGCACGAGACCGAAGGCGCGGCGTTGCTGGAGCAACTGTGTGGCTTGCCCTACGACACCGAAGTCATGCTCGTGCGCGCGGATGGTGCATCTTGGCCACGGGCGTTGCGAGAAAACGGGAACGATGCGGTGGGACGCGTCTTGATCAGCCCGTCCGGACGCGCCCGGCAGATGAACGTCGGAGCGCAGACCGCACGCGGGCGCTGGTTGTGGTTCCTGCATGCCGATTCGCGTTTGTGCCCCCATACGCTGCCAGCGTTGCGCGCGTTTCTCGACCAGGACGACGCGGCGCTCGGGTTTTTCGATCTGCGCTATCGCAACGATGGGCCTACGCTCGCGCGGTTGAATGCACTGGGCGCCAACCTGCGTGCGCGCTGGCTCGGATTGCCGTTCGGCGATCAGGGTTTCGTGCTGCCCGCAGCGTGGTTCGAACGGCTGGGCGGTTATGACGAGAGCGCGGATTACGGCGAGGATCATCTCCTGGTGTGGCGCGCGCGTGCGGCGGGCCTGCCGTTGCGGCGGATCGCCGCGCCGCTCGGAAGCAGTGCGCGCAAGTACGCCGAATGCGGCTGGTGGCACACCACGACGCGACATCTCAGGCTGACCGCTCATCAGGCGTGGCCGCAATGGCGCGCTTTACGGCATGCGCGCGAAGCCCGAACGCCATGACCACGGCACTCGCGATTTTCGTCAAGACGCCCGGACATTCGCCGATCAAGACCCGGCTGGCGGCGACGATCGGTGCGCGTTCCGCCATCGAGTTTCACCGGCTGGCCGCGCAAGCCGTGGCCGAGGTTGCGCAGGCCACCTGCGACGGAATGCTGGCATGCCAGTGGGCCGTTGCCGAAAACGCGGCGCTGGAGGATCCGCTGTGGCAAGGTCTGCCGCGGGTCGGGCAGGGCGAGGGAAACCTCGGCGCACGTCTGCACTACGTCTACGCTCGCTTGCGCACGACTCACGAGCGCGTCTTGCTGCTGGGTGCCGATACACCGCAGATCACGCCCGAATTGTTGCTGTGCGCGATCGACGCGTTGGAACGTGGGGATGTGCCGTTCGTGCTGGGCCCAGCCCGCGACGGCGGCTTCTGGCTGTTCGGTGGGCGCGCGCCCATCGCACGCGAGTCGTGGTGCAACGTCGGCTATTCACGCTCCGACACCGCCGCCCAATTGCGCAAGGCGCTGCATATGCGCGATGGCTTGGCCGTGCTCCCGATCCTGACCGATGTGGACAGTGCCTCCGACCTTGCAGTGCTCGCCGACGCGCTGTCGGCGTTGCCGGCGCCGACGCCTGCGCAACGTGCGCTGATGCGCTGGCTGCAAGGGGCCGGCAACACCAAGGCGGCATGTGTTTGAATCCTTTTCGCGCAGACGCGCCTCCATGGCATGAAGGGAAGTGTGTGCGAAACCATAGTGTGGCCGTTCTGGTCAAACTATGATTGCAAAAAGGGCCGACTTTCGTCGGCCCCTGGTTCATGCGATCTGTTCACCGGCAAGCTTGTTCAGGCGCCGAGATCCAGTCGACGTTCGATACGTTCGACGCGCTCGGCCAGCTTGTCGATGGAGCCTTGCTGGCGAGCATGGTCGTCGTAGATCTCGGCGGTATCGCGCTTCATGCCACCAATGCCACGCTCAATCGCCAGCATCCGTTGCTTGAGGTCGCCGAACTGCTCGTGCATTTCGGTGCGCAGCGTCGCGACTTCGTTGCGCAGGCCCTTGAGCATCTCGATGACCACGTTTTCGGTGTTGTCAGTCATTGTCCGTTCTCCTTGATGAATTCAAGGGAGTTGACGTTGCAGCGGCTCGTACCGGCCGTTGCGCACTGTACCCATCATCTCACAGGTCCAGGGCGGCGCGGCGCCACTTGGCTAGTCAATCCACCGCTCCGGTCTCCTTGGACCGCTCTGGCCTTTCCCGCCGCTGCCGCATTCGATCACGCCGTTGTGCCACTTGGCTACCTTCCAGGCCACCCGCGCGACAGCCGAGCACATGGCGCTGGTCAGCATCGGTACGGTAGTCGCCAATTACCGGAACGGGTAGTAAACAGAGCCAGAATCATCACGCCGATTGAACACAACTTTCCGCTGACGATCAACGAAATCGCGGATCGTCCACGACGTAGTCGGACTGTGAGCCGGCCAATCTATGCTTCCGCGGAGTGCCAATCTTTGTTTTCGCGCACAGCGAAGGCAGCCAGCCGCAACCTCCCATGCCATGATCGTCAGGCACGACACGATCGCCGATTCGATCGGCCAGCGCCTCGACCGCTTGGCCTGGACCCCGTTTCACACCCGGGTGGCCATCGTGCTCGGCATCGGCTGGCTGCTCGATTCCTTCGAGGTCAGCATCATCGCCAATGTGCTGGGC
>JBOHYW010000341.1:0-2919 GCA_050738155.1 Rhodanobacteraceae bacterium
GCAAGGCAAGGTCGAGGTAGTAGGTGAACATGTCGATTTACTCTCCGGCTTTTCTTATCTCGTCATTCCGGGGCTGCCCGCGATTTTTGCGGGCAGAACCCGGAATCCAGTTCCTGATTCCTCAACGAAGCGCAAGCTGGATTCCGGGTTCCATCGCGATGGAGCTGCGATGGCCCCGGAATGACGACAATTTGGGGTGTCGGCTCCAGATTCCTGTCGTCTGTGTTTCCATCACACACTCCTCGTCGCCACCACCGGTGGCACGGCCGCGGCGCGCAAAGCAGGTACCAATACCGCCAACTGCCCCAGCAACCACAAAGCCACCACGCCGACCGGCAGGTACCAAAGCGGCAGGCGCGGCACTTCGAAAAACTTCATCAACAGCAGGTTGACCACGATCGCGAGGATGATCCCCAGCACGATCCCGAACGTGACGATCAGGAAATTCTCGGTCTGGAAGTAGCGCAGGATGTCGGCGCGCGTCGCCCCCAGCGCACGGCGGATGCCGATCTGCTTGCGCCGTTGCGCGACCCAGAAACTGGCGAGCCCCACAATGCCGAACGCGGTGACGCCCAGCAGCGCCACGATCACCCCGATCAACAAGCCGGCCATCGCGCGGTCCTGTCGAAAGACCTCGTGGCGCAAGTCGGGCAACGTATGACTATCCTCGCGGTCGATCACCACCTCGGGCACCGCCTTGGCGACCGCCGACAGTGCGTCGCGCATGACGCGCGACAAGTCCTTTGGATTGGCGCGCACCAGATAACTGCCCGTCAGGTACGGCCCTGGCGCTGCCGGCACAAACACCGACCACTCGCGCTGCTCCGTGGGCCAACCTTGCGGGTCGGGCCTGACCAGGTCCTTCAGCACGCCGACAACGCGGAAATGCGACTTGTCCAGCCAGATTTCCTTGCCGAGTGGGCTGGCACCCGGCCAGAGGTGTTCTGCCAACGCCTGCGTGATCTGGATGGGTGCCGACTCCGGCATCAGCCCCGTGAAAGCCTGGAAATCGGCAAGCTGCGGCGCCCGCCCGGCTATCACCTGGGTGCCCAGCGCTCGCAGGCTGCCCGGGCCACCCACATAAAACTCGATCACCCCGCCGAAATGCTGCCCGGCTGCGTCCGTGGTGATTCCGGCCGTACCGCGGCGCATCCCGAAAGGTATGGAATTGAGCAGCGTGACCGATTGCACGCCGGGCACCGAGCGTAGCGCCGTGATCGCCCGTGCATCCACATCAGCAGCTTGCGTGGGCGCATAACCGGTCAACTGCACCGTTGCCAGTGCGGTCTCGTCCACACCGCTTTCAATGCGCATTGCCGACAACCGGTCGACGATCATCGAGGAGGCATTGCACAGCACCGCGCAGGCCAATGCGATTTCCAGCGCGATCAGCACGGTCGCAAGCCGATGCTTCTTCAGTGCGGCGAGAATAGGTTGGATTTGCATGGTGAAACTCTCTTGCGTAGGGCGGGCATCGCCCGCCAGCGGACACGGCGGACAATGTCCGCCCTACAACGTCTTCAACTGCAAAGCCGGTGCGATTCGGCTGGCGCGCAACGCCGGCAGCGCGCCTGCCAGCAGGCTCACCGCAACGGCCAGCGCGAATGTGACGATGAACATCGACACGTCCATATGCACCAGGTCCGAATACGGCGGCTGTTGGCGGCGCACCAGCCACAGCCCCACCAAGGTCAACACCCAGCCACCGACGCCACCGATGAAGCCCACCAGGCCCGCTTCCGTCAGGCACTGTGCGAACACCGAGCGGCGCGAAGCGCCCAAGGCGCGGCGCACGCCGATCTCACCGGCACGACGCAGAAATTTCGCCAGTAGCAGGCCTACCGTGTTGAACAGGCATATCGCGAGAAACGCGAACGCCAGCCATGTTTGCAGCTTCACGTCGCGAGGCAGCACATGGTTGTAATCAAGCCACTGCATCAGATTCATCATTCGGGTGTCGGTTTGCGCGAAGCGCCCCAACGCGAGCTGTTGTTGCGCGTAATTTTTGATGAACGTCCGGTAGTGCGCCGCCTTTGCTGCGCTGTCCAGTTCCGCCCACAAGGCGACCCACACGCATGGCGCATTCTTCAGATAACCGGGATGGTCCGGCATGTGCCAGCAGGTGAACTGCCAAAAGTTGCCCGCGTTGACTTCCAGCGCGCTGTTGAACGGCATGAAGACGTCTTCGGGTCGGCGATAGAAACTTCCGGTATCGCCATTTGCGTAGCGCCCTCCCCGAACGTCATAGAAAAGCGGGGATGGCCGCCACGGCGCCAGCACGCCGACGATGCGCACGCTGCTGTCCTTCAGGCGCAAGGTCTTGCCCACACTGTCCTTCCCGCCGAACAACTTGTTGTTGAGGTCACTCGAGATCACCGCGACGCGTGCGCGATCCTTGCCGTCGGCCGGTGTCCACGCGCTGCCATATTCGAACGGCACATCGAACATCGGAAAGAAATCGGAAGTGGTGGCCAGCATGTCCAGCATGAGCGGCGGCAGGTTGGTGCCGGGTGCGCGGACCTTGACCGAGCTGTTGGCGATCAACGCTTGGCGATCGGCGCGATGTGCGCTCCACAGGTCCATGGCCGAGCGGTAATCGAGCATGTCGAAGGGTGCGCCCTTCGTGTAACCCTTCGGACTGGGATCCACCTGTGGGTAATAGATGTGCGCGCTCTTGCCCGGCAGCGGATCGCCTGAAAGCAGATGCATCACCGTCAGCGTGGTCATGCTGGCGCCGATGCCGATCGCGATCGCCAGCACCATCAACACCGTCAGCAGCTTGTTGCGTTTCAGGCTGCGCAAGGCGAGGTCGAGGTAATAGGCAAACATCATTCAGTCACTCCGATTCACTTCTTCCCCTTCCGCGGGAAGGGCAAGCTTGTCTTCCCCCTTCGCACGCGAAGGGGACCGAGGGGGATG
>JBOHYW010000342.1:0-2915 GCA_050738155.1 Rhodanobacteraceae bacterium
CGCGCCAGCGTGGCACGCAGGCGCTCGGAATCTTCGACCAGCAACAGCTTCACGCGTAGCGCTCCGGCGGACTGCGCAAACGCTATCACCGCGCCGCGCCCTCCACCACTTCGCGCAGTCTGCGCGGACGCGATGAATCTCGCCCAATCGGCGCCACCATCTTCACCGTGGTGGGCGGTTCGCTGACGCTCGCTGGATTCGATGCCGCGCGTGGGCATCCCGCTCTGCGTGTGGCAGATGCGGCGGGTTCAACCGAGTCCGCAGTGACTGCATGCTCGACCGCCGCCGCATTCCGATTGGACACGACCGATCGACCCTCCATCCCGGACGGGCACGGCGGACCACCGCGCCCGTCCCGCCGCAAGCGGAAGCGGCGACTCAGCCTTTCACTGCCTTGGCGACACGGTCGCCGAGATCCTTGTCGACCTTGCGCCAGTACTCGAATGCGCGTTCCAGTACCGGGTCGAATACGCCGGCCTTCAGGTGTCCGGCGATGTTGCCGGCCAGCCGCTCGCGCGCCGCGTCATCCAGGACTTCGCGCACCAGGGTGCCCGCCTGACCCCAGTCATCGTCGTCCTTGCGCAACGTGCATGCCTTGCGCAGCATGTCGCCATCCGCGTGCCACAAGCCCGCCTCGTCGGTCAGCGATGGATCAGCCTTCGGGCCGCCCCTGGAATTGGGCGCATAGACCGGATCGGAAACGTTCACCGTGCGGCCAACGCCGTCCTTGCTGTAACTGTTGACTTCACACTTCGGCCGGTTGACCGGAATCTGCTTGTAGTTGACACCGAGCCGTGCGCGGTGCGCGTCGGCATAGGCAAAACCACGGCCCAGCAGCATCTTGTCGGGCGACAGGCCGATGCCACGCACGAGATTGTTCGGCTCGAACGCAGCCTGTTCGATCTCGGTGTGGAAGTCGGTCGGGTTGCCGTCCAGCGTCAGCTTGCCGACCTCGATCAGCGGGTAATCCTTGTGCGGCCACACCTTGGTCAGGTCGAACGGGTTGAAGCGGTAGGTTTTGGCGTCCTCGAACGGCATGATCTGCATGTACAGCGTCCAGCTCGGGGGGTTGCCGCGCTTGATCGCCTCGTACAGATCCCGCCGGTGGTAGTCGGCGTCCGTGCCGGCCAGGCGATCCGCTTCGTCCTGGGTCAGGCACTCGATGCCCTGATCGGTCTTGAAGTGATACTTCACCCAGAATTTCTTGCCCTCGGCGTTGACCCACATGTAGGTGTGGCTGCCGTAGCCGTTCATGTGACGCCAGGTTTTCGGAATCCCGCGATCACCCATCAACCAGGTGACCTGATGCGCCGACTCGGGTGAGAGCGTCCAGAAGTCCCACTGCATGTCGTGATCGCGCAGGCCGTTGTCGGCGCGGCGTTTCTGCGAGCGGATGAAATGCTGGAACTTCATCGGATCGCGCATGAAAAAGACCGGCGTGTTGTTGCCGACCATGTCGTAATTGCCTTCCGTGGTGTAGAACTTCAGCGAGAAACCGCGCGGGTCACGCCAGGTGTCGGGACTGCCTCGCTCGCCGGCCACGCTGGAAAAGCGCGCAAGAACATCGGTCTTGACGCCTTTCTGGAACAGCGCCGCGCGGGTGAATTGGCTGACATCCCGGGTGGTTTCGAAATGGCCGAAGGCGCCACCGCCCTTGGCGTGCGGCTGGCGCTCCGGGACGCGTTCGCGGTTGAAGTTGGCCATCTGCTCGATCAGGTAGTGATCGTGCAGCACGATGGGACCATCCGGTCCGATGGTCAGTGAATGCTCGTCGCTGGCGACGGGTGCGCCACCGTCGGTGGTGGTCGGTTTGGGTTGCTTATCCGTCATGGCAGTATCTCCTGCGTGCGGATGCGGGTGATGCCCTGTAACCGCGATGTTGGCGGCCATGACCTATTTGTCAAATTGATTATTTGAATGCTGCAAATAGGCAATGTGAATCGCGTCGCCCTGGCGTCAAGGTCCATTACCCACGAGCGGTATTCAAGCCCGCCCGCTCCGATCAGACCGCTGTTCATTCCCAGGCTCAGTTCGCGTCGATGTCGCCCAGCGCGCGGATCAGGCGTCGCGCCCGCTTGTCAGGACGCCTCGGCGGCGGCTGGTAACCCGCCCGTTCGGCGCGGCGACGCGCGCGCGCCGCGTCGCGTGCGTCGATCGAAGCCTGTGATTCGCAATACAGCGTTTGCGCGACCGCCACGGACCCACGTTTTTGTGCGAGCGCGGCCACCTGGACTTCGAAGGTTTCCTCACCGCGGGTGACGCGCAGCCTGTCGCCCACCTTTACGACGTGCGAAGGCTTGCACGCCAAACCAGCCAGCGTGACCCGGCCATGCTCGATCGCCTGCCTCGCGAGCGCGCGGGTCTTGAAGAACCGCGCGGCCCAGAGCCACGAATCCACGCGGACGGCATCGGCATCATTCATCATCGATGCAAAGAGCGCTGGTCCGCCAAGAACGCGAAGGACGCAAATACAAAGCACTGCAATACAAGCGCTTTCTTCGCGACCTTCGCGTACTTCGCGGACAACCCGCTTTTGGGGTAGCACGCGAGAGGACGAGCGTCGTGACGGCGATCCCGGACGCTCACGTACCGGCTCCCAGCAACGCACGGTTCATGCGCTGCACGAACGCGGCCGGATCGGGCAATGCCGCACCGGCGGTGATCTCGGCCTGCTCCAGCAGCAGCATTGCGAGATCCCCGGCCTTTGCCTCGTCGGGTTCGGATTCGATGCGCTTCACCAGTGCGTGTTGCGGATTGATTTCCAGCGTGGGCTTCGAATCGGGAACTTCCTGCCCGGCTTCGCGCAACAGCCGTGCGAGGTGCGGCGCCAGCTCGTAATCCGACAGCGCAAGGCACGACGGCGAATCGGTGAGCCGCGCGGAGACCTTCACATCGGTAACCCGGTCGCCCAACAA
>JBOHYW010000343.1:0-2902 GCA_050738155.1 Rhodanobacteraceae bacterium
TGTTCGATCACCACCACGGTGCTGCCGCCATTGACCAGCCGGTGCAGGACGCCGAGCAATTGCTCGATGTCCAAGAAGTGCAGGCCCGTGGTCGGTTCGTCGAGGATGTACAGGGTGTTGCCGGTGTCGCGGCGCGAGAGTTCCTTCGACAGCTTCACGCGCTGTGCTTCGCCGCCCGACAGCGTGGTCGCGCTCTGGCCGAGCTTGATGTAGCCGAGACCCACGTCGATCAGCGTTTCGAGCTTGCGCGCGATCTGCGGCACCGGCGCGAACACGTCATGCGCCTGCTCGACGGTCATGTCGAGCACGTCGGCGATGGTGTAGCCCTTGTACAGGATTTCCAGCGTCTCGCGGTTGTAGCGCTTGCCGTGGCAGACGTCGCACGGCACGTACATGTCGGGCAGGAAGTGCATCTCGACCTTGATAAGCCCATCGCCCTCGCACGCTTCGCAGCGGCCGCCCTTGACGTTGAAGCTGAAACGCCCCGACTTGTAGCCGCGCGCGCGCGCTTCCGGCACCTGCGCGAACAGGTCGCGCAGCGGCGTGAATACGCCCGTATACGTGGCCGGGTTCGATCGCGGCGTGCGCCCGATCGGCGACTGGTCGATGTCGAGCACCTTGTCGAACAGGTCGAGCTTTTCGATCGCGTCGTAGGGCGCTGGCTGCGTCGACGCGCCGTTCAATTCCAGCGCGGCGATCTGGTACAGCGTGTCGTTGATCAGCGTCGACTTGCCCGAACCGGATACGCCGGTGATGCAGGTGAACAGACCGGCGGGAATTTCCAGATCCACGCGCTGCAGGTTGTTGCCGCGCGCGCCCTCGAGTTTCAGCACCCGCTTGGGATCGGGCTGGCGGCGAACTTTCGGTATCTCAATGCTGCGTTTGCCGGACAAGTACTGGCCGGTCAACGAGCGCGGTTCCTTGAGGATGTCCGCGAATGTGCCTTGCGCCACCACTTCGCCGCCGTGCACCCCCGCACCGGGCCCGATATCGACGATGCGGTCGGCGCTGCGGATCGCTTCCTCGTCGTGCTCGACCACGATCACGGTGTTGCCGAGGTCGCGCAGGCGCGTGAGCGTGCCCAGCAGGCGCGCGTTGTCGCGCTGGTGCAGTCCGATCGACGGCTCGTCCAGCACGTACATCACGCCGACCAGGCCGGCGCCGATCTGCGAAGCGAGCCGGATGCGCTGCGCTTCGCCGCCCGAGAGCGAATCCGCCTTGCGGTCGAGCGTCAGGTAGTCGAGGCCGACGTCGATGAGAAACCGCAGGCGCTCGTGGATTTCCTTGATGATCCGCGCGGCGATCTCGCCACGCCATCCGGGAAGCGTCAGCGCATCCACGAAATCGCGCGCGTCATTGATCGCGAGCGCCGACAACGCAGGAAGATTGCGCTCGCCCACGAACACGTTGCGCGCCGACAGGTTCAGGCGTTCGCCGTGGCATTCGGGGCAGGGACGTTCGCTGATGAAGCGTGCGAGTTCCTCGCGCACCATGTTCGAATCCGTTTCGCGGTAGCGGCGTTCGAGATTCGGGATGATGCCCTCGAAACGGTGCCGGCGCGTGACGGTGCCGCCGCCGTGGCCGGGTGTGTACTGAAACGCGATCGCTACTTGGCCGGACCCGTTCAGCACCGCGTCGCGCGTCGCCTTCGGCAACTTGTTCCAGGGTATTTCGGGATCGAAGCCGTAGTGTTTCGCCAGCCCCTGCACCATCTGCCAGTAGTACGGGTTGCGCCGATCCCAAGTGCGGATCGCGCCGTTGGCGAGGCTGCGCTCCGGGTGCGCGACCACGCGCGCGGGATCGAAGAACTGGGTGACGCCGAGCCCGTCGCACGCGGGGCACGCACCCACCGGCGAGTTGAACGAGAACAATCGCGGTTCGAGTTCGGGCAACGAGTAATCGCACATCGGGCAGGAATAGCGCGACGAGAACAGTTGTTCGGGTGCCTTCTCGTCGTCGAGGTCGACCAGGATCGCGAGGCCTTCGCCGAGGCGCAATGCAGTTTCGAACGATTCGGCCAGGCGCTGTTTCAAGTCCGCACGCGGGCGGAAGCGGTCGATTACCGCCTCGATCGTGTGCTTGATGCGAAGCCCAAGCGCCGGGACCGCATCAAGGTCGTACACCGTGCCATCGACGCGCGCGCGCACGAAACCCTGCGCGCGCAGTTGGTCGAACACCTGCACGTGTTCGCCCTTGCGCTCGCGGATCACCGGCGCCAGCAGCATGTAACGCCTGGCTTCCGGCAGCGCCAGCGTCGCGTCCACCATCTGGCTCACGGTCTGCGCGGCCAGCGGGGTGCCGTGGTTCGGACAGCGCGGCGTGCCCACGCGCGCGTACAGCAGGCGCAGGTAATCGTGGATTTCGGTGATGGTACCGACCGTCGAACGCGGGTTGTGCGAGGTCGATTTCTGCTCGATCGAAATCGCCGGCGACAGGCCCTCGATGTGGTCGACGTCGGGCTTCTCCATCATCGACAGGAACTGCCGCGCGTACGACGACAGCGACTCGACGTAGCGGCGCTGGCCCTCGGCATACAGCGTGTCGAACGCGAGCGAAGACTTGCCCGACCCCGACAGGCCGGTGATCACGATCAACTGGTCGCGCGGCAGGTCGAGGTCGATGTTTTTCAGGTTATGGGTACGGGCACCGCGGATGCGGATCGTGTCCATGGAAATATCGCGGACAAAGACTCCTTACTATACGCGTTCGTGCAGCATGGGGTCCGGTTTCGTCAGATTCGAGGGTCCGTGTCAATCGTGGTTTCGTAGGGCGGGCATTGCCCGCCGCGGGCAGCGTGCGGATGGCGGACGGTGTCCGCCCTGCCTGTGGACGCACAAGGCACAAACACGCTAGAATTGGCGGTTCGAGCGCTGCGACTCGCGCCCGATCGACCCAGAATAAC
>JBOHYW010000344.1:0-2886 GCA_050738155.1 Rhodanobacteraceae bacterium
GCCGATTGCTGCGCGACGAACGCGACCCGGGCATCGAGCGTCAAGCGCAACGCCGCAACGCCAAGCTGTCAGCGACCAACACCTTCGCTGCGGTCGCGGCCGAATGGATGGGGAAGCGCCAAAGCAAATTGGCGGCCTCGTCGCAGGAAAAGAATGCGTGGTTGTTGGAACTTGTGACGGGATCTCTCGGTTCACGCCCGATCGCCGACATCACGGCGCCAGATGTGCTGGCGGCGCTGCGCAAGATCGAGGCGCGCGGCAGGCACGAAACCGCGCGCCGGGCCAAGCAATGCATCGGCATGGTGTTTCGCTATGCGATCGCGACCGGGCGCGCGATGCGTGATCCCAGTGCAGACCTTCGTGGAGCCTTGACACCGCCGGCCTCGAAACCTCGCGCCGCCGTCACCGCACCGGAGGACGTTGCGGGCTTGCTGCGCGCGCTTGAGGCCTACACGGGACAACCGACGACGCACGCCGCTTTGCGCTTGGCGCCGTTCGTCTTCGTGCGTCCACGTGAATTGCGCGCAGCCGAGTGGTGCGAGTTCGACCTGGCGGCTGCCGAATGGCGCATTGCAGCCGAGCGGATGAAGATGCACGAGGAACACGTCGTGCCGCTGGCCAGTCAGGCCGTGGCGATCCTGCGCGAGTTGCAGCCTCTGACGGGCGACGGTCGCTACGTATTTCCCAGCCTGCGCAGCCGCCAGCGGCCCATGTCGGAAAACACGATCAATGCGGCCCTGCGTCGGATGGGTTTCGACAAGGAGACCATGACCGGTCACGGCTTTCGTGCCATGGCCTCGACACGCTTGAACGAGATGGGCTGGAAGCCAGACGTTATCGAGCGCCAGCTCGCGCATGCCGAGCGCAACAAGGTGCGAGCCGTCTACAACCGGGCGCAGTACATGGGCGAGCGAGTCAGGATGATGCAGGCGTGGGCGGATTACCTCGACAACCTGCGCGTCGGCGGCAACGTGGTTCCGATCAAGCGCGGGGTGGCGTGACTCGGTGGGTGAGCCACCTCGGACCACTTTCATCGGCTCGGACTTCGAAAAAGTATGGCGCGCCATACTTTTTGCGGCCTCGACGCGGTGAGACAAAAGTACGGCATGCCGTACTTTTTACGAGGAGAAATGAGCTAGTGCAGGATAGGGATCGCGGGGCCGTTGTATGACAGAAAGTTCAGCGGCTGAACAATTTTCGAGGAGAAATGAGCTAGTGCAGGATAGGGATCGCGGTAGCGTTGTATGACAAGAACCTCCAGAAATGCCAGCATGCTAGCTTTTCCGAAGCAAGAAATGGCTAGTGCAGGATGGGGATAGCGGTAGTGTTGTATGACACGAGCATGAGGGAAGTTCAGCCGGCTGAACTTTCACGAGCGGGAAATGGCTGGTGCAGGGCAGGGATGACGCCGGCGTTTGGCCGAGATGAGGTGTGGGGGGCTTTTTCGAGTCAGTTCACGGTCAGGTTGTCACTTGACAACCATTGAGCTATAACCTAACGTACGCAGCACGCGGTGAATCCGAATGGCCAGAAAGCCGCACTCCAAGCCCGAAGTAGAGGCTGCATTGAGGTATGCCGAGGGGCAGGGCTGGCGAATCGAGATCGGCGGGTCTCACGCTTGGGGCAAGATGTATTGCCCCTACAACGATGAGAGCTGCCGCTGCGGACAATTCTGCATCGCCAGCATTTGGAGCACGCCCAAGAATGCCGGAAACCACGGCAAGCAGATTCGACGTGTCGTGGATAACTGCACGATGCGTCGCACCAAGAATCAAGCGGCTACCGACAGACCGGAGACTGACGATGATTGATTACGAATTCACACTGAAATTCAATCTCCCGGATCCTGGCGCTGACCCCGATCAGTGCGTCGCGGCGCTGGCAGCGGCCGGCTGCGATGATGCGCTGGTCGGCGTCGGGCAAAGTGGACGCATTGCCCTGAACTTCACGCGCAACGCGAGTTCGGCATTCGAAGCGATCTCGTCAGCGCTGCGCGACGTGCGCAAGGCGATCCCCAAAGCTGTGCTGGTCGAGGCGTCGCCAGATTTTGTCGGCTTGACCGATGTTGCCCAGATAGCGGGCTTCACGCGCCAGAACATGCGCAAGCTGATGACCAGCAATGTTTCGACGTTTCCCATCGCCGTGCACGAGGGGAAGCCGGCGCTGTGGCACTTGGCCAACGTGCTGGCGTGGCTGCGTGAGCAACAGGAGCGTTCGGTCGATATCGTGCTACTGGAAGTTGCAGAGACGAACATGACCCTGAACATCGCCAAGGAAGCGCGCAAGTTGCCCGGCACCGCGCTGCCGATAGAACTCGAGCCGTTGTTCGGGTAGACCTTCGGCCGTCGCGGGGTCGAGGAAGTCGCGTGTTGCTTGACGCGCTAATTGACTCTTGATAACGAATCGCGTGGTCCGCAATTTACTTGCAAACTTCAGTCGGCTGAACTTTGTACGTATAGGAAATTGCTAATCGCAATCATCGGCGTGCAGTCAAAGGCTCCCCGCCAGTGCGGATGCGCGAGATCATCGAATAATTAAAAAAATTCGTGTTCGCATCTGGTGGTCAGGCTCCCTTCAGCGCTGGATCGATCACCCACTTGCCAGCGTCGCCAAGTCCTTCGAACTGCACATACTGCTTCTCGGAATATGCCGGCAGCACTGGTTGCGCACCTCCAATTGCGACCGCGAGTTGAGGATACTGTTGCTTAAGCACCGGGTACTCGGTGTTCACCCATGCAGGAATCGTTGCCATCCCGTGGCACTGCGCGGATACTCCGTTGACGCTTGGATTGAGTTTACCCAAGGCCGCGACCATCGGCAGCCCAGCGCTGCCACCGGTGGCGACGACGTAGAGCTTGTACTTCCCGCACTCTTTTATCCATGAAG
>JBOHYW010000345.1:0-2879 GCA_050738155.1 Rhodanobacteraceae bacterium
AGCCGAGGTCGTGCATTGTCATCTCGGCCGTCGCCAGGCCGGACAGCAGCATCGTGTCCGTCATGTCGCCGATGTGACCGATACGAAATACGCGCCCGGCGACATCGCCAAGTCCGCCGCCGAAAGCCACGCGGTAATGCGCGTAGGCGTGCTCGACGAAGGCGGTGGAATCGAAACCGGCTGGCACTTGCACCGCGGTGACAGTGCTCGAGTAGGTTTCGGGATGCCGCGCGCACAGCTTCAGACCCCATGCCGCGACGGCGCGCCGCGTGCCCTCGGCGAGACGCCGGTGGCGCGCGAACACCTGCGGAAGCCCTTCTTCCGCCAGCATTGCCACCGATTCGGTAAGGCCGCGGATCAACCCGGTAGGCGGCGTGTAGGGAAAGCTGCCGGCCTTGTTGGCCTCGCGCATATCGAGGATGTCCAGATAAAAGCGCGGGCACTTCGAATGTTCGCAGGCGGCCCGCGCTTTCGGGCTCAGAGCCAGCATCGACAGCCCCGGCGCCAGCATGAAGCCCTTCTGCGAGCCGGTGACGGCAACGTCGACGCCCCAGTCGTCCATCCGGAACTCCATGCTGGCCAGCGAGCTCACACAGTCCACTAGCAACAGCGCCGGGTGATGCGCGGCGTCCAGTGCCGCGCGCACGGCGGCGATGTCGCTGGTCACACCGGTGGCCGTTTCATTGTGCGTGGCCAGTACGGCCTTGATGTGGTGATGCGTGTCGGCAACGAGAATCTCCCGGTATTCCGTGGTGGCGACCGGGTCGCCCCACTCCTTCTCGACTACCCTCACCTCGAAGCCGTGGCGGCGGGCCAAGTCAATCCAGCGTTGCGAGAACATGCCATAGCGCGACGACAGGATCTGATCCCCGGGTGACAGCGTGTTGGTGAGGGCGGCTTCGAGGCCGCCGGTGCCGGTGGAGGCAAAGATGAACACCTCACCCGTGCGCGTGCCGAAGAAGGGCTTGAGGTCTTTCAGCAGCGGCACGAAGCTTTCAGCGAAATCGGGCGCGCGATGGTTGACGGTCTGCATGTCCATCGCGTGGCGCAGGCGATCCGGCAGATTGGTGGGACCGGGTATGAAAACGGGGTTCTGGCTAGCCACGCGATGCCTCCTACGACGCCGCGGATGCAGCGATCTGGTGTGATGTAGACTGACACATGGAGCATAGATTCTTTGAAAAGCATCGTCAAAAATTGAAAGATTCTGGTCGGAAAATGTAACTACGTGATTTATAAGAAATAAATCTGTGCAACAAGAATTACGCAAGCCCTGATGGAAAAATGAACGTGCGTACTGAAGTGCCTGCGCGCGCGGTTGGAGGGCACGGTGTGTCACGCTCCCGGGGTCGGCCGCGGGCGCTTGGAGATGCGTCAGCGCCCCACGTACAAGCCGTCGAACGTGCGGTGGCGATCATCCGGTTGTTGTCGAAGGAAGTGCGGGCGACCTTGAAAACCGTGTGCGCAGATACGGCGCTTCCGGTTTCCACCGCACATCGAATCCTCGAAACGTTGCGCGCGCATGGGATTGTCGATTTTGACGACCGTAACAAGACTTGGAGTATTGGCGTTGAAACCTTTCGTGTCGGCCAAGGCTATGTCCAGCGTGTCGGCGTTATTGATGTGGCACGCGGGGTGATGCACGAACTGACCGATGCGACCGGGGAAACGAGCAGTATCGCGGTATTTGATGCATGGACCCTGGTTCATGTCTCCCAAGTCGAAGCGAAAGCACCGATCCGGGCTTTCATTCCACCCGGTACACGCAGCTATCTGCATGCTTCAGGAATCGGCAAAGCGGTACTCGCGTACCTGAGCCGGCCGATCGTGCGCAAACACATGATGAAGGGCGAATTGCCACGCTACACAGCGCAGACACTGGTGACCATAGATGACCTCTTGCGTGATCTTGACAGGACCCGTGATCGCGGCTGGGCCTTTGACAATGAGGAGCGCTACCTTGGCATGCGATGTATTGCTGCCCCGATTTTCAACGCGTTTGGTGAAGTCGTGGCGGGCGTGTCGATATCCGGCCCCACGAGTCGGTTGACAGATGTGCGCCTCGAAATGCTCGCCCATCTGGTTGTTGACGCAGCACGGACCATGACCGGAAAGAGCGGGGGTTCGTGGGTTGCACCTGCGGTCATTGGGAAAGGCCACGATCCAAGATGTTGAGGGCAGCCGTCCGAATGGAGAGACTTACCATGAAATTATGAGTTAATCCACCCCCGGCAAGGCCCTGATCAGGGCTATACCCAATACTGTTCATATAGAGAGTACTGGCGTCGGCAGGTGCCTTCGATGCAGCACGGCGCCACGGTGTCGGACGTGGAAGTTGCTCATCTTGCGTTTGACGCGGCGCGGGGTTCATTGACCGCGGCTACTGGCGACGCGGCTGTTGGCGATTTCGCGCAGCAACGCATCGCGCCAAGCCGCCAGGCGCTCCGGGGGAATGGCCGCAGCCTGCGGCAGTTTGCGTTTGATCACGCGGACCGCGTGTACGAAACTCAAGCGGTCCGGATCAAGGCGCTCGCGCCAGGCGGCCTCGGCCATGAGCTGCCGGACCGCGTAGTGGGCCATAAGCAATCCCCACAGTTCTTGCTGGACCAGTTCCGGGGTCTTGCTGCGCAGCATGGTGTTGTTGGCCCGCAGGTGGGTCTTGAACTCATCGAAGACGCTTTCGATGTCCCACCGCTCGTGATACAGCGCGGCCAACTCCAAGGCATCGGCCTGCTCGGGATCGAGCAGGTTCGTGATCAGCCGATAGTGACCTTCGACGGGCGTGGTCGAGCCCTCCAGGGTGTAGTCGATCACGCGCGCGGCTTGTCCGTGGCCGTGCTTGCGATCCCGACTGTCGTGGACCGTACTGAGATACGAAC
>JBOHYW010000346.1:0-2861 GCA_050738155.1 Rhodanobacteraceae bacterium
ATCGGGACCTGGTTGAGCTGAAACGGCCGGATATGGATGTGCTTCACTTCGATGCGAATCATCGTGATTACTATTGGTCCTCGGCCGTTTCCAAGGCAATCGGCCAGTGCCATCGGTATTTGGACGTCTTGCACGAGGTAGCCGCTAGTGGTTTACGGGATCACCCCGAAATCGTGGCGTATCACCCGCGCGTGGTTATTGTCATCGGGCGCTCCAACGATTGGCCGGAGCCCCAAATGCGTGGCCTACACGGTCTGAATCATCGTCTTTCCGGTGTTACGGTAATGACGTACGATCAACTACTGGCACAGGGGGAACGTTTAATTCAGGCGGTACAGCCACCAGCAATGGTCCGGGATGAACAGGATCGCCAGTCGAGTGAGGACGATGAGATTCCATGGTGACTCAACCTCTAACTACTCGCTGCAGCCGACCGCGCTGCGCGCGCCGCTAAATTCAAACGTCTAGGGCCACACGTGGGGGACACATGAAACACATACGCAAGGTTTTCGAAGTGGTGTGGTTCGTAGCGGGGCCAGCACTACTGCTCTTCGGCATATTCGGTTTCAGTGCCCAGGGTCGGCTCGGGACAACTCTATAGCGGTAGCATATTTTTACGGTGACACCGCGCTAAAATCGATCGTGGTCGGCACCGTACTCATCGCGTGCGGCGTTCTGCTGCGCGCGTGGGCGCGGGGGCCCAAATAAGCGCGGTACCTATCGTACTATCGAGATTCCTTACGTCACGGCGCGCTAATGCGCGAAGCTACATGGGCAAGTACGAAGAGTTTATTGCTGAGCTTTCTGCGCTAGGTCAAACAGAGGTCCAGTCCAAACTTGCTCAAGGTATCTGGGCAAACAAGCATTTGTTATGGGCTGAATCGTGGTTGCGAGATGCGCATGCTTCACGCAAGGCAGAGATTGAGGCGGCTGGTGTCGATGCGGCGAAAGAGGCTAATGCAATCGCACGGGCAAGCGTCGGAGCAGCTCGCAGCTCACGAAATGCAGCATGGATCGCGGCGTGGGCGGCGATCGTAGCCGCAACAGTTGCGGTGGTCGCGCTCATCGTGCGGTGGCCCTGACATCTCATTTCAGCGGACGCTCCGCGGGTGCCGCTAAATTCGGGCGTCGGTGACCAGCCATCCCGAAAGCGGACCGTGGCGACCGCCGGCAACGGGTCCAGGCTGTGTGAAAACGCGCGCCTTCGATAAAATGGATGCGTCGAATCGACGAGGGCCAGCCGATGAGTCGTTTTGTCGAAGGGGCGGATCGTTCGCAGAGCGTGTTGTTCCCCGAACGGCTGGATGACTACATCGGCGAGGACAACCCGGTGCGGGTGGTCGATGCGTTCGTCGAGCATCTGGACCTGGTTGGGCTGGGATTTGAAGGCGCGATACCGGAAGCCACGGGCCGGCCCAGCTATCACCCGGCCACGTTGCTGAAGATCTACGTGTACGGGTATCTCAACCGGGTGCAGTCGAGCCGGCGGCTGGAGCGTGAGGCTCAGCGGAACGTCGAGCTGATGTGGCTGACCGGGCAACTGGCACCAGACTTCAAGACGATCGCCGACTTCCGCCGGGACAACGGTGCGGCGATTCGCAAGGTGTGCCGCGAGTTCGTTCTGCTGTGCCGGCGATTGGGGTTGTTCGCGCAGGCACTGGTGGCGATCGATGGCAGCAAGTTCAAGGCGGTCAACAACCGCGACAAGAACTACACGCGGGCGAAGGTGCAACGGCGCATCGAGCAGATCGAGGAGAGCGTGGCGCGGTATTTGTCGGAACTGGACAGTGCTGACCGCCGCGGCGATGCCGAGGTCAACGCAGCGCACACGCGGCACCTCAAGGACAAGCTTGCCAAGCTGCATTCGGAGATGCAGCGCATGCAGGCCATGGCCAAGGAAGTCGAAGCGGCACCCGACCATCAGATCTCGTTGACCAATCCCGACGCCCGTTCGATGGCGACCAGCGGCAAAGGTACCGGCATGGTCGGCTACAACGTGCAAATGGCTGTGGATGCCAAGCACCACCTGATCGTCGACCACCAAGTCACCAACGTTGGTCATGATCGTGACCAACTGGCGACGATGGCGAGGCGTGCCCAAGCCGTCATGCAGGTCGAGCATCTGGAGGCGGTGGCGGACCGCGGTTACTTCAGCAGTACCGAGATCGCCGCATGTGAGGATGCAGGCATCACGGCGTATGTGCCGAAGCCGCAGACCTCCAACAACCAGGCCCGCGGCCTGTTCGGCAAACGTGACTTTGTGTACCAGCCGGCAACCGACACCTACCGTTGTCCCGCTGGACAGACACTGACATGGCGTTTCCACTCCGTGGAGGGCGGGCTGGAGATGGATTGCTACTGGAGCTCGGCGTGCGGCAGTTGCCCGATCAAGGCGCAGTGCACCACGGGGTCCCATCGCCGAGTCAAGCGCTGGGTGCATGAGGCTGTACTGGAAGCGATGCAGCAGCGACTGGATCACGACCCCGGCAAGATGCGGACGCGCCGTTGCACGGTGGAGCATCCGTTCGGCACCCTCAAGGCGTGGATGGGTTACACCCACTTCCTGACTCGCACGCTCGAGCACGTCAGCACCGAGATGAGTTTGCACGTGCTCGCCTACAACCTGAAACGCGTGCTGCGGATCATGGGGGCCGTACCGCTGAGGGAGGCGATCGCCGCATAGGCCTTGCCATCCGTCGATTACAGCGGCCGCAACGCGCCTCGGGAGCGCTGTGTCAGGTCAGCGGACCCGACTTGGTTCCGACATCGCGGCACGCGCCGCGACGATTAAGCGGCGCCGGTTGCGACGTCCTGCGCTCCGGAATCGCGTCGTTCCGTTGCGCAAATGCGTTTTCACACGG
>JBOHYW010000347.1:0-2826 GCA_050738155.1 Rhodanobacteraceae bacterium
CCACTTCCGGCACCCAGTCGCGCTCGATCCGCACGCACGCCAGCCGCAGGCGCGCACGCGAGAGGGGATCGACCGGCATCAGCGGCGGGTGCGGGTAGCGCTCGTCGATGTATTCGCACACGACGTCCGGTTCGTACAGGACCATCTCGCGATCCTGCAGCGTGGGCGTATCGCCGTACGGATTGATGCCGAGCAATTCCTCGTTCGGCTTGCCCGGCGCCACCTCGACGCGGTCATACACGACGCCCTTGGCCGCCAGCACCAGCCGCACGCGGTGCGACTGCACGTCGTCCGGGGCGGTGAACAGGGTCAGCACGGTGCGGGTGTGTGCGGTTTGGATCATGCGAGTGTCCCCAAATGGGCGCTGCGGGTCCGGCGACGCGTCTTTCCCGGGTTCGGGCGCGATCACTCGACGGGCGAAAGGCCCGCCAGTCAATGCACGTCCTTCCAGTATTCCCTCTTCAACAGGTATGCGAACGCGGCGAACAGCGCGAGGTAGAGGACGACCCAGACGCCGATCTTGCTGCGGATCAGCTTGTCGGGCGTGGCCACGTAAGCGAGGAACGTGGTGAGATCGGCTACCGCCCGATCGTATTGGGCGGGTGTCATGGTGCCCGGCTGCTCGAGTTTGAGTCCCTTGACCGTGGCCGGCTGGCCGTCCGCGGGCGGGTTCATCACCGCCACCTGCTCGCCCTGCAACTGCCACAGCGGGAACGGCATCGCGACGTTCGGGACCACCGTATTGTTCCAGCCCGTGCTGGTCTTGGGGTCGAGGTAGAACGACTTGAGATAGGCCGCCACGAAATCAGCGCCCATGTAGTTGACCTCGAGCGTCAGGTCGGGCGGCGCCTTGCCGAACCACTTGGTGGCATCGGCCTCGGGCATGGCAGAGATGATCGGTTCCCGGAACTTGGCGCCGGTGAAGTTGAGGTTGTCCATCACCTGTTTCTCGGTGAGGCCCAGCCCCTGCGCGAGCTGCGAATAGCGCTCGTACTTGAGCGAATGACAGCCTACGCAGTAGTTCATGAACAGGCGCGCACCGCGCTGCAGCGCACCCTTGTCGTGCACGTTGATGTTGACGTGGGGATAATTGGTCGCTTCCTGGGCCAGCGCGGCAGGCGCCGCCGCGAGCCCGGTGACGAGCGTTGCCAGCAGCACCACGAGGACGCGCATGCGCGCGCGGGAGGTCTTGTCAGGCATGCGTGGTCACCCTTTCCGGAACCGGCTTGGTTCGTTCCCACCCGAAGAACGTGTAGACCCAGAGGAACACGAAGAACGCGAAGTACAACAGCACCAGGATCCGCCCGAACAGGTTCTCGATCGAGGTGATGTCCGCCTTGGGCCCGAACACCGCGAGGATCCAGGCGGGCGTCAGGTCGGCGCCGATGGTGCCGAGCAGGATGAACACGATCGCGAAGATCGTGAGCGCGATCTTGTAGGACAGGCCGCGGTAACGGATCGACTTGACCTTGCCGCAATCCAGCCACGGCACCAGGAACAGCACGACGATCGAAAGCGCCAGCGCGGCGACCCCGAGGCCCTTGTTCGGGATCATCCTCAGGATCGCGTAGAACGGCGAGAAATACCAAACCGGCTTGATGTCGGGCGGCGTCACCAGGTCGTTGGCGGGTGTCCAGTTGGCCGACTCGAGGAAGAACCCGCCCATCTTCGGCACGAAGAAGATGATGCCGGCGCAGATCACCAGGAATACCGCGACGCCGAAGATGTCCTTGACCGTGTAATACGGATGGAACGGGATGCCATCCAGCGGATGGCCATCGGGGCCGTTGTGCTTGTGGATCTCGACGCCGTCGGGGTTGTTCGAACCGACGTCATGCAGCGCGCCGAGGTGCAACACCACGAGGAAGATCAGCACCAGCGGCAGCGCCGCCACGTGCAATGCGAAGAAACGGGTGAGTGTCGGCGTGCCGGGCACGAAGGTGCCCATGATCCAGGTGACGAGGGTCTCGCCGATCCACGGGATCGCGCTGAACAGGGTGATGATCACCTTGGCGCCCCAGAACGACATGTTGCCCCACGGCAGCACGTAGCCGAGGAAGGCTTCGGCCATCAGCACGATGAACAGCAACATCCCGAGCAGCCACACCAGCTCGCGCGGCTTCTGGTACGAGCCATACATCAGGCCACGGAACATGTGGAGGTAGATCACCACGAAGAACATCGAGGCGCCGACCTCGTGCATGTACCGGATCAGCCACCCCCAGTTCACGTCGCGCATGATGAACTGGACCGAGTCGAACGCGCCCGCCCCGGTCGGCGTGTAGAACATCGTGAGGAAGATCCCCGTCACGATCTGGTTCACCAGCACCAGCAGCGCCAGCGAACCGAAGTAGTACATGAAGTTGAAGTTCCTGGGCGCGTAGTACTCGCTCATCTGCTGGCGGTACAGCACGCCCAGCGAGGGGACGCGGTCGTTGAACCATTGCGTGAATGCGCTCATGCCGCAGATCCCTTCACGAATGCCGATGGCGGCAGGGGTCCCTTCAACGCGCCCTTCAACTGCGGCGAACCGTCCGGTGGATCGACGCCGATCAAAAGGTGCGTGTCATCGACCCAGTGGTAGGGCATGACCACCATGTTGAGCGGCGCCGGCACGTCCTTGAACACGCGCGCCGAAATGTCGTAACGCGAGTGATGGCAGGGGCAGTAGTAGCCACCCTTCCAGTCCGGATCCCACGGTTCCGGCTTGATCTCGGGGAAGAAATCGGGCACGCAGCCGAGGTGCGTGCAGATGTCGATGAAGACCAGCCAATCGGCGCGGATCGAGCGGTACTGGTTCTGGCAGTACTTGGGCTGCTGTAATTC
>JBOHYW010000348.1:0-2818 GCA_050738155.1 Rhodanobacteraceae bacterium
CCTTCACGTAGTCCGCAGGTTCGGCCGTGAAAATGCTCGGCACGAACGTCTGCGGGTTGCGGTCGTACAGCGGGAACCAGCTCGATTGCACCTGCACCATGATGCGGTGGCCCGGCAGGAAGACATGATTCACCGCGGGTAGCGCGAAGCGGTATTCGAGTGGCTGCTCCGGTTCGATCGCTTTCGGGTCCACCAAGCTCTCGCGGTACCGCCCGCGGAAAATGTCCATCGCCACCGCGAGCTGATACCCACCCATCTCCGGTTGTTCGGCGACCTGGCCCGGATAGACGTCGATCAGCTTGACGACCCAATCGCAGTCGCTGCCGCTGGTGGACGCGACCAGGCGCACCGCTGGTGCGCCGCGGATCACCAGCGCCGCTTCCAGCACATCGCTGCGGTAACCCAACACGTCGGTGCGTCCGGAGGCTTCGCGCTGGTCGTCGACCAGCCATTGCGCCCAGGTCTGGCCCGCTTCGGAACCCACGGGCTGGATCGGTCGCGCGCGGAACGGAACGGGGTGCGCCGGATCGGATACGTACTCGTCAAAGCCCGAATCGTCGGCAGGTGCGGTGAAGGAAAGCCGGCCGCCTTCGCGCAGGTACAACGCGCGATCCGCCGTCACGTCGTTGCTGGCAGAATCCCGGGGCCAGCGGTCCAGCCGTTGCCACCGGCAGGTGCCCGTCTGGAACGCGATCACCGCGGCAATGTCGGCCTCGGGCGCGCCATCCTTCAGGTATTGCGCCAAGTACGGGCGCAGGATTTGCTGACGAAAATACTTCGCGGTGTCACTGCCAAGCCGGATTGCACCGATGGAACTGCCCTCGGCGACCTGCTGGCCGTGGTACCACGGCCCGATCACCAGTTTCACCAAATCGCCGTTGGCGTCCGGCGGCTGGAGGGCCCGATGCACCGCGATCGCGCCATAGATGTCTTCCTGGTCCCACAGCCCGTGTACCAGCATCACCGGCACCTCGAGCGGCTGCGTCGCGAGCAGTCGGTCCACGGCCTGCCCGCTCCAGAATCCGTCGTACGCCGGATGCGCCAGGATTTTTTGCCAGAAGCCGATCTGCTCCATGCCATAGGCGGAGGCCAGCGCGCCGGCCGAGCCGTGGTGCATGAACAGGTCGTACTCGTCGTGGAAATTCGTCCACCAACGGAAGCGATTGTCACGACTGGCAGTCTGCTCGTAGATGTATTTCAGGTTCAATTGCCGGAAGGCGCCGTGATGGAACCAGTCATCACCGATCCACCCGTCGACCAGCGGGTTCATCGGCACCGCCACCTTCAACGCGGGATGCGGATGGAGCAACGCCATCAACGCCTCGAATCCATGGTACGAAATGCCCAGCGTGCCGACCTTGCCGTTCGATTCCGGGACGTTCTTCACCAGCCAGTCGATGGTGTCCCAGGTATCCGTCGCATCGTCCACCGGCGTCGGGTTGAGCGGCCCGTGCACCGGCCGGTTCATCACATAGTCGCCTTCGGAACCGTACTTGCCGCGGATGTCCTGCATCACGCGGATGTAGCCGTCCCCGACGATCACGTCCACGGCGTTGTCGAAGCCCTGCAGCATCGGACCCAGATGCCCGCTCGGGGTGTAGGACACCTTCGCGGCGGCATCGTAGGGCGTGCGGGTCAGCAGGATGCCGGCCTGCCGTGCGCCACGCGGAACCAGGATGATCGTGCGCAACTTCACGCCGTCACGCATCGGGATCATCACTTCGCGCCGCGCAAAGTCGTGGCCGGACGTCGCAGGCACGAATTCGGCCGGAGTCTCGCTCGGAAATTCCGGATACTGTGCCGCCGCCATGACTTCGGGCAACATGGTCTTCTCCTGGCAGATCGTCGAGAGTGATGCGCCGGCCATCGTGTCACCGCGAAGGATGACTTGCGACCGCAGTCAGCGTCCGTCGGTCGGCGGCAACATCCTGTGCTGGATCGCAGGTTTCACGATGTCGATGAACGCCTCTACGCGAACCACGCGTTCGACGAGGGTCGCCTGCTGATCTGCCAGTTTGTCAACTCGCTTCGTCAACTCGATCACGCGATCATTCAGCGCGACGGATGCCCGGATACCTTTCAGGACGTCAGCAAGAGCGCTCATGCAGGCGTACGCCCGCGCAGCAAGGTGGCCATGACAGCCGGGTCGACCGAGGAAAACTCGCGCATGGCACGCTTATGCGCCTTGGCCTCGAAATCAGCCCTGCCCCCCTGCATCGCATCGAGCTTGTGGATGGTGGCATCCAAGGCGCGCGCGGCACGCGCCGTTGAAGCATTCAGCTCATTCACGAGCGCGCGCAACATCGCGTCATCCGCGTTCCGGTTTTCCTGAAAGGTTTGCCGGCGCATGTATTCCCCCAAACCAAGCTTCGATGCATCGGCGCGGGCTTTGGCCCTGGCCTTCTGGTCCGGCGTCATCAACACCACCACCCGTTCTGTAGCACCCATCACGAAATGCCTCATATGACCATGCACATCGACATGGTAATACGCCCGCAGGGAAATTGCATGAATTCCTACCAATGTGGCGTTCGCCCCCCGCGTGTCGAAAGTGCGGGAGACGGCTGGTTGGCGAGCAGAACCGCTGGCGCCTATGGAGCATTCCCGGTGGAGGGTTTGGGGCATGAAACGCCGGAACTGCGTTCAGCTCGTCGGTTTGGCGTTGCACCGCCAGCGCCCTACAATGAAAACAGATCGACCCGGATACCACACCATGCACCATGACCGCTTTCGGCTTCGCATAGCCTCCTGCATTTTCGCGCTTGT
Organism: Rhodanobacteraceae bacterium; assembly: GCA_050738155.1. Lineage (GTDB taxonomy): Bacteria > Pseudomonadota > Gammaproteobacteria > Xanthomonadales > Rhodanobacteraceae > 66-474. The sequence goes on from JBOHYW010000348.1 coordinate 2,767, forward strand.
CATCCTCGGCTTCGCCGCGCGCCTGCCCGCACAAGCGCAACCCACCACCAGC
>JBOHYW010000349.1:0-2761 GCA_050738155.1 Rhodanobacteraceae bacterium
TTCTGGACCAGTGTCAGCGAGATCGGTGGACCGACGACCAACGGGTTGTACACGGTTCCGTGGCCCGTAACGCGCTTCACGGTCTGCACGACCTGTGCCAGCTTCAGGGTCACGCCGTGATACCGGAACTCTACCCAAGCCGCCAGCGGATACGGCATGTTAGACAGATCGATATATTGCTTTTGGTTGATGTTGTAGTACGGCTGCTCGATGCTCGGCCGAGAGTAGTATGGCTCCGTGTAGTGTGCGTCGGCCGGCACGGCCACCTCAACGCGGTCGGTTTTCGTCTGTCCGGCATTGAGCGCGGCCGGAACGGTGGAAGCACCCGAGAAGCTCCAGTCCTCGCCCTTGGGACCTTGGATGCCCACGTGGTCCAGCTCGACTGGAACCGTACCGGAGTTGGTCAGGTGCACGTTGACGGCAAACTTCTGCCCCGGAATGGCGATCTGAAACGTCGCAGGATCGCTGAAGCCAAACGGTCCCGTCGCGCTGGCGGGAGGTGCCACGGTGGCGTTGACCGTCAAACCCAGCGCTTCGGTCAGGGCATTGTTGAACTGCGCCTGCTTGACCTTCAGCTCGTAATTGACGTTGTATTTTGACGCTGCAGGCATAGAGCTAGCGTTAACCTTCGCAATCAAGGCGTTGGTCACGCTTAAGCCCTTGGCCAAAATGGGAGCGATCTTCTCCGGCTGGGTGGCCGAGAAGGACCTCATCGCCTGCTGCACCAAGTCCTGCATTTGAGACAGGTCCGGACGCAGCAATGAAGCTTCCGCGGGTGGTGCAAGATCGGCGATGCCGAGCAGCGACGTGTCGACGCCTTCAAAAATCGAGGTCTCGGGCTTCCCGCTCGTCCCCGGCGTCTTCACGTGCGATGCCCACAGATGATAGGGCGTGTCCGACGATTCGGGTAATGGAATGTCGGGACCGCCGTTCTGGGTTTTCTGTTCTCCGAGGCCCATCCGTGAAATCTGATCGTAGGCCCCGGCCAACATCGGCGCGTAGGTGCCTTCGGGGATCTCGACTTCGGTCGAGATCAGCCCCTGAATCCAAGTATTGGTGATGTAGTTGCGAAAGCGGACGGGAAAATAGCTCTTGCTGGCGTAGTCGTAGATTCCCTTGGCCGAAATCGCGCGGGTAGGAACGCGAGAGTAAACCTTAAGCGGCGTCCACGGATCGAGACCTTCGGCGATCTGCTCAGGAAACATCTTCGGATCGCCGGCGGCCTTGTAGACCTCCTGCGCCATCTCGCCCGCTACTTGATGATTACCGTGGCCGTCGCTTGGCCCACCGACAAAGACCGAGGCAACCACCAGCGGACGCACCATGCGGACCACTCGCACCGCGTCGCGCAGCACACGGTTATAAGTCCACTTGTCAATCGCCTGCTGTTTAGTCTTGGAGAAACCGTAGTCCACCACCGTGGAGAAGTACTGTTGCACGCCATAATAGCGGTCGGCGGCAAGTAGCTCCTGGGTGCGCACCAGCCCGAGGCGGTCGAAAAAGTCGTTCGACATCACGTTCTGGCCCGATTCGCCGCGGTTCAGCGTGAACAATGCAGTGCGCGCTCCGTGGCCGCGCGATTCATAGGCCAGCATGCCGCCGTCCTCGTCGTCGGGATGGGCGGTGAAATACAGAAGACTGGCGCGCGTGTCGAGTTTCTTTAGGCTCTGCCATACGGCCGCAGCGCCACGGTCGATCGTAAGTGGCCGGACGTGCGTGGCCGCGCGGATGATCACATTACGCGGTGCCTGAGCCCAGGCTGTTGTGGGGCCATCCACCCCCGCAACGGCGATAACAAGGAGCGGCAAAATCCACCCGAAACGAAACGACATCCCCATGATTGGTCTCCTCTTCGAAAGAACCACGCCTGCGTACTCTATGCCAATCGCAATCAGCCCTACGCGGCATCAACCCACTATGATTGATAAATTGGCACCGCCTCTGCGTAACCAACGACCTCTGCTTCAGGAAATCGCGCGCATCTCCAATGCGCGCTCGCGTCCACCACATCTACGAGGTAGGAACAATTCCCTCCGCACACCCCACTACGTCATCACCCTGATCTGCGCCAAACACACCACCCACTAACAGCTCACGAGCCAAGGCCTCGGTAGTGCCCCATTCGCCAATTGCTGGATGCAAAAGTAGCGCTTTACGGCGCTTGCTCGACGAACCACCCAAGGCCGCTTCGATCGCTGCGCGCTCGTAGCTTTTGACACTGTGCACAAGCCCCTGAACCGCATCAGGCAGAGCCCCAATTCGTCCCGGAGTTACCGTGTCTCGAGATACCTCACAACGCATCTCTGCAACCTCAGCCGCCTTCAGGTTTTGGATGGTCCCGCCGCTCCGTACGTTGAGGATGCACGCGGCGGGCTTCGCGCCAGTCAGCGCAGACATCACATTAATTGCGACTTTGTGATACCCGTGCGCCGTCCGGAACGGATCCCATTTAAGGCTATCGATTGCAGAATCGAACGCCGAGCCGCCTTGCCCCTCAACACGCATGTAGGAACCAGATCTACGGTTTAGATAGGACGAGTACCTCTCGACCAGCTTCTCCGTGGACCCTTCTGACTCGAGCGTCGATAGGTCACTTAGAAGAGCCTCATTGAGCTTCTGAATTTCGGCCCCTCGAGTGGTCTCGCTCTGTCGCTGCATCGCAAGCGCTTTACTACGTTCGTAGTAGAAATATAGATATTCCGTCGGAATCAGGCGAAGCGCACGGATCATCGCTGGGTCGAACATGGGTACTGAGTAGAAC
>JBOHYW010000350.1:0-2743 GCA_050738155.1 Rhodanobacteraceae bacterium
GCGCCGTATAGCCCGCACTGGCAATTTCTTCGGCCGATCCGCCCCGGTGATAGGTGCGCGTCCAGCGCAGCGTGCCGGAATGGAAATTGCTGGGGGTGATGCAGCCGGTTTTCAGCAGCCGATCCACGCTGAGGCACAAGGCAGATTCAATGTGCGGACGCCAGCCGCCCGGATAGCTCACGGCTGCGGCTCGATATGCGCGGGCAATTCGGCCGCGATGCTTTGCGCGGCATCGTCGCGAGTTTCATCGAAATTGGAACCGCCGAAGCAAACCCGTCGCGCTGCTTTGTCGGCGAGCCTGTTCACCAGCGGATCATCGCCGCTGATACGTGCTGCCGTGACCGTCAGCGGGGCAGGCGCTTCATGCTGCGGTTTGCCGACAAGGTACGCGGCCAGGAACGCGCGCGCTTGTGCATCGCCGTCCTTGGCCTTGGCAACCGTCGCGTCGACCACGTCGCCCCACGTTTCCAAGGTCACGCGATCCAGCAGCGCGCCCATGTAGTCCGATTGTGTGCGCCGGTGCGATGCGCGTCCGCGCAGCATCGGTTCGGTTTCAGTCTTGCGCGTCATGCGGCCATCCGGTGTTCGTAATACGGCCGGTCGCGGTCGTCGAGGATTGCATGCAGCGCGGCCAAGTTCGCGGGGTCAGGGTGCAGCCATGCGTTCAAGTTTTCCGGCTTGATCGGAATGATGCAGCGGTCGTGACCGGCTGCCGCCACTTCCGGCGGCGGTTCGTCGGTGATCGCGGCGAAGGAATACAAGTCTGCCCGTTCATCGAATGACCAAAGGCAGGCCACAAGCATGTCGTGCGGTGGATTCGGCCGAAATTCCAGCACAACGTTTTCGTCGCGCTCGCCGGGTGCAAGATCGCGGTGTTCTATCTTGTGCCGCCAGACATTCTCAAAAAACGCATTCACTACCATGATGCCGTGGCGATACCCGAACAACTTGCCCCACGTCTTTTCCAGATTGTCGCGGCGCGCGTTGTACGTTCCCGGATACCTGCGTTCCATCGCTTCGTTCCAGCCCGGCAGGCGACACTGGTAACGCATGGGCACGATTTTGCGTTTGCCGTCGCGCTCGATCATTACCGGCGCGTATTGGCCGGGATACATGCGGGAATCGCGCGGCTCGGGAACGGTGCGACGCAGGTCGGCAAGGTTTCGTTGCGCGCGTTCCACCTTGTCGCGCGCGATGCGTTGCTCGTTTTGCGCTTTCTTGGTGATCTTGCTTTGCAGCGCGCGTTCGGCGTTCGCAAGGCGGGTTTTCTGCGTGAACAGTTCGGTTTCCAGTGCGTGAGCTTGCTCGGCATCGCCATCGGCGACGATCGCGGCCACCTCGCGTTCCGCATCGTTGCGGGGATCGCCAAAGGCGGCCTTCATGGCCTTGGGCATTTTCTGCCAGCCGCCGCCTCGCCGTTTTTCCCAGAACAGGCGCACATAGTCCTGAATGCTCAGGCCCGCGTTGAACGCCCGCTCAAACTTGCGATGCTCGGCCCAGATTTGCGCGGAGTAGCACATACCCGCATCGTACCCGTCTGCGCGCAGGCCCGCGAGTGTCCGGGTAGTCGGCATCATGCCGCACCCCCGTGCAGGTGTTGCCGTTCGGCGGCCTGCCGTTCCCATCGCCGATACGCCCAGGTCCGCGCCGGGACAACGTACAGCAGGCAAGGTTCATGGCCGCATCGATTCGGCAAGGTGAACCGTTGCACGTCGCCGCGCCGGTTGTTCCAGCCTGCCTTGCGCTTGGCCTGTTCGATAGCCGCCAGCACTTCATCGGGAAGTATTGTGTTCATCGTTCGTCGCCTCGCTCTGGCATCCGGTACTCACTGGCTCGCCGATCCTTGAGCGTGCCGCAACGCACGCCATCGAGTACGTGATCCGCGACCAAGGCATAAAGCATGTTTGCCGCGCTAGTGAAGTGCACGCCAAGCAGGTCGCCAGCGGTTCGCGCGCTCAAGAAAAATGGCTCGTCGCCCGCGTGGCGTTGCAGCCGTCGACATACCCGCACCAGCCGCAGCAGGCGTGCATCGTAGTCAGCGGGAAGCCCGTCCGGCACCGGGTCGGCGTCCAGGTCGCGCAACAGGCCCGCCAGCATCGCGCCCTCGGGGAAGCGCACCTTATGCCATCCGCGCATGAAGTCGCCCCATGACTCGGCAAAGTCGGCGGTGCCGATGGCTGGCAGCGCCATCGTATGCCATTGCTTCACAATCTCCCGCAAACGCGCATCCGTCGCGTCAGGCTCTCGCGCCTTGACGTGGCGCACCAGTTCAAACAGGCGGCGGTTCCGCTTGCCGGGAGCCGTCGGGATGAATCGCGCGACCGAAGTCGCCGCCGTGCTCCTCGCTCCCCTGACTTGAGTCTCTTGAGTCTCTTGTGTCTCTTGTGTAGTGCGCGGTGCGTTTCTACTCTCGCCTATTTTAGAAACGGCGTCGAAGTCGAACGCGGCCAGGAACGCGGCAAGAGTGTATGGCGGCGCATGGAACAGTGCGACGATATGCGATGCGAACGGTCCGCCCTTGCGATGCTCGAAGCCGGGCAGGCGTAGCACGCGCGGCAGGTCGTGAACCGTGGCGTCTGCATCGAAGCGTGCGGCCAACGCCTTTTGATAGGCAGGAAAAACCACAAGCGGGCAATCGGAAACGCGCCAGTAGGCATGCCAGCGGTTCGGCGACGATTCCACAATGGCATGCGGGGCCAGCGGCGATGCGGTCACGGGTTCCAGCGGTGCGCCGTCAAGGTCA
>JBOHYW010000351.1:0-2696 GCA_050738155.1 Rhodanobacteraceae bacterium
GCCGTGGAATCATCAGGTCAACCCAGAACCCAGAACCCAGAACCCAGAACCCAGAACCCAGAAAGTGCGACCTGACCCCGGTGTCTACCGCAACGCCGCGAACGCGGCCTCGATCGTCGTCGGCGCTTTCGGCCGCGCGTACATCTTCTCCACGTAGGCACGCAGCGCGGGCGCGTCGCCCAGCATGCCCGCAAACCTCGCCCAGTCGAGCGTGTAGGCGGCGTTCAGATCCACCACGCTCAGGCGGTCACCGACCAGGTACTCGCGTCCCTGCATGTGCTTTTCCAGCACCGCCAGCATCGCCTTGCACTCCCCGGTCGCCATCTCGATGTCGGCCGGCATCCGCTTGTCTTCCGGGTAGATCAACGTGTTGCGCGCGATCCGCCACAGCGGCTGCTCGATCTCCGTGACCAGGAAAAAGATCCAGCGATACATCTGCGCACGCTCCACGATGCCTTCGGGGATCAACCCGCTCGCCGGAAACTTCTCCGCCAGGTAGAGCTGGATCGCCGCCGACTCCGTCAGCACTACGTCCCCGTCGACCAGCACCGGCACCTTCCCGGCCGGATTGAGGGCCCGGAACGCCGGCGAACTGGCTACTTCGTCGAGCGGGTTCATCGGCACCAGCTCGTACTCGAGTCCCAGCTCATTCAGGATCCAGATCGCGCGCAAACCGCGCGACGGCGGCGGCCCGTACACCTTTATTTTCTTCATCTCCGCGTCTCCTTGCCGATGCAGCTTCAAAAGAGCATCACATCAACCTGACGAACGATACGCGCCCGAATCGACACCGGTCGCCCAGCCTCCAGAACCATGGATAGAGAGCATTCAGTCGCGCAACACCAGGCCGGCGGAGCAATAGCCCGCTGCTTCCGCTGATTGTTCGCGCAAAAGCGATGCCATTCGGCAGCACCTGCAGCGGCAATAGGCCTATGGCTCAAAACGCTTCCGTGGCGCGATCGAAGCCCAACTCGGCCGCCGCGCCGGGCCAGCGAAGATCGGCCGGCCCCGGAAGCACCAGACCAACGTAAAAAGTGCAACCTGGCCCCGGTCCCTGTGACCCCGGTTCCTGAGCATCCTCAAGATCGTCGCTGGCCATCCGTTACAGTACACGAGTCATCGCCGCGGACGGCAACGCAATCGGGTATTCCTGCTCCGCGCGGTGCCGGGATAATGGCCCCACGCGCGCGCCGCGCCGTCCATGCAGCGAACCGATGATCCCGAAGTTACCGCCCCTCGCCGATGTGCTGGACCTGGTACCCGACGCAATCTGCATCGTCGATGTCGATGGCCGCTTCCTGTTCGTCAGTGCGAGCTTCGAGCGCATCTTCGGCTACGCTCCCGACGAAGTGATTGGCCGCCTGATATTCGATCTGGTCCATCCCGACGACCGCTCTGCAACCATTCAGCAGGCCGAACATGTCACCGCGGGCGAGCTGCAGCTCCATTTCCGCAATCGCTATATCCACAAAGACGGGCACAGCATTGATATCCAATGGTCGGCGCGCTGGCTGCCCGATTATGGCGTGCGTATCGGCGTGGGCCACGAGGTGACCGAATTGCGCCACGCCGAGCGCGAGCTCGAGCACCGCGCCAGCCACGACACCTTGACTGGCCTGCCCAACCGACACCGGCTGCAGCGCGAACTGCAACAGGCGATCGAGCACGCGACGCAAACCGACGGCGGCCTGACCCTGCTCTACCTCGACCTGGACGGTTTCAAGGCGATCAACGATCACGGCGGCCACGATGCCGGCGACCGCGTCCTGCACGAGGTCGCGCACCGTCTAAGGGAGAGTCTGCGGCAGAGCGACATCGTGGCACGCGTAGGTGGCGACGAGTTTGTCGTGCTGCTACCCGGTTGCCGCGACGCGACGGCCGCCCGCACCACTGCAGCGGCCCTGCATGCCCGCCTGCATCAGGCCTACTCGCTGCCCGATGGCCCGGTCCACCTGGATGCCAGCATTGGCATTGCCTGTTTCCCGACCGATGGAAGCGACGCGAACGCCCTGCTGGCCTGCGCCGATCGCGCCATGTATGCCGTCAAACGTAAAAAACCGGAAAAGCCGAGGTAAAAACCCGGCTCAGGTGCACTTTCCGACAGCAACCGGCGATAAGCGCCTACACTTCGGCGGCGCCGCGCGCCACGCTGGGCTCCCCCGACACGCGCGACACCCATGCCACGCAGACCCGACTCGGTTCTGCGTCCCCTTTTCAGAGGTCCATGATGGCAACTTTGAGTACCTTGTTTTGCAGCCGCACTCGCAACCCCTGGAGTCTTGCCGATTTCTGGTCCGTGCCATTCATGTTGCTGTTGCTGCTGGTACCGAGCCTGTCCGCAGCCGCGGTACAGACCAGCGAGCCATTTGTGGGTGTGCGGTTGGAACGAATCGTGAAATCGAAGCCAAGGCCCGAAATCATCCATCTTGCAATAATCGATCCCAAGGCACCTGGCACTCGCTTTCTCGTCACCCCATCCAATGGTGATCCGAATGGACCGCTGCCGGGCGACCCCAACCTCGAAACTACCCGCGAGACGACACTCCAGTTCATTACCCGGCAACACGCTCAGCTGGGAATCAATGGATCGTTCTTTACCTTCGTCAAACATACGCTGGATACGGATGACGTGTCGCTGGTGATATCGGACGGGCACGTCATCGCTCCGTTGGATCCGGATCGCGCCTGGGTCCTCA
>JBOHYW010000352.1:0-2650 GCA_050738155.1 Rhodanobacteraceae bacterium
GCACCGGCATGCCCACGCCGAACAAGGTCATGTCGTTGAGGATCGCGTTGGAACCGAATATGCCGTAGTCGCGCCCCAGCTTGACCGTGCCGAAGCTGGCCGTACCCAGGGTGAAGTAGGCTTGTCGCACATCCACGCCACTGTTGGCATTGATCGCCGACGACGTTGCGATGGGCACGCCGAGGCCGAGTTCCGCGCTGATATCGATGCCTTCCTGGGTCGTGCTGACTTTGGTGATGAGCTCATTGGGCAGCAATCCATTGCCGATGGTGGTGCGATCCTTCTGGCCGCCGCAGCCGAGCGTTTCACCAGCCAACGCGAGGCCTCCCACCGAGTTCCCGGAACAGCTCGTGACGGTGTAGAACGCGTTGGCGAACCCGCTGATATCGACCGTGAAGCCCTTGGCGGTGAACGAGGTGGCATTGGCCGCCAACGGGCACGCCGCAGCCGCGCAGAGCGCGAGCACAAGGGAACGCCGCCGCAACCCTGGGGCGCGACGGTGCAAGGTCTTCCGCTTAGCAGATGCTGCACGTTTCATGGGTCTGCCTCCTGAGTTGGGAGCGATGCCGCTTGATCGCGAGTCATCGCTGTGGATTCAGATTCCCGCGCCCTGCGCGCGAATCCGCACTGTTGAATCAAGCAACAAAACCGATGGCGTCCCCGACGCTGTCCGGTCCGCCGTTGCGTCTACGTGCGTCTCCCGTTCGCTTGCCAGCGAGAAAACCCGAATCCCTGAACGGATTCACCCGATGCGATACCCGCGGCCGCCCTCCCTCCGGGCGGCCGTACGTCGCGATCAGAAGAATCCGAGTTTCTTCGGCGAATAGCTGACCAGCATGTTCTTGATCTGCTGGTAGTGATCGAGCATCACCTTGTGCGTCTCGCGGCCGAAGCCCGATTGCTTGTAGCCGCCGAAGGTAGCGCCAGCCGGATAGGCGTGATAGCAGTTGGTCCACACGCGCCCGGCCTGGATGCCTCGGCCCATGCGGTAGCAGCGGTTGACGTCACGGCTCCACACGCCGGAGCCCAGGCCATACAACGTGTCGTTGGCGATTTCCAGCGCCTCGTCGTCGTCCTTGAAGGTGGTGACCGAAACCACCGGCCCGAAAATCTCCTCCTGGAACACGCGCATCTTGTTGTTGCCCCGGAACACCGTCGGCTTGACGTAGTAGCCGTCCTTGAGGTGGCCATCGAGTTTGTTGCGCTCACCGCCGATCAACACCTCGGCACCTTCCTGCTTGCCGATATCGAAATAGGAGAGGATTTTCTCCATCTGCTCGCTCGAGACCTGTGCGCCAATCATCGTCGACGGGTCGAACGGATTGCCTTGCTTGATCGCGTTGACGCGCTTGAGCGCCCGATCCATGAACTTGTCGTAGATCGACTCCTGGATCAGGGCACGGCTGGGGCAGGTGCAGACTTCGCCCTGGTTCAGCGCGAACATCACGAAGCCCTCGATGGCCTTGTCGAAGAAGTCGTCGTCGTGCATGGCCACGTCGTCGAAGAAGACGTTCGGCGACTTGCCGCCCAATTCCACCGTGACCGGAATGATGTTCTGGCTGGCGTACTGCATGATCAGCCGGCCGGTGGTGGTCTCGCCTGTGAACGCGATCTTGGCGATGCGGCTGCTGGATGCCAGCGGCTTGCCCGCTTCCAGACCGAAGCCGTTGACGATATTGAGCACGCCGGCGGGCAACAGGTCGCCGACCAGTTCCGCCCACACCAGAATGCTGACCGGCGTTTGTTCCGCGGGCTTCAGCACCACGCAATTGCCAGCGGCGAGCGCCGGCGCCAGTTTCCATGCGGCCATCAGCAACGGGAAGTTCCAGGGAATGATCTGGCCGACCACCCCCAGCGGCTCGTGGAACTGGTAGGACACCGTGTCGTCGTCGATTTCGTCGATCGAGCCTTCCTGCGCGCGGATGCAACCGGCGAAATAGCGGAAATGGTCGATGGCGAGCGGGATGTCCGCGGCGAGTTCCTCGCGGATTGGCTTGCCGTTGTCCCAGGTATCCGCATGCCCCAACAGTTCCTTGTTCTGCTCCATGCGGTCGGCAATCAGATTGAGGATGTGCGAACGTTCAGCCAAGGGGGTTTTGCCCCACTTGACCTTGGCCGCATGCGCGGCGTCCAGGGCAGCTTCGATGTCATCCTTGTTCGAGCGCGGGATTTCGCAGAACGGATGGCCGGTGACCGGCGTGACGTTTTCGAAGTATCCGCCGCCAACCGGCGGAATCCATTTGCCGCCGATGAAATTGCCGTAGCGTTGCTTGAAGGGAACTTCGACTTTTCCGGCGAGATGCTGCTGTTCCAGTTTGGCCATGATGACGACTCCGTGACGGGTGGCGGGTAACCGGTTGGTGCAGGGAGCGTGCCAGCCGTGATGCAGGTCCCGTTATGCTGCACCGCTTTCAGGTTGAACCGTTCGAGCGCCGCGAATGCCGATCGTCCATGTTGCGTTGCAACATGCCACCCGCACGATTGTCGCTTGCATTCCCTTGCACGATGTGTTTTGTAGTGGAACATGCCTGCGACGGACTGTCGCAAATTGCGACACCGAGGATCCACGTGCCTCCATCCAACGCTCACGAATCGATCAAGCACGCACGCCAGATGTTCTTCGTCGATGGCGCAGAGCCGCGCGGTCTGG
>JBOHYW010000353.1:0-2625 GCA_050738155.1 Rhodanobacteraceae bacterium
GTGGCGTTCAACAACCACGAAGGCAGCACCAAGAGCTACGACTACGTGCGCGAACACAACCGCACGCTGTGCCGGATGGATTTCATTCCGGCGCGCGCCGAGATCACGGTTGACTATCCGCCGGGCGAAGTGCGTGACGTGCGCCAGCACGACGGCAGCGTGCTCCGCCTGCGCAAGCTGCCGGAAGGGCACGACACCGGCGACCGCGTCGCCGCGATGAATTACCTGCACGCGTGCCAGGCGCGGGGCGAAATCGTCACCGGCTTGCTGTACGTCGATCCGGAAGCGCCCGACCTGCACGCGCACCTCGACACGGCGCCAGTTGCCTTCAACACGCTGGGCGAGCGCGAGCTGTGCCCGGGCAGTGCAACGCTCGCGAAGATCAACGCGTCCCTGCGTTGAGTCCTGCCACCCGAGCGTTCATTCCCCCGCCGGCGATACGCTGCTTGCGGCAGCCGGCAACGGCGGGAGCACCGGATGGTAATTCCGCCAGGGCGGGCGCTGGTAGGTCGGTACCGGGTGGGCCTTCAACTCCTGCATCGCGAGCTGGATCGCGCGGTCGAGTTGCGGATCCTGGCCTTGGCGAACAAGTTTCGGGTCCTGCCAGACCTTCACGTCAGGGGACACACCGCGGTTTTCGACGGGAAACGTTCCGTCGAGGCCCTCGATCGCGATGCGGGGTGCCGTCACCGTGCCGCCGTCCATGAGCTTCGGGTAGCCACCAATACCGACCAGGCCGCCCCAGGTACGCACGCCGACCAGGGGGCCGACTTTGGCCATCTTGAAATACCATGGCAGCGCGTCGCCGCCGGAACCCGAGAACTGGTTGATCACCATCACCTTCGGACCCGGAATCATCGCGGTCGGGATCACCGCAGTGGTGTGCTTGCCCCAGCGGGTGACTGCGAGTGCCATCGGCTTGCGCGTCAAGTAGCGGATGACGTAATCGGACAAGAGTCCGCCATGGTTGAAGCGTTCATCGACGATCACGCCGTCCTTGTCCACCTGCGAGAAGAAGTAGCGGTTGAAGTTGGTGAAACCGCCCCATTCGGTGTCGGGCAGGTAGATGTAGCCAAGCTTGCCGTCGGACATCTTGTTGACGACTTCCATGTTGTGGTCGATCCACGCGGCGTTGCGCAGCTTGTCCTCGCTGGGAATCGTGTTGACGGTGATGTCGTGGGAGCCCGACAGGCTCGGGTTCGGGCCCACCGTGAGCGTCACGGTCTTGCTGGCCAGGTCGTTGAAGTACTCATAGATGCTCTTGTCGGCGGTGATCGGCTGGCCGTTGACGGCCAGCACGTAATCGCCCACCTTCACCTTGAGTCCGGGTTGTGCGAGCGGACCGTACAGCGTCGGATTCCACTTGCCGGCGCTGAAGATCCGGGTGATCTGGTAGCGGTCGTGCTCCACTTTGTAGTTGGCGCCGAGCAGCCCGACCTTGACTTGCTCCATCTTCGGGGTGAAGCCGCCGACGATGAACATGTGGCCGACGGCTTCATAGCTCAGCATTTCCCGGAACAGGTAGGAAAGCCCATCGCGGCTCGCGATGCCGGGCAGGTAATGCGCGAATTCCTTTTCCGCGGCATTGATGTCGAGGCCATCGAACTCGGGGTTGTAGAAGAACGCGCGCTGGATGCGCCATGCCTCGCGGTACATTTCGTCCCACTGCGCGTGCGGGTCCACGAACACGCGCAGGTCGGCGGTCGCGAGCTTGGTCGGCTTGGCCTTGGGCGCGGCGTCGGCAATGAACCAGTCGGGGCCCCGCTGGTACAGCATTTTTTCGCCGTCCGCCGCCAGCACGAACTGGTTGACGTTCTGCTGCACCGTTTCGGTCTTCTTGTCCTTGAGGGTGAAACGCTCGACCTCGAACGCGGGTCCTTCGGGCCCCATCAGCGATGGCAGCATCACCAGCGGCGCTTTCGCGAGATACAGCACACCCGCGGCGCCGGCCGCAAGGCCCTGATAGTTCGCGGGCGTGATCGGCAGCGGCACGATGCGCTGGCCGATGCCGTCGAAGTCGATCGCAACGGCCGCGGGCTTCTTCGCCTGCTTGTCATCCTTCCTGGCAGGCGCTGGCGCCGACGCCGGTGGTGCCGCGTCCATGCCCGCCTTCGCCGCGATGGGCGACGCCGTGCTGGCCTGCAGCGTCACCGCGTAGACGTGGTAGGTCACGGGGTGCGCAAGCGTCGCGAGGTCGGTGCCGACGGACGGCCCGAGATCGGTGCTCGCAAGGAAGTAGAGGTACTTGCCGTCGGCATCGAACACCGGCGATTGCGCATCACTCGCGCCGTCGGTGAGCTGGTGGGTCTTGCCGTCGGCGAGAGAATAGACGAACACGCCGGAGAAGAAGTTCTGCAGGGATTCGGTGAACGTGATCCAGCGGCTGTCGGGCGACCACGCCGGGTTGAACGCGACGTTGCCGAAGCCGTTGTTGAAGCCGGCGGTCGCGATCCGCACCGGCTTCGGCGTGGCCGCGTGCAGGTTCACCAGCCAGAGGTTGCCCTTCTGGTCGCTGAAGACCACGTTTTCGCTGTCCGGGGACCAGGTCAACTGGTAGTAGTAGGCATCGTTCTGGCCCAGTGCGATCTTGCGCGCCGCACCGCCCGCCTGCGGCCGGATGTAGAG
>JBOHYW010000354.1:0-2609 GCA_050738155.1 Rhodanobacteraceae bacterium
GCGCTGCGCGCCGCGTTCGCCGGCCAGCGCCTGCATCGTGATCAACGGCGCGATCACCAGACACAGTTGCAGGTAATTCAAAAAGTATGGCCCCACCACGCTATCGGTGAAGCCGAGCGCGGCGACGGCGCCAGGAAGGGTCGGCTGCGCGTGCATGAACGCCGACAGGCCGAGCAGGAATTGCCACGCCATCATCGCCAGCGCGATCCCCGCCAGCGTCCATGCAAAGGGGCGCACCGCAAGACGTTTCAGGTCGAGACGCGCGATCGCGAATGCCTTCACGCGGCGGCGCTCGCGGACGGGCTGGCGATCGCGCGGAACTGCGCGTCGAGACGTCCGCGCTGGGCGTCGAGTTTCGCATCGTGGCGCACCGCGCCTTCGTGCAGGATCACCACCCGGCCGCACATCGCCTCCACTTCGGCCAGCTCATGGCTGGACAGGATGATCCCGCGTTCGGGCGAAAGCTTGTCGATCAAGTCGCGCAATTGCGCGGTTTGCACCGGGTCGAGCCCGTTGCCGGGTTCATCCAGCACCAGCAGATCGGGATCGTGCAGGAGCGCCTGGGCCAGGCCGACGCGGCGTTTCAGTCCCAGCGACAGTTGTCCGCACAGGCGCATTGCGACGCCTGTAAGTTCCAGTCGCGCCAGTTCGCGCCCGATCGCCGACCGGCGTGCGGCACGCGAGAGGCGGCGTAGGCGCCCGCACGCGTCCAGCGCCTCGGTGACGGTCAGTTCCGGCCACAGCGGCACGCTTTCGGGCACCCATCCGATTCGCCCGCTGATCGAGCGCGGGTCGTCGATCACGTCACGCCCATCGATGAGCAAACTGCCATCATCAGGCGTCAGCACGCCGGCGATGATCGAGAGCGTCGTCGACTTGCCTGCGCCGTTCACGCCGAGCAGACCCAGCACTTCGCCGCGCTGCAGCGCAAACGACACGTCACGAAGGACCTCACGCCCGCCCAGCCGGCGGCTGACGTGGTCAAGTTGCAGCAATGCCGGTGTTGCGGTCATTTGGTTAGCTGAACGCCAAGCCCATTGAAAGACAGGCCCATTGAAAGAATTGTCGCGGCCATCACATTGTTTAGGCAAGCCTGTGGCGGGTGAGGGGTTTATCCCCTAGACTGGTCGTTGCGGGTTGGATCAACCTGTCTCCCCTCTTCTGTGTGACCATGATGCTCGATGCCATCCTGAATTTTGCCGCGCACGGCCTGACCAACGCCGGCTGGCTGTCCATCACCATCTATCTGCTGGTGATGACCCAACTGACCATCCTGACCGTGACCCTGTACCTGCACCGCAGTCAGGCCCATCGCGGCGTGGATTTTCATCCGGTGCTGGTGCATTTCTTCCGTTTCTGGAGCTGGCTGACCACCGGCATGGTGACCAAGGAGTGGGTAGCGGTCCACCGCAAGCATCACGCGCATTGCGAAACCGAACAGGACCCGCATAGCCCGCAGATCGAGGGTATCCGCAAGGTTTTCTTCGAAGGCGTCGAACTGTATCGCGCCGCCGCCGCCAATGCCGCTGACGTCGAGAAGTACGGCCGCGGCACGCCGAACGACTGGATGGAGCGCAACGTTTACGCCAAGCACTCGATGCTCGGCCCGACCCTGATGGCGGTGATCAGCCTCGCCCTGTTCGGCGTGCTCGGCATGGCAATCTGGGCCGTGCAGATGCTTTGGATTCCGATCTGGGCCGCCGGTGTGGTCAACGGTATCGGTCACTGGTGGGGTTATCGCAATTACGAAACAGCCGATACGGCCACCAACCTCACGCCGTGGGGCGTTTGGGTCGGCGGCGAGGAACTCCACAACAACCATCACGCGTTCCCGAGTTCCGCGAAGTTCGCGCTGCGCAAGTTCGAGGTCGACATCGGCTGGGTGGTGATCCGCGGACTGGAAAAGGTCCGTCTGGCCAAGGTGCTGCGCGTGGCGCCGGCGCTGGATGTGCGCCCAAATGTTTCTCTGCCGGATTCGGAAACCCTCAAGGCGCTGCTGACGCACCGCTTCGAGGCGATGACCGAGTACTACAAGATGGTGATCAAACCGACGGTGCGCGAGCAGTCCAACGCGGAGGGCACCCGTCGGTTCGGCCCAATGCCGCGCCGCCGCCTGCGCCGTGCGCTGGCCAACGGCGGCCGCTGGCTCGACAAGACCGGCAAGGCGCGCCTTGCAACGGTCGTCGAAAATCGTCCGCGCCTGAAACAGATCAACGAGTACCGCGCGCGCCTCGCCGCGCTGATGGAACAGCGCAAACCCGAATCCGCGCTGGCTGCGCTGCAGCAGTGGTGCCGAGAGGCCGAAGCCAGCGGCAATCGCAAGCTGATCGAGTTCGCCGCGCGGCTGAAACGGTATTCGGTGGCGCGGGTGTAGGAATACTGCTTGTCAGTTCGAATCAAGCGAAACCCGCCGCAAGGCGGGTTTTTTGCTGCACGCGACCCGGAATGACACAATCCGCGTCGATGACGACCTTGTGGCACCCTGCGATACGCGCCGACTGGCTTGTGCTGCGACGCACGGGGACGGTTGCGTTTGTACGAATCATCGGCGTCCCCGCCTTGCTGCTGACATGCTGTGCGGTCGTCGCGTGCGGCGATTTATACGAAGG
>JBOHYW010000355.1:0-2596 GCA_050738155.1 Rhodanobacteraceae bacterium
GCGCGCCCGGGAAATCCGCAGCCGGCATGATCTCGATGGCGGTGACGCCGAGTGCGGCGAGGTGATCAAGGCGATCGATCGCGCCGCGAAACGTGCCTTCGGGCGCGAAGGCGCCGACGTGCAGTTGATACACCACCGCCTCGTGCCACAGCCGTCCTCGCCAGGCGGTATCCTGCCAGGGATAGGCCGCGGGATCGATCACCTCGCTCGGGCCGTGCACATCCTCGGGCTGGAAGCGGGAAGCCGGATCGGGCACGGCACGGCCATCTGGCAGCAAATAGCGATAGCGGGTTCCTGCGCGAGCCTGATCGGTCGCCAGCTCGAACCAGCCCTCGCCCACCGTCTGCATGGGCAACGTCGGACCGTCCGCCAGTGCCAGTTGAATCGATGGTTGCGCCGGCGCCCACAGGCGGAAATACACGCGACCGTCCGGCTGCAGTTCGGCCCCGTACGGCATGGGATGCACGCGCTGAACACGATCTGTCGGCGTATTCATCCGATCGGCGTCGGCGCGATGCGGTTCAAGCCTTTGCCTGATCCAGTACGAACAACAGCAGCGAGCGCGCGGTCACGTCGTAACTATCACCGGTCTCGAAGTGCGGGGCCAGTTCCTCGTCGGGCAGGTTGGTGTCGATCAACAACTTCCACCGGGGACCGCCCGGCGTTTCCGGCAGGGTAAACGTCACCACATCGTGATACGCGTTGACGACGATCAACAGTGTCGCGTCGTGGCCGCGCTTGCGGATGCCGGTCGGCTGGGCGCGGCCGTCGAGCTGCATGCCGAAGCAGCGCATGTTGGCGTCGCCCCAATCGGCGTCCTGCATCTCGGCGCCGTTGGCGTTGATCCACATGACTTCCTTGATGTCGAGTTCTTCGTTGTACTTGCCGGTCAAAAACCGGTTGCGGCGCAGGATCGGATAGCGGCGACGCAGGTCCGTCAGCTTCTTGACGAAGCCGATCAGCGCGCGGCCCTTGTCCTCGAAATTCCAGTTGACCCAGCCGATTTCGCTGTCCTGGCAGTAGGCGTTGTTGTTGCCGCCCTGGGTGTGTCCGAACTCATCACCTGCGAGCAGCATCGGCGTGCCTTGGGCAAGCAGCAACGTCGCCAACAGGTTGCGGAGCTGGCGCTCGCGCAGCGTGTTGATGTCGGGATCGTCGCTCGGCCCCTCGGCGCCACAGTTCCACGAACGGTTGTCCGACGAGCCGTCCTGGTTGTTCTCGCCGTTCGCCTCGTTGTGCTTGTCGTTGTAGGTGACGACGTCATTCAGCGTGAAGCCATCATGCGCGGTGATGAAGTTTACGCATGCCCAGGGCTTGCGTCCCTGCCGATCGAACACATCCGCCGACGCGCACAGCTCGGGAGCGAGCGCCGCCACCAGCGCCTCGCCTTTCCAGAAGTCGCGCACGGTGTCACGGAACTTGTCGTTCCATTCCGCCCAGCCCGGCGGGAAGCTGCCGACCTGATAGCCGCCTGGGCCGCAATCCCAAGGCTCGGCGATCAGTTTGACCGTGGCGAGCACCGGATCCTGGCAACAGGCTTTGAGGAACCCGCTCTGATTGTCGAAGCCGTTCGGCTCGCGCGCGAGGATCGTGCCGAGGTCGAAACGGAAGCCGTCGACGTGCATTTCCGTCACCCAATAGCGCAGGCTGTCGGTCAGCATCTGGATCACGCGGGCGTGGCTGACGTTGACGGTGTTGCCGGTGCCGGTATCGTTGATGTAGTAGCGTTTTTTATCCGGCAGCAGGCGGTAATAACTCGCGTTGTCGATGCCCTTGAACGACAGCGTCGGCCCGCGCTCATTGCCTTCGGCGGTGTGGTTGTAGACCACATCCAGGATCACCTCGAGCCCGGCGTCGTGGAATCGGGCCACCATTTCCTTGAACTCGCGCAGGCTGTTGGCGACGTCGGCGGCGTAGCGCGGGTCGGGCGCAAAAAAACCGATCGAGTTGTAGCCCCAGTAATTGCGCAGGCCCTTGTCCAGCAGTTGGCTGTCGTCGATGAAGGTATGGATCGGCAGCAGTTCCACCGAGGTGACGCCGAGGGATTTGATGTAGTCGAGCACCTCCTGCGTGCCGAAGCCGGCATAGGTGCCGCGCAGCGGTTCGGGGACTGCCGGGTGCAGCTTGGTGAATCCCTTGACGTGGGTTTCGTAGATGACCGTCCGGTCCCACGCAATCGGCTGACGTTCGGGATCCCCCTTCCAGTCGAAATCGGGATCGACCACCACACACTTGGGCATGAACGGCGCGCTGTCGCGCTCGTCGAAGGTCAAATCGTCGTCCGATTCCATCTCGTAGCCGAACACGGCCGGGTCCCACGTGAGCGCCCCCGCATGCGCACGCGCGTAGGGGTCCAGCAGCAGCTTGTTGGGGTTGAACCGGTGGCCGTTCTCGGGCTCATAGGGGCCGTGGACGCGATAGCCGTAATATTGCCCCGGACCGACGTCGGGCAGATAGCCGTGCCAGATCTGGTTCGTGTATTCGGGCAACGTGACCCGATCGCCCTCGCGCCCGTCGTGGTCGAACAGACATACCTCGACCTTGTGTGCGTTCGCCGAAAACAGGGCGAAGTTGGTGCCGCTGCCGTCCCGGGTGG
>JBOHYW010000356.1:0-2594 GCA_050738155.1 Rhodanobacteraceae bacterium
AAACCGCCTGCGCACGCTTTACGCCCAGTAATTCCGATTAACGCTTGCACCCTCCGTATTACCGCGGCTGCTGGCACGGAGTTAGCCGGTGCTTATTCCTCGGGTACCGTCAGTCTTGCCGGGTATTAACCGACAATGTTTCGTTCCCGATAAAAGTGCTTTACAACCCGAAGGCCTTCTTCACACACGCGGCATTGCTGGATCAGGCTTTCGCCCATTGTCCAATATTCCCCACTGCTGCCTCCCGTAGGAGTCTGGGCCGTGTCTCAGTCCCAATGTGGCTGATCATCCTCTCAGACCAGCTACGGATCGTTGCCTTGGTGGGCCGTTACCCCGCCAACAAGCTAATCCGGCATCGGCTCATCCAATCGCGCAAGGTCTTACGAGCCCCTGCTTTCACCCGAAGGTCGTATGCGGTATTAGTCCGGGTTTCCCCGGGTTATCCCCCACGACTGGGCAGATTCCGATGCATTCCTCACCCGTCCGCCACTCGCCATCGAGGTGTATTGCTACACCTCATGCTGCCGTTCGACTTGCATGTGTTAGGCATGCCGCCAGCGTTCAATCTGAGCCAGGATCAAACTCTTCACTTGAAGGTTCCGGCAACCCGAAGGCTGCCAATTACTTGGAGAGTCCGAAACCTGAACTGCAATTCATCGCTGAATCACTTAGGTTCAAAGGTTTGGACGTCTTGCATCGATGAACTTTCGTCCACCTGCAAGCCGCCCACACAAGTCACCTGTGCACACTGTCAAGGAGCATTGCGGTGCGTCACCTTGCGGTTCCGCGTTGCGTAACGTTTCGTCACGCGAGCCGCCCATTGTAGCCAGCGTTCTGTGCCTGTCAACACCCAAAACATGGGTGTCCACCGGCCCGGAAGCCCCCGCACCCGGAAAACGTGATGCGGGCCAACAAGCATAGTGCGCGCGACGCCGGTTTGAAAGTGGGCACCGGAAGTGGCGCTACACTGCGCCTTCCGACTCTTCCAAGGTGCCTCCATGCGCGTCCTGACCCTGCTCGGCGTACCCCTGCTCGCGGCGGCGCTTGCCGGTCCGGCCATGACTGCGACGCCCGTGGCGACCGCCGACGTGCCCAGCGTGACGCTGCGCGGACACCGCTTCACGGTGGAGCTGGCAACAACGCCCGCCGAGCAGGAACACGGCCTGATGGACCGCACCTCGATGCCGCCCGATCACGGGATGCTGTTCGCGTTTCCCGTATCGCAGCCGCTCACGTTCTGGATGAAGAACACCCTGATACCGCTCGACATGCTGTTTTTCGACGCCAATCGCCGGCTCGTCGCGATCCAGGCCGACGCGCAGCCGTGCAAGGCCGAGCCATGCAAGCTCTATCCAAGCAACGCGCCGGCGCGCTACGTGCTGGAGCTCAACGCCGGCACCGCGGCACGGCTAGGCTTGCACAAGGGCGACGTGATCACCTTCTCCCACGTGCCATCCGGCACCCAGTGAAACGCGCCGTCGTCATCGCGCACGCACGTGAAGTCCTGCGGCAGCGGCACCAGCGGACCGGGCGGCTCGCTGTCGAACCAGCGATCATCAAAGGGAACGAATTCGCGCACCCGTGCTTCTCCCCGACCCGGCCTTGGTGTCATCCAAGCACGTCGGGATGTACCCGCGGGGGCGCAATTGTGGCGACGTGGTGGCGAATCAGTCGTCGTCTTCGATCATTTCGAAGTCGTCCTTGGTGACGCCGCAGTCCGGACACGTCCACGTGTCGGGAAGGTCTTCCCAGCGCGTGCCGGGCTCGATGCCCTCTTCCGGCAGGCCGGCCTCCTCGTCGTAGATGAAACCGCAGACGACACACATGAACTTGCGGTAGACGACGATGGTTTCAGCGGAAGCATTCATGGCATACGTGACGCAGGGGAAGACATGCCCTATTGTCGCAAGTTGTGCGCCGGCGCGAAAGCGAACCCTTGATTTAGGTCAACCATTGACGCCTGCATCCCTGCCGCCGTTCCGTCATCGACTTCCGCCACGCGGGCTCTATGCCGTCACCGACGGCCCCCGCGACGACCTCGTGGAGGCCGCGCGTGCCGCACTGGAAGGCGGCGCGGTGGTCCTCCAGTACCGTGACAAGTCCCGCGACCGCGCGCGCCGGTTGCGCGAAGCGCAGGCGCTGGTCGAACTGTGCCGCGGATGCGGCGTGCCGTTGATCGTCAACGATGACGTCGAGCTTGCGGGCGCCGGCGGCGCGGCGGGCGTGCACGTGGGCGAAGACGACGCGGAAATCACCGTTGCGCGCGCCCGGCGGGGCTCCGACGCAATTGTCGGCGTATCGTGTTACGACTCGCTGGAACGCGCCCGCCGCGCCGCGGAGGCAGGCGCCGACTACCTCGCATTCGGCTCGCCGTTCGCGTCGTCGACCAAGCCCTCGGCGCGCGGTGCACCGGCCAGCATCCTCGGCGAAGCGCGCACGCTCGGCCGCCCGATCGTGGTGATCGGTGGCATCACGCCCGACAATGGCGGATCGCTGATCGCGGCAGGAGCGGATTTCCTCGCGGTCGTCTCGGCGGTGTTCGGCGCACCCGACGTGCGCGCGGCCGCACGACGCTTCGCTGCACTGTTCGAATC
>JBOHYW010000357.1:0-2587 GCA_050738155.1 Rhodanobacteraceae bacterium
ACTGCGGCTCGCCATCCGAAGGCGTCACGCGAAAGCGCGGGAGGGTTGCGGCGGGTAGCCAGCTGCAGCTTGGGGCGACACGGGCAGGCTACGGCTTTCGGGTGGATTGTGCCGGCGTCAGTCATTTGACGTATTATGCGCGCTCAAATGGAGGTATCCAGATGAGCGCTGTTGCCGATGATGTTTCGCGGTATCTGAACTCGCTGCCGCGCGGTCTTGGCCGCGCCGTTCCGCATGATGCGCTGGGTTTCTTTGCGCTTGAAGGCCGCGGTTTGCCGGTCCGTATCGCGCTCGAAGCTGCCAAATCCCTCGCCATCAGCCGTGCCCAGCTCGCTTCACTCCTGCGAATCAGCGAGTCCACCCTGTCACGGCGCATCCAGGAGAATGCCAATCTGCGCGGTGCCGAAGTGGACGCGCTGTATCGTGTCCTGGGGGTACTCGGTGTCGCCCACCGGGTCCTGAAGATCCGCGAAAACGTCATTTCATGGATGTCGCGGCCACAGCCGGGGCTGGATGGCCTTCCCCCCCTCGACTTGATCGGCAGCAACGCCGGTGCCGAGGCTGTCCGCTTGCTGCTTGAACAGATCTATCACGGACTTCTCCCTTGAATTCCGTTTGGCGGACGATCTACGCCGAGTTCGCCACCGATCCCCTCGGTACCGAAGGGTCGCGCCTCTATTCCGCCCGTTATCACACTGCGGGCCATGAGGTTCTTTACGCTGCCGAGACGGAATCGCTTTCCAGGCTCGAACGCCTGGTCCATCTGTTGCAGGAACGCGCGATCGACATGGTCCTGATCGAGATCGGGCTGCCAGATGGGGCGGTGATCGAAATGGCTGATTTACTTCCGTGCCCCAAGACGCCTTTCAGCATCAATGACCAAAAGGCCACGCAGGAGCTCGGTGATTGGTGGTACGACAACAGCCACGCACTGGGGCTTTCCGTTCCCAGCCTGCACAGCGCAACGGAGCGCAACATCCTGCTGGCCCGGCGCTCACCGCTTTACCGGGAGCTGACGGTCGTTCGCACCGTACCATTCGTCTTCGACGCAAGACTCGTTCGCGGCGCTGGTGTGGTTGGCAAGGCTCCGAAGGAGCCATCGCCGGGCAAGCGTCACGGCGCTGGCGCGCGCCTGACTCGGAAGTAGCGACAGACCGAGGCGTCACAACCTGACAGGGCAAAGGTTGGCCGTGTCTACTGCTTTGAAGGTGGTGTCGCTGTGATCAAGTGATGCATGACGACTCTGCTCAGCAGGGCGAGCGCAATCTCGGGTTCACCGCGATCGGTAACAGAGCAGATGAGTAAACCGGCCGCCGTGCAAAAGATGCTGACCTGCGCACCGTCCATGGCACGCTCGTCGGCACATCCGTTCAACGACCGCCTTGTGGTGATCCAATTGAAAGGGTGGATGTCTGGAAAGGGCCGGAAGGATGCTGTCAACGGCCCGGGCGGCTGAGCTGGTTTTTGCAGTACGAGCCAAGTGTGCATGGAGTTCGGCTCGGGGGCGACCCGCCTGAACAGATTGATCGATTTCACCATCGTCCAAGTCTCACTTGTTCAGCCGGTCCGCCAATCGCGTCATCAAGTCCATGTGTTCGTGCAAAATCGCAACGATCAACGCTGGCGCGTGCTCGCGGGGCAGGCAAAACACGTAGTGGTGTTCACAGTGCGCCAAGCGCAGCGTCGGATAGATCGCACTCATATCCTGGAAAATCCCTTGGCCAGCCGCAAGGCGGGCGATGCCCTGCGCCAGCTTGGTGATGTAGCGGCGGACTTGGGCGTCGCCCCACTGCTTGCGCGTGTAGCGGATGATTCCGCGCACGTCGGCTTCCGCCGCATCGGTCAGAACGTAATCGCGCCGGGTCAAGCGCGACCGCCATCGGCCAGTTCCTCGTCAAGGGTTTCTTTGATGCTCTTGGCAGAAACTTTGCCCGCCAGCCCTTCGTCAATGCGTGTATTCAACAGGTTTTGCAACTCCTGCCATGCCCGACCGCCATTCGCATCGCCGAAGAACAAGCGTTCGAGTGCGTATTGCTTGATCGTCTTGCCTTGCAGGGCGGCCAGTGCCTTCAGGCTTTGATGTTGCTGGCTGGTTATGTCAATGGTCAGGCGGCTCATGCGAAACTCCACGGTTACCACAAACACACATTAACACATATGTGGAGTATGGAATAGCCACCCCGTTCTGGGTCTCGGTTGGTGGCCGCGTGATATGGGCTCCCTGCGCCGCGCCATACGTTGCCTGCCGCGAACTTTTTTGTAGGAAGAGGCGCTCACGGCGACCCGTCAACGGCCGCTTCCGCAATTCCACGGGAAAATCCCGGAATCGGTCACCAGCGTTCCTGCAGTGCAATCCGGTTTTCAATTTGGCACGACAAATCGCCACCCCGCAGTGGAATCCGGCTTTCATCTCCCGTCCCCCGTCTTCCGTCTTCCCGCATCACAGCCGCTGCTTGGCGATCTCGACCTTGCTGTGCTTGCGCAGCACCTCCAGGAACGACTCGATGTCGGCGTTGCCGTAGGCGCGCGCCATCTGCTCGCGCAAAAAACCTTGGGCTTGCGCGGGAATCTGCGAGGCATCGCCCGG
>JBOHYW010000358.1:0-2581 GCA_050738155.1 Rhodanobacteraceae bacterium
GGATACAGGCATCAATCAGGGTCACCCGTTGCTTGCGCCGCAGCTGGACAACACTGATATGCACACGGTCGAGCCAGGTTGGGGGTTGGCAGACGACAATGGTCATGGCACCAATATGGCGGGCCTTGCGCTGTTTGGAAATTTGACCGACGTGCTCGCCGACAGCCTACAGATTGAAGTACGGCACCGCCTGGAGTCGGTCAAGCTACTGCGAGACGATAAATCGAATCACGGCGACGCTCGACTTTACGGCCACTTGACCACCGAGGCCGTGGCGCGACCGGAAGTCTCAACGCCGCAGCGAAGTCGTGTGTTCAGCATGGCGGTCACCACTGACGATGGCCGTGATCGAGGTCGTCCGTCTGCTTGGTCAGCTGCGCTTGATCGCTTGGCGTCGGATGCAGCAACCCAGGGCGAAGCGCCGCGCTTGTTTACGTTGTCCGCGGGGAACACCGATCGGGCTGGGTGGGCGCAGTATCCGGACAGCAATGAGACGGCTGGGATTCACGATCCGGGCCAGAGCTGGAACGCGTTAACCGTCGGTGCGCTGACCCACCTTACTCATATTACGGAACCGAATGCGACTGGGTACGTTGCCTTGGCTGGCGATGGTGATCTGAGCCCATTCAGTACCACATCCGCGACGTGGGATTCGAGCTGGCCGTTGAAGCCTGACGTGGTATTCGAGGGCGGCAATATCGCCAAAGACCCACTCGGTACGGCACTTACAGTCGGTAGCCTGCAGCTTCTTACGACCAACGCCCAATTCCAGACACGATTGCTTGACTTTGCGCACGCCACCAGTGCAGCTTCCGCCTTGGCTGCAAAAATGGCAGCAGAGCTGATGGCTGAGTATCCAGGGCTGTGGGCTGAATCAATACGTGGGTTGATCGTGCATTCGGCGGAGTGGACGCCGGCGATGCGGCAGATGTTTCTGGGTACGCTTGGAACGCCTAAGAAACGTGATATAGCTCGACTTGTCCGTCACTGTGGTTTCGGCGAACCTGATCTGGCCCGCGCCGAGTGGAGCGTCAGTAACTCGCTGACGATGGTATGCGAGGATCACCTCCATCCTTTCCAGCAGGTTGGTTCGGTGGAGCCGACCCTCGGGGAGATGAATCTTCATCAGTTGCCATGGCCGTTGGATGAATTGGCGTCTCTCGGGGATGCGCCTGTGAAGATGCGCGTCACCCTTTCCTACTTCGTTGAACCAAACCCTTCGGCGCGCGGCAAGTCACGATATCGCTATGAGTCCTTCGGGCTACGGTTTGACGTGAAGCGACCCACCGAGACCGAGGACGACTTCCGCGCCCGCGTGAATGCTGCAGCGCGCGATGGTGGGCATGGCTCAACATATAGCGCAGGCGACGCGAACTGGCTTCTTGGTACGAACAACCGGCACAAGGGTTCGGTGCACTCGGATATTTGGGAGGGGAGTGCAGCTGACCTTGCCAGCCGGGGCGTAATTGCCGTGTACCCGGCTACGGGTTGGTGGAAAACGCGTCCGAGGCTGGGATGCGCCAACAGGGCAGCCCGTTACTCACTCTTGGTTTCGATTCGTACGCCAGCCACGGACGTTGATCTTTACGCTGCAGTCGCCAACAGGATCGCAACGCAGATACAGATTTCGGTGTAATGGATTTCCGCATCACCGCCACCTTCACCGGCAGGCTCGCGCACCTGACCGGCGATGAGCAGAAAGCGGTCAGGTGACGTGAGGGCGGTCGAGACAGTCAGCGCGGGCCGAACGCCATGCAAACCCAGACGGGTTCTGAGATACCATGAAGATCCATCATGTAGCTACAGATTTGCATGGTATTGTCTCACCATGATCGAACGTTCGACATGGTTGGCCAAACTCCGGACTGCGTTGGCACGCAGCCCGATCGTGGCATTGGTGGGGCCGCGGCAATGTGGCAAGACCACGCTCGCGCGCGAGTTCCTGTCCGAGACTTCGGTCAATTACTTTGATCTCGAAGATCCGTTGAGCCTCGCGCGGCTGGATGAGCCGATGACGGCTTTGGCTCCGCTGTCGGGCCTGGTCGTGATGGACGAGGTGCAGTTTCGGCCCGATCTGTTTCCGGTGCTGCGGGTGCTGGTCGATCGCAAGGGTTATGCAGGAAGGTTTCTGATCCTGGAGAGCGCATCCGGGGATCTGTTGCGACAATCGACGGAGTCGCTCGCCGGGCGCTTGGAGACGCTGACGCTGCGTGGGTTCGGTCTCGGCGAACTCGGCGCGGGCGCATTGGGGAAGCTCTGGCGACGTGGCGGATTTCCGGATTCCTGGCTTGCGCGTACCGAAGCCGACAGCGTGGCGTGGCGCAAGGCGTTCATCCGGACCTTGCTGGAGCGCGACTTTCCGCAATGGGGCGTGCGCACACCTGCCGCGGCGTTGTGGCGATTCTGGACCATGCTTGCGCACTATCACGGACAGGTATGGAACGCCGCCGAGCCGGCGCGCGCACTTGGGGTCAGCGAGTCGACCACGCGGCGCTACCTGGATCTGCTGACCGATGCGTTCATGGTGCGCCAGTTGCTTCCCTGGCACGCGAATCTCAGCAAACGGCAGGTACGCTCGCCG
>JBOHYW010000359.1:0-2576 GCA_050738155.1 Rhodanobacteraceae bacterium
GGCCTGCACCTCCACGCGCAGCACGCGGCCACCGTAGTAGAAGTCGTTGGCATACACCTGCGACAGCATTAACTGGATCGCGTCGTGCACGTCGGTGACCGACAATCCCATCGATTGCGCTTCGACGCGGTTGACCTGCATGTTGACGGTCGGCGAATCCGGCTGGCCATTGACATGGACGTTCTCCAGCCGCTTGTCGTCGCGCGCAGCGGCCAGCAGTTTGTCCTTGGCCGCGGTCAGCGCCTGGTGCCCGAGGCCGCCGCGATCCTCGAGTTCGAAGTCGAAACCGGCGAAGCGGCCAAGGCCGCGGATCACCGCCTGGTTCAACGCATACACCTGGGCATCGCGGATCTTGACGAACTGCTTGTTGAAATCGTTGATGATCTGGTCGGCGGTGCGACTGCGGTCGCTCCAGTCCTTCAGATGGATGAAGGCCATGCCGACGTTTTCGCCGTGGCCCGAGAAGCTGAAACCGCCGATGGTGAAGACGTTCTGGACGGCGGGGTCCTTTCCCACGATCTTCTCGACCTGTTCCATCACCACGCGGGTGCGGTTGGTGGTCGCGCCTGGCGGCAACTGGATGCTCGCGACGACTTCGCCCTGATCTTCCTGCGGCACGAAACCCGAAGGAAGCTGCGCCAGCAACACCACCGCAACCACGATTGCAATCGCGTAGCCGAACATCCAGCGCGGGGTGTGCCGCACCGCCTTGCCAAGGCGGGCGAGGTAGTGCCGCGCCACGCTTTCGTAGCCGTTGTTGAAGGCGCGCAGGAAACGATTGGCGTGTTCGTGCTCGGGGCGCAGGATGCTCGCACACAACGCCGGCGTGAACGACAGCGCCATCAGCGCCGACAGCAACATCGAGATGGCGATGGTGACCGAAAACTGGCGGTAGATCGCACCCACGCTTCCGGACATCAGTGCGGCCGGCACGAACACCGAGGCCAGCACCGTGGTCACCGCGATCACCGCACCGGTGATCTGTTGCATGCCCTTGCGGCTGGCTTCCTTGGCCGACAATCCCTCTTCGCGCATGATGCGTTCGATGTTCTCGACCACCACGATCGCGTCGTCGACCACGATGCCGATCGCCAGCACCATGCCGAACAAGCTCAAGACGTTGATCGAGAATCCGAATACGTACAGACCCAGGAACGTGCCGGTCAGTGCCACCGGCACCACCAGGGTGGGGATTAGCGTGGCACGCAGGTTCTGCAGGAACAGCAGCATCACCAGGAACACCAGCACGATCGCCTCGGCCAGCGTCTTCACGACCTCGACGATCGACACCCTGACGAAGGTGTAGCTTTCGAAGGGGACGCTCCAGGTGACACCGGGCGGCAGGTTCTTGGCCAGTTCCTTCATCTTGGCCAGCACCGCGTTCGACACCGACAGCGCGTTGGCGCCCGGCAGCAACGAGATGCCGAACGAAGCTACCGGATGGCCGTCGAGACGCGAGAAATTGCCGTAGCCTTCGGAGCCGAGCTCGACGCGTGCGACATCGCCCAGCGTGACCGTGGTCCCGTCTGCATTGGTGCGCAGGATGATCTGGCGGAACTGGGCTGGCGAGCTGAAGCTCGATTCTGCCGTCACCGTCGCAGTAATGCCCTGGCCGTTAACGGCTGGTTGCGCGCCCACCGAACCGGCGGCGAACATCACGTTCTGCGCCCGGATCGCGTCCAGGACATCGCTGGCGTTCAGCCCGTAGCCTTTCAGTTTCAGCGGGTTCAGCCAGATCCGCATGGCATAGGGCGAGCCGAACTGATCGACGCTGCCGACGCCTTCGATGCGCGAGATCGGGTCGATCAGCCGCGCGGCGATCAGGTTGTTGAGCGCAGCGGGGTTCAGGTGCCCGGACTTGTCCTGCAGCGAAATGCCCATCACATGTCCGCCGGTGGACTTGCGCACCCGCACGCCCAGGTTGTTGACGGCCTGCGGCAGGCGCGGCTCGGCGGAATCGACCGCGTTCTGGGTCTGCACCGCCGCGGTATCGAGGTCGGTGCCCGGGGCGAAGTACAGCGTGACGCTGGAGGAGCCGGTCGAATCGGACGACGAGCTGAAATACAGCAGGTGATCGATGCCCGACAGGTTCTGCTCGATCACCTGGGTGACGGTGCTCTGCACCACCTGCGCATTGGCGCCCGGATAATTCGCGTTCACCCGCACGCTGGGCGGCGCGATCGTCGGGTAGGCCTCGATCGGCAGGTTGAGGATCGCGATGGTGCCACCGAGGGTGATCAGGATGGCCATGACCCAGGCGAAGATCGGGCGGTCGATGAAGAATTGCGGCATGGCGAGGGTCAGTCCGCGGTCGTCGTCGTCGCGGCAGCAGCGGGCGTTGCGGTGTACGGTACGGGCTTCACCTTCTCGCCTGCGTGTGCCTGCTGGATGCCGGAAACGATCACCTTGTCACCGCTGGCGAGGCCGCCCGACACCACCCAGTCCGCGCCGCGCTGGTCACCCAGCGTCACGCGCTTCTCGACGATCTTGTCGCCGGCGCCCGCCACGAACACGAAGGCGCCATTGTCGTCGCGCTGGATCGCGCTTTGCGGAACCACGAAGGCATTGTGCAGGGT
>JBOHYW010000360.1:0-2542 GCA_050738155.1 Rhodanobacteraceae bacterium
TCGGGACTCGGGACTCGGGACTCGGGACTCGGGACTCGGGACTCGGGACTCGGGACTCGGGACTCGGGACTTGGGACTTGAAGCATAAATTCCGTCGTCATTCCGGGGACGCCGCAGCTTCACCGCGGCGGCCCCGGAATCCACTTTACGAAAGCGCGTAGGAGCGCTCGTGAGCGCGACCATCCTGCACCGCCGGTCGCGAGCACGCTCGCTTCTACTGGATTCGCTTCGCAGCGAGGTAGGTTGGGCTGAGCAACGCGAAGCCCAACGCTTTGCGCGGGCCATGCCGGGCTTGCGCCGGAATGTCGACGCAAGATTCTTTGCCTGTTGTCCTCAGCCCTCAGCGATCATCCGCCTCGGCTACGCCCCACGCCAAGGCCAGCAGGGCCATGCCCAGCACCGCCGCCAATATGGCGATGGCCGGTGCGGTCCAATGACCGCCGACCCAATCGTGCCAACCGGCATCCACCAATGGCGAGGACACCAGCGCCAGCCAGCACACGGCGGCGCCAGCCAGCACTCCGCCCCATACGGGCCACGCGGCACGACGCCGGCGCTGCGGCAGCCGCTGCATCAGCCGTTCACTGAAACCTTCGTCGAGCACCGGTCCATCGAACTGCTTGCGCAGCAGCGTCTCGACCATGTCGTCTTGTGACTGATTCATACCGTCTTCTCCTCGCCGGCTCGCGTTTCGCGCCATGCCGACAACCACGTTTTCAACTTGGCCTTGCCACGCGTCGCGTGTGTTTTCACCGTTCCGAGCGGCATCGCCAGTACGTAGGCGGCCTCCTCGTGGCTCAACCCCATCTGCACGCAATGCAACAGCACCATTTGTTCGGCAGGCGCCAGTCGCCGCATCGCGCGTTCGAAATCCAGTTGCAGATCCATCGCCTGCTCTGGCGCTGGCAGTCGTTCCACCTCACCTTCGTCCGCATTCTCGACGAACTCCGATTTCTTCCGGCACGCCTGCAGAAAACACGAATACGCGATGCGATAAAGCCAGGTGGAGAATCGCGCATCGCCGCGAAACTGGTCCAGCTTGCGCCACGCCAGCAGGAAAGTCTCCTGCGCCAGGTCGTCGGCAGTGGCGACATCACCGTGCAGCAAGCGGCGCAACTGCGCACGCACCATGCCCTGGTGCCGGCGCAGCAACTGCTCGAACGCATTGCGATCGTCACCCAATAAAACCCGCGCCACCAACGCACGATCGATGCGCGCTTCGGCGTTGCCGTCAGTCACGCGAACCGTCGCGGCGATTCAACCACCAGCTGGCGAGATAGCCCAGGCCGATCATCAACGGCAGCAGGCCCATCGCCCACAGGCTGGCGACACTGTAACCATTGGCGAACCGACCGGGCAACGCCACGAACATCACCATGATGCCGAAGCCGGTGCCGATCAGCACCAGTGCGCGTCGCCGCTCGGAATAAACCGTCCGCGGCTCGGCCAGCAGTTGCGGGGTCAACTCCACCCCCTTTTCGGCCAGTTGCACCAGCGCCTCATAACGAGTCCGCGTTTGCTGTTGGCGATAACGCAATACGATGAAGGCGATCAGTACGGGTCCCAGCATCAACACGAAGGGAATGAAGATTTCAGGTGTCATGTCATTACTCCTGCACGTTTTTGAATGTCGGGTTTGGAAAAAAACCTGGCTTGCGATTGGCCCTCGGGGCCTTGCATCCTCCAGCTCACGTCGCGCTCCTGGTCGCCACCAACGGCGGCACTCTGGATGCGCGCAGCGCGGGCATCAATACCGCGATCTGGCCGAGGAGCCACAGCACCACCGCAGTGACGGGCAAGTACCAGATCGGCAGATGCGAAACTTCGTAATGCTTCATGAGCAGCAAATTCAAGCCGACCGCCAGCAGCAGCCCCAATGCGATACCTGCGGTAACGATCATGAAGTTTTCTACCTGGAAATAACGCAGGATATTCGCGCGCGTCGCGCCAAGCGCACGCCTTACACCGATGCTGCGGGTGCGCTGGCCAACCCAGAAGCTGGCGAGCCCCGCGATACCAAGCGCGGTCACGAACAGCAACCCGAATGCCGCGGCCAGCAGCAGGCTGATCATGGTGGTATCGCGGCTGAAATGCGCGGCGCGAATTTGCGTATAAGTTCTGGCGTCCTCCGCGGAAATCGCCCGCTGGGGCTGACGCCTGGCCAATGTGGCGACTGCATCCTTCAGCACGCGGGCGCGATCCGCCGGTTTGCTGCGCAATGCAAACTTCACCTGATCGCCGGTCTGTTCAACCGGTACCAGCGCGGAGGATCCCCCCGCGCCCTGGCCGCTCGCAGCCATGCCTTGCAAATCGGCCATGACACCGACCACGCGCGTACCTTGACCATGCAACAAGCCGTCCATGCCGTAATACACGACTTGGCCAACGGCACGTTCCGGGTGCGCGGGATACAGCTGTGCCGCCAATGCCTTGCTGATGATGACTGCCGGCAGCACCGCCTCCGGACCCGCCTTGCCTTGGCTGGGCGTGATGTATTCATCGGTTCGAAAATCGCGCCCGGCCACCAGTTTCAAGCCCAGCG
>JBOHYW010000361.1:0-2525 GCA_050738155.1 Rhodanobacteraceae bacterium
CGCATCGCACAGATACAGGCGGTAACGCCAACCTGACCGACTCGGTTGGCCGGTGGAACTGCGTCGTTCAGGCGTCGCCGATTATTCGCCGGCGACCGTCATCTTGCCGACCAGGATCGAGCCGGTCTGCAGCGATGAACGCGGATCGACGTCGCCACCGATCGCCTGCACGCCCATGAGCATGTCACGCAGGTTGCCGGCGATGGTGATTTCCTGCACCGGATACGCGATCGCACCGTTCTCGATCCAGAAACCTGCCGCACCACGCGAATAGTCGCCGGTCACGATCGACACGCCCTGCCCGATCGTTTCGGTGACCAGCAAGCCGGTTCCCATCCGTTGCAGCATCGCTTCGAAAGTCCCCGGTGCATCGCCATCGCGCGCACCCGACGCGACGACAAGATTATGCACGCCGCCGGCGTTGCCGGTAGTTTGCAAACCCAGCTTGCGCGCCGAATAGCTGCCGAGCACGTAGCGCTGCAGCATGCCGCGTTCGACCAGTGCGGATTCGTACGTGGCAACACCTTCTGCGTCGAACGAAGTCGACGCGTGCCCGCGCGGCAGCAGCGGCCTCTCGACGATGTCGACGAAATCCGGCAACACCGGCTTGCCGGCGTGGTCGAGCAGGAAGCTGGCGCGGCGATACAACGAACCACCACTGACCGCGGAGACGAGATGCCCGATCAGCGAACGCGCCACCTCCGGCGCAAACACCACCGGACAGTCGCGTGTCGCAAGCCGGCGCGCACCCTGCCGCGACGCCGCGCGATCGGCCGCCTTGCGCCCGATCGAATCGAACGCCGGAAAATCTTGCGCGTCGCGCACGTATTCATACCAACCGTCGCGCTGCATCGCATCGCCCGAGCCCGCGATCAGCGAACAGGAAACCGAATGGTGCGTGCCGCGCTCGCGGCCGACGAAGCCATGCGAATTTGCATACACACCGAACGCGCCGCCGGATTGCACGCCAGCGCCTTCCGAATTGGCGATGGCCGCATTATCGCGACCCGCCGCTTCGACCTCACGGCCGATCGCGATCGCATGCTCGACGTCCAGATCCCACGGATGCCACAGGCCGAGATCGGGAAAACGATTCTGCATCAACCTTGCGTCGGCCAAGCCGGCGCAGGGGTCGGGTTCGGTGTAGCGCGCGATCGCGCAGGCCTGCGCGATGGTCGCGTCGATGGATTCCGGCTTCAGGTCGGCGGTGGAAGCGCTGCCCTTGCGCTGGCCGAAATACACGGTAAGCCCGAAACCGCGGTCGCGATTGCGCTCCACGGTTTCGACTTCGCCCAACCGCACGTTGACCGACAAGCCGGTACCGACGCTGGCGGAAACTTCCGCTTGCGAGGCACCTGCCGCGCGCGCGCGCTGGATCACGTCTTCGGCCAATTCGGCGAGGCGGTCAAGTTCCGCCACGCTTGTATCGGATGCAGAAACGACTGCGTTCAAAACCATTCTCCAAGGCTGCTTGAGGTCATCATCGCTCCGGTCCGCCCGTGAGCCCGAGCCAGCCCGGACTTCGTCCTAGCCACAGTCCATTGGCCGCGGAAACACTGACGAGACCAAGCTGGGTCCCGGCTTGCGCCGGGACGAACGGATACCTGTGCGTTGACGCGACGAATCAAGCACTCGACTATAGCGCGATGCGCACTGTCCCTCATTCTGACGATCCCGACTTTGAACGCCCCAGCCGCAGCGAACGCCGCCGCGGGGCGCTGGACGTGTTGGCGTTCGCGAGGCAATTGTCGGACTTGCCCGCTGCACGCCTGAACAAACTGGAGCTGCCCGACGACATCCGCGAGGAACTTGCCGAGGTCCAGCGCACGCCCTCGCACATCGCCCACAAACGCCAGCTTGCGCACCTTGCCAAGTTGATGCGCGCGCACGACGAGGAGGACTTCGCCACCGCGCGTGCAGCACTCGCCAACGATCGTGCCGTGGGCACGCGTGAAGCCGCGGCGCTGCATCACATCGAAAACCTGCGCGAAAGCCTGCTGGGCGAAGGTGGCGACTCCGCGCTCACTGCATTCATCAGCGAACATCCCGACACCGATCACCAACACCTGCGTGCATTGATTCGCCAATCGCGCCGTGAGCGCGAGCGAGGCAACCCGCCACGCGCCCAGCGCGAGTTGTTCCGGTTACTGCGACAGCTCATGTAGGAGCGCTCGTGAGCGCGACTGCGGGTGCATCATGCGCCCGCCTTCGATGATCGGTCGCGAGCACGCTCGCTCCCACGGCGACCCATCACAATCACGCCGCCGTGCCGCCCACCGTCATCGCCGTGATCTTGGTCGTCGGCATGCCGACACCGACCGGTACACCCTGGCCTTCCTTGCCGCACACGCCGACGCCCTCGTCGAGCTTCAGGTCATTGCCGAGCATCGCGACGCGGGTCAGCACGTCAGGGCCCGAACCGATCAGCGTCGCGCCTTTCACGGGACGCGTAACCTTGCCGTGTTCGATGAGATAAGCCTCGCTGGCGGAGAACACGAACTTGCCGTTGGTGATGTCGACCTGGC
>JBOHYW010000362.1:0-2520 GCA_050738155.1 Rhodanobacteraceae bacterium
ATTGCGCAGCCTGAAACGCAATCCTGCGCTCACCGCATTGATGATCGTGACCATCGGCTTTGGCGTGGCCGCGTCGATGACCACGTGGTCGGTGTTCCGCGCGGTGTCCGGCGATCCGATTCCGCAGAAATCGGCCGAGCTGTTCGTGCCGCAGATCGACAACTGGGGGCCAACCGGTCACGCACCGGGCAGCCACAGCACCGAGCCGCCGAACGCGATGGATTACACCGACGCCGTCGCGCTGATGCGCGCGCATCGCGCCAAGTACCAGTCGGCGATGTACCAGATCGTTAATTCGGTCATGCCGAAGGCCATGAACCGGCAGCCCGCGTTCGTTGCCGCTGAGGCGGTATCCAGTGAATTCTTCCCGATGCTGGACGTGCCGTTCAAGTACGGTACCGGCTGGAGTGACGCCGATGATGCCAATCGTGCGCACGTCGCGGTGATCAGCAGCGAACTCAACGACACGCTGTTCGGTGGCGTGGACAGCGTCGGCAAGGTGTTGACCTTCGGTCATCACGATTACCGCGTGGTCGGCGTCACGCGCAACTGGCATCCTCAGCCCGTGTTTTACGACGTGGTGAACACGGGTGGTTTCAGCGAAGTGGCCAGTGGCATCTTCATGCCGTTCACCACCGCGATCGCGAACGACCAGAGCCCCAATGGCACCACCAATTGCCAAAATCCGCCCGCGCAATCGGGTTTCAAGGGGCTGCAAAAGTCCGAGTGCGTGTGGATTTCCTTCATGGTGCAACTGGACAGTGCGGCGGCGGTGCGAGACTACCGCCAGTTCCTGGTCAATTATTCGGCTGAGCAGCGGCAGGCGGGGCGCTTCAACTGGCCGCCGGAGGTGCGCCTGCGCGGGTTGATGGCGTGGCTGGATTCCCAGCACGTGGTGCCGCCCGACACGAAGATTTCCTTGTACGTCGCGTTGGGCCTGCTGCTGGTGTGCCTGGTCAACGTAATGGGCCTGTTGCTGGCCAAGTTCATGCGCCGCAGCGGCGAGATCGGCGTGCGCCGCGCGTTGGGCGCGTCGCGCCTGCAGATCTATACGCAATTCCTCATCGAAGCCGGCATGGTGGGGCTGGCCGGAGGCGTGCTGGGTCTGGGGCTGACGGCACTTGGCGTAGCCGGCGTTGGCTGGGTCATGCCGCCTGACATTTCCGCGCTGGCGCATCTGAATGTATCGCTGCTGTTGACCACGCTCGTCGTCGCGATCGTGGCGACCATGCTGGCCGGACTGTATCCCACCCTGCGCGCGGCGGCGGTACAGCCGGCGTGGCAGTTGAAGTCGAATTGAGTGATGGAGGGGCGCTCCATGCCGAGTGAACGTGAAAAAGTTGTTGTCATTCCGGGGCTGCGCGAAGCGCAGAACCCGGAATCCAGCCTTTCCGATCAAAAACTGGATTCTGGGTTCGGCCTTTGGCCGCCCCGGAATGACCAATCAATGTGGACATTGACATGACTCTTCCTCCCATCCTCGCCGCACTCAAGAAGCACAAGGCCGGTGTCGTGCTGATCACGCTGCAGATCGCGTTGACGCTGGCGATCGTGTGCAACGCGGTGTTCATCATCGCCCAGCGTGTCGCGACAGTGCAGCGGCCGACCGGCATGGTCGAGTCCAACCTGTTCGTGATCCAGCAGATGTTCGTCAACGCCCCCACCGGCAATGATGCGGCAGCGCTCGACAAGCGCTACGCCATGATCCAGGGTGACCTGCAAACCTTGCGTGGGTTGCCCGATGTGGAGTCCGCGGCGGCGGTCAGCTCGTTGCCGCTGCTGCAGTCGTCCAACAACGGCGGCCTCGGCCTGAAGCCGAACCAGGCCAATTCCACCGCGCGCAGCACGTTCTACAGCGGCGGCAACCACGTGATCAAAACCCTGAGCCTGCGCCTGATCGCGGGGCGCAACTTCAACGGCAGTGAAATCACGCACGGCGACCATGGCGGCAACTACGACCCGCCGGTCGCCATCGTCACCAAGGCGCTGGGCGACAAATTGTTCCCTGCCGGTGATGCGCTGGGCAAGACCGTGTATTTCAATGGCGGCGCCAACCCGACCACCATCATCGGCATCGTCGCGCGGCTGCAAACCCCCAATGTCGGGTTTGGCACCGATTACGGGTGGAACTCGACGCTGGTGCCAACGTTCCCCAACAACAGCTACACGATTACCGCGGTGCGCGCGAAGCCGGGGCGCATGGATGAGGCGATGCGCGAGGCGCGCAAGGCGCTGATGGCCAGCGACCCGATGCGAGTAATCAACAACGGTTTCGGTGGACTGATGGGGATCCATCCGTTTTCCGAGGTACGCGCGCGCGCCTATCGCGCCGACGTCGGCATGGCGATCCTGATGGGCGTGATCTGCGTGATCCTGCTGTGCGTCACCGGTGCCGGCATCGTCGGTCTCACCAGTTTCTGGGTGGGTCAGCGGCGCAAGCAGATCGGCATCCGGCGCGCGCTGGGCGCAACGCGCACCGACATCCTGCGCTACTTCCAACTGGAAAACCTGTTCATCGCG
>JBOHYW010000363.1:0-2471 GCA_050738155.1 Rhodanobacteraceae bacterium
GAACACGTTGCGGTAATTGCGCGAGCGTTCGCGCAGGTCATTCGCATCCTTGTGTTCACCGACGCCCTCGGCCAGATGCGCCATAGCCCAGTCGTCGTAGGCGTATTCCAGCGTCTTGCTGACGGCTTCCGGTTCTTCATCACTGGGCAGGTAACCCGACTTGCGATACCAGCCGAGGCCACGCCAATCGGACGTCATGGCACGGTCGCGATAGACCGGCCATGCCGCGGCGTAGTCGATACCGGTGAATCCCTTGGCCTGTGCCTCGGCGATCACCACGATCGAGTGATAGCCGATCATGGTGCCGGTTTCGACGCCCTGCAGCGGCCAGATCGCGGGGCCTTGCGGACTTTCGTTGGCCTTGCGCACCAATCCCTGCACCAAATCCGGCACCTTGTCGGTCTGGAACAACGTATACAGCGGATGCAGCGCGCGATAGGTGTCCCACAGCGAATAGGTGCTGTAGTT
Organism: Rhodanobacteraceae bacterium; assembly: GCA_050738155.1. GTDB lineage: Bacteria > Pseudomonadota > Gammaproteobacteria > Xanthomonadales > Rhodanobacteraceae > 66-474. Next base: position 469 of record JBOHYW010000363.1, read on the forward strand.
GTGCTGGCCCTTGGGCAGCGTGTGCACCTTCAGGTCCATGCCGCGATAACGCCCGTCCAGGTCACTGAACAGGGTCGGCGCCAGCATGGTGTGATAGAGCCCACTGTAGAACGTCTTCAGTACGTCTTTCGATCCGGATTCGATCCGGATGCGCGAGAGTTCGCGTTCCCACTGTTCGGCCGCAGCACGCTGCACGCGTTCGAAATCCCAGTCGGGCAATTCCGTTTCGAGATTGCGCAGCGCGCCCTTGATGTCAACGGCTGAAATACCAACCTTGACCAGCAGCGGCGCCTTCGATGCATCGTCGAAATGCAGCGCCGCCTTGAGGTATTTGCCCTTGACGTCCGTTGCGGAAGCGAGCGATTTGTCGTCGGAATACAGTTCCGCACGCGCGAACGGTCGCGACACTTTCATCGCGAAGTAGAGGTAGCGTCCGTCCGCCCATTCGTGCACGCGACGGCCACCCACCAGCGTATCCCAGCCGACCACTTTCAATTCGGCATCGGACACCTTGCACGGTTCGTTCACGCCATCCTGATAGCCATGCGCCAGATCGACCAGCAGGTGCCCCGCGCCAGGTCTATTGAATGTGTAGCGATGCAGCCCGACGCGTGCGGTCGCGGTCAGCTCGGCAAGGATGTCGTGATCGGTCAGGTGCACCGTGTAATAGCCAGGCGCGCCGTGTTCGGACGCCTTGTCGAAGCGTGAGCGATAACCCTTGCCGGGATGCGCCACCACATCGGCCGCAAGGTGCGAGCCGCGCTTGGCGGCGTCGTAGCGCGAGTAATAAAGTTCATCCGGCAAGCCACGCGCGCCGGGATCGAGCAAAACCTGCCCCTGCGCGGGCATCACCAGCATGTCCAGCATGTCGGCACCGCCGGTGCCGGAAAGATGCGTGTGCGAAAACCCCATGATCGAGCCGTCGCCCTCGTGGTAACCCGAGCACGCGTCCCAGCCGTGCGCATTGGTGTCGGGTGAAAGCTGGACCATGCCCCATGGCACCGTCGCGCCCGGGAACGTGTGGCCATGGCCACCGGTGCCGACGAACACGTCCACATAGCGGGAAACGCCGGTCGCCGCATCCGCTTTCGCGTCATGGGCGCCGGGTTCGTGCATCGAAGCCCACGCTGCGCGCGGCTCGATGCGGTCCAGCAACGCCAGCGCCACTGCGCCTTGCAGGAAACGTCTGCGTGTCACCATGTCGTGTGCTCCTCGAATCAGCAATGAACTTTATCAACCCGTGGCCGTAGGTTGGGGTGAGCGGCTTCATTGCGAACCCCAACACAATCACGCCAGAATGTTGGGCTTCCGCCGATGAAGCCGGCGTCAGCCCAACCTACGATCCTGTGTGCCCTCGCAACAATGTCGGATGCCGGGCGGCCACGTGGATCACGAGCTCACCGAAAAGCGAATTGGCCCAGGCGAACCACGCGCGCGTGTAGTGCGACGGATCGTCTTCGCCGAACGCCTCGTGCATGAAACCGGTGCCGGCGTCGGTGGTTTTGAGCCAACGCAGGCATTGCCGGATTTCGTCCGCGTCTCCAGTGGTCAGCGCACGGATCATGATCGACATCGGCCAGATCATGCGCAGGCCCTCGTGCGGGCCGCCGATGCCCTGCGCCGCCTTGCCGTTGAAGAAATATGGATTGCGATCACTCCACGCCAGCGCACGGGTGCGCCGGTAGCGTGGATTATCGTGCTTGCAGCAACCGAGATACGGCAAAGCCAGAAGGCTGGGCACGTTGGCGTCGTCCATGAACAACTGGTTGCCGAAGCCGTCCACTTCGTAGGCCCAGGATGCCTGGCCTTGCGTGTCGTGCATCAGCGCGAATTTTTCGAGCGCCGTTTCCACCTCGTCCGCCAACGCCTCGCATTCGCTGGCAAACGATGCTTCGTGGTGCAACGCGTGCGCCATCTCCGCCAACTGCCGCAGCGATACCACGGCAAACCAATTGCCCGGCACGAACAACGGATATTTGCAGGCGTCGTCGGAAGGACGGAAC
>JBOHYW010000364.1:0-2453 GCA_050738155.1 Rhodanobacteraceae bacterium
CGGCCGCCGGGTTTGGGTGCGGGCCGCGCAAACGCGGGAATGGCGCTGGGTTCACGCTATTTTCACATTCCGCGGAACACCATCGCGACCGGGTGGCGCATGCACGGATGGACCGCACGACGGAGAGAGGCAACGTACGCGTTCATCTATTCGTACCATTATCGTCGGTGATGCGCACATTGTCTGGGAACGACGCGTTGCGCGACCAAGTCCGTGACGCGATACGTTGGGAGGTTGGGTTTTCCAGTGGTCCACGCGTAACAGTCAGCGATCGGCCAGAAGTCGGGATGTAACGGTTTTACGACACTCTGCGGGAGGTACAAACATGCGTTACGAACACCGCCATGGGCAAGCAACACACCACGATTCCCTGACAGGGGGCCGTCATCACCGCAGGCGCGTGGCGGAAGCAGTGTTCGCCGCGCTGTTTCTGGCAGCCGGCGTGGCGGGTACAGCCATGGCCCAGCAGGCGCCGCCATACGCGGAAACGACGCTGACGGGGAACTGGGGTGGGACGCGCACGGACCTGTTCGACAAGGGCGTCGACTTCAGCGCCATCTTCCTCGGTGACGGATCCTACGCTGCCGGTGGCGGCACCAGCAAGATCGGGGCGTTCACCAACACCACCATCCTCGGCCTCAATCTTGACCTTGGCAAGATGGTCGGTTGGCAAGGGGCGTCCATCCACTTACAGGGAACGTATCGCATGGGCCACTCGATCAACGACCGGGCTGGCATCAGGGAATTCACCGAAGCCCAGGCCCAGTTCGGCGGGGGCGTGGATACCGGACGCGCGAACGAAGCTTTCTTCGAGCAGAAGGCGTGGAGCGACAAGGTCGACTTCAAGATCGGACGGATGACGTTCGACAGCAACGGTGCGGGATTCGTTCCGGTCGGCTGCAATACGATGGGCCTGAACACCTGCTTCAACCCGGTGGCGTGGACGTCGATCATCGACTTCGGCAACGACGTGTGGCCGGGTTCCCGGTATGGCGCTTCGCTGGAGGTGCATCCGATCTCCAACTGGTACGTCAGGGTCGGCGCGTTCAAGGTGACCGGGAACGGCGTGACTCATCCGGGCGCGATCGAGATGGCGGCTCTGGGCTGGAACTCCGAGGTCAATGGCCTGCCGGGAACGTGGGAGGTCGGCGCATGGCGTGACACCGCCAAATTCAACACTGCGGACATCCTCGGCCCCGACAACCCATGGATTGCCTTGGACCCGACGCGCCCCGTGGTCAAAGGCAGCAGCGGCGTCTACGGCGTCGTCAACCAGCAGGTCACCAAGAACGCAAACAACGGTGGCCTGTCGCTCGAGGGTTTTGGGGTGTTCGATAACCAGAACACCATCGCGTTGCTCGATCAACTGGTCGGCGTCGGGGCGATCTACAAGGCACCGTTTGCGTCGCGACCTTTCGACCAGATACAGCTCTACGTCTCGCGCGCACACGCCAATACCCGCTTCGGCAACGGGCAGCAGCTCATGTTGTCGCAAGGCCTGCCGACTCTCGCCTATGGTCCGATTGGCGAGTTCTACCTGACGATGACGCCGCAGACGAGTTACGAGTACGTGACCGAGCTCGATTACAGCGCAGTGGTGTATCGCGGCCTGATCCTGATGCCGAATATCCAGTACATCGACAACCCCGGCGGCAACACCGCGAACCACAACGCGACCATCATCGGGCTGCAACTGACGGCGGTGTTCTAGCGAAACTGGCCGCGGCGCGGTGTGCGATCGATCGATGCAACGGCGCTGGACGAGGACCACTCGTCCAACGCCGGCGCGACCAGCGGACCGCGGCGATGAACCCGTCGATTGCGCGCCGGCCCTGCCGCGATCGCCCAAGCTGCCCGAACAGGAATGAATGCGTCGCGGCTGCGCGCGCCGGACATCGCGGCGGTACGCGCCGTGCTCAAACGCCGAAATAGGCCGCGCGCACTGCCTCGGAATCGCGCAGCTCCGCATTCGTTCCCGAATAGCTGACGCGCCCACCCTCGAGCACGTACCCGCGGTCGGCGAGCGGCAGGAACGCCACGTTCTGCTCGGCGACTAGCAGCGCGGAGCCCCCCTTGCGCACGTCGCCGAGGGCCCGGATCACCTGGCGCACGAACGTCGGCGCGAGGCCCGAGGAGGGTTCGTCCAGGATCAGCAGGGACGGGTGCGACACCAGCGCCTTGGCCATGCCCAGCATCTTGCGCTGGCCGCCGCTGAGGCTGGCGGCGAGCGCATTGGGACGCTTGGCGAGATCCGGGAACAGATCGAACATGTCGCGTGATCGCTGTCTCACGACGCGCGTGGAAAGGAAATAGCCGCCCATCCGCAGGTTTTCGCGGATCGACAGCGTGGGGAACACGCCGAGCTCGGACATGAAAGAAATGCCGCGGCGGACGCGCTCGTGTGGACGCAGCCGGGTGACGTCTTCATCGTTGAGCCGGATGCTGCCCTCCCA
>JBOHYW010000365.1:0-2404 GCA_050738155.1 Rhodanobacteraceae bacterium
GATTTTGGTGATGTGTAGTCGTGAATGATGCATCGATTTCGATGCCCTTCGAACCCCCGCGTAGAGGAACAAGCTCATGTTCAAAAATCGTGCAGGTTTGCGTAACCGGATCCTTTCACTTGCCGTTGCAGGCGCATTGGGCGTCGCGGGCACGGCAATCGCCGCCGTGCCGGTCGGGGGCCAATTCCGGGTACTCACCCAGGCGACCCAGCTCAGCCGCGGCGACACCGTCCGGAACACCGTGCCGCTAAACAAACCCATCCGCATTTCCGTAGCCCTGAAACTGCGCAACGATGCGCAAGTGAAAAACTTCCTGGCCAACGTCGCCACGCCCGGCGCGCCCCGCGTGATGAGCCAGGCGCAGTTGCAGAACCATCTGCCGACCCAGGCGCAGGCGCAGGCGGTGGCCGATTACCTCAAGCACGCCGGGTTCGGCAACGTCACCATTTCGTCGAACCGGATGATCGTCCATGCCACCGGTAGTGCCGCGGCGGTGCAGTCGGCGTTCCAGACCAGCCTGGTTTCGGTGCGTACCCATGACGACCGCAATGCGTTCGCGAACAACTCGCCGATCAAGATTCCGGCAGCGCTCCATGACATCGTGCAGGCCGTGCTCGGCTTGCAGACCGTGCACAAGGCCCACACGCTGGCGCGCCCGATGGCCGGGGGAACGGTTGGCGTGATCGGCCACAGCCCTCTCGATTTTCCGCACATCTATGATGCCAGCAGCCTGCCAGCGGCCAACAGAGTCGACGTGGCGATCGTGGGCTGGGGCAGCATGGCGTCGACGCTCGATGACCTCAAGGCCTTCACCAACGCCAACGGGTTGAAGAAGGTCAAAACCATGGTGGTGTGCACCGACACCAACGGCATCGACTTCAATACGGGCGCAGGCTTGGGTGGCACCACGATCGGCGATCCCACCTGCAACGGCAATTTCGACCAAGGTTCGCTCGAGTGGGATCTGGACAGCCAGGACATCATCGGCATGACCGGCGGCGTCAAGAGCATGACCTTCTATGCCGCGTATGGTGCGTACAACACCACGATCACCGACGCGATCAACGAGGCCGTCACGCCGACCGTCGGCGAACCGCGCGCACAAGTCGTCAACCAGTCGTTCGGCGAATGCGAACGCTTTGAAGACATCAATCAAGGTGGCGACGGGTCCGCACAGGCTGATGACGCCTTGTACCAGCTGGGCGCCCTTCAGGGGCAAACCTTCACGGCATCGACCGGCGATTCGGGCGCCAATAACTGCAGCTTCGGCAACCCGCTCGACTCGGCCAGCTACCCGGCCAGTTCGCCGTGGGTGGTCGCGGTGAGCGGCACCACGCTGCGTGCTTCGCACACCACCTGGGCGCGCGAAAACGTGTGGATTGATAGTGGTGGGAGCCCCAGTTCGTTCGAGAAGGCGCAATCGTGGCAGGCTCCGCTGACCTATGGCCCGTTTGCCGGACAGCGTGGCCCGGACGTGGCATTCGACGCCAATCCGAATTCGGGTGCAATCATCAACTACGCGGGCGGACTGGCTCAGGTCGGTGGCACCAGCTTGGCGGCGCCTCTCTTCGCCGGCGCGTGGGCGCGGATCCTGCAGGGCAACGAGGCACTCGGCTTTGCGGCGCCGCACCTGTACGCATTGCCGAAGCGCGATCTGCACGACATCCGATCCGGCAACAACGGCTACTACATCGCGCGACCGGGTTGGGACTGGGCGTCCGGGCTCGGCAGCTTCGAGGTTGCTCCCGCGGCCCGCGCACTGGGTGCTTCCAAGTGATGGGTGGTTGTTACGGGGAAGTCCTGATTTTGCTCGTCATTCCGGGGCCGCCGCAGCTTCATCGCGGCGGAACCAGGAAGTCATTCCCGCTTTCGCGGGAATGACGAGAATCTGGATGGATCAGAGTTTCCTTGGCGCGCAACCCCGCACCGGACACGATACCCGGTGCGGGGTTGCCGCGGATGAAAAAAGATCGAATCGCTTCAGCGCCGTTGCGCGACACCGACGGCCTGCCCACGCGCAACGCCCGCCCGCAGTCGCGCCATTTCCGCGGGAGTCTTCAGGCGCGCACCGCGGAAATACCATACGCGCAAATCCAGGCCGCGCGGACTGACCCCGATGTATGAGAACCCGACGCCGGGCCAGCGCGCCCAGCGGAGCGTATCCGCGAATCCTTCGTTTTCCAGTTCCAGCAGCACACCGATGCACGGATAGCCGTGCTCGCGTGCGTAGCTTTCCAGCACCCGCTGGGAGTGCCGGAGCAGCGACCGGACCAGCTTGCTGGCGCGCCAAGCCTTGCCCACGAAACAGCGGTAGTAATACAGCGGTTGACCGAGGCGCGGCAGCACCCTCGGTGTCGCCGTCGCCACCGCCGCGAGTTCACCGTTTTCGTCGACGACATGTGCC
>JBOHYW010000366.1:0-2402 GCA_050738155.1 Rhodanobacteraceae bacterium
GCCCGTCTCCGTGCGTCTATATGTTGCTCGCAATTCTCTGTCTTCCAACTGTAAGCGTCCGCCGGCCTCATCTACCGTTTCGGCGTTCGGGATGATGTGATCGCGCCTTTCCTGGTGGAGAGGCGTGATGACGGACAAGGCGGAGGTGTGGGGCAAGCGCTTGGCGGCGTGCCGGGCGAGCGGGTTGTCGACGGCGGCGTTCTGTCGTGAGCAGGAGCTGTCGTACGCCCAGTACATGTACTGGCAGCGACGGCTGGGCAACGATGCGTGCGGGTTGGTGCCGGTGCGGGTGGAAGCCGCAGCGGTATCGACGCAGGGGTTGTCGGTGGAAGTCGCGCTGGCGGGCATCGCCTTGCGGGTCCACGAGGCCACGGTCACCGACGTGGTGGCGCTGGTGCGGGGCTTGGCATGCTGAGCCCGTCGGGATGGTGGTTGGCGGTGGCGCCGGCGGACTTGCGCTGTGGGATTGACCGGCTGCTGGCGAAGGTGCATGACGAGCTGGGGCAAGATGTTCGCGCGGGCGGCGCCTACGCGTTCCGCAACCGGTCGGGCACGCGCATGAAGGTGGTGTGCGTGGATGCCCAAGGGGTGTGGCTGTGTACGCGGCGTTTGCATGCAGGTGCATTCCACTGGCCACGTGCAGGCGATGCAGTGTGCGCACTGACGGCGGAGCAGTTCGCATGGTTGTGCGCCGGGGTCGAGTGGCAGCGCTTGTCACGTGCCATGAGTTCACTACCCATCGCGGTGTGAATCGAGGACGATAGAGGTGTGGACAACGCCGCGCTCGATGCCATCAACGATGTAACCGCCTTGCGCGCGCTGGTGCGCGAGCAACTGGCGCGGATCGCGCAGCGTGAGGCGACCATCGCGCAACGCGATGAAGCGATCGCGCAACACAAGGCGGTGATCGCCGAACGCGAGCGCACGATCCGTGCGCGCGACTTGAAGATCGACAAGCTCACCCACGAGTTGGCGCGCCTGCGACGGATGCAGTTTGTGGCCAGGTCCGAACAGATGGACCCGGGTCAGCGCGAGCTGTTCGAAGCGAGTGTGGCCGCGGACATCGCGGCGCTGGAAGCCGAACTGGCCACGATCGCCTCGCCCGAACAACAGGCCAAGGTTCGCCGCAAACCACACCGTCGCGAGCTGCCGGCCGAGCTGCCGCGCGAAGAAGTGATCCACGAGCCCGAACATTGCAACTGCCAGGCTTGCGGACAAGCGCTGGTGAAGGTCGGCGAGCACGTCAGCGAGAAGCTGGATGTGGTGCCGATGCAGTTCAAGGTACGCCGCGACGTGTATCCGCAATACGCCTGCCGGCATTGCGAAACGATCGTGGCCGCGCCGGTGGCACCTGCCATTGTGGACGGCGGGTTGGCGGCCCCGGGCCTATTGGCGCAGGTGGCGATCAGCAAGTACGCCGATCACCTGCCGCTGTATCGGCAGGAAGCGATCTTCGCCCGGCACGGCATCGAGCTTGGCCGCACGACCTTGGCCGAGTGGATTGGGGTGATCGGCTGGCAGTTGCAGCCGCTGGTGGATCGATTACGTGAGAAATTGCTGGCATCTGCGATCCTGCATGCCGACGAAACCCCGGTGGCGCAGCTCGATCCCGGAGCCGGCAAGACCAAGCGCGCGTACCTGTTCGCGTACCGAAGTACGGCAAGTCCACCGATCGTGGTGTTCGACTACTGCCCGAGCCGGGCCGGCCACCACGCGGCTGCGTTCCTCGGCCACTGGAGGGGCGCGCTGATGGTCGACGACTACGGCGGGTACAAACAGCTGTTTGCGGCCGGGGTCACCGAGCTCGGCTGCTGGGCGCACGCACGGCGCAAGTTCTTCGACACCTGGAAGGCCAGCGGCAGCGAGTTGGCCAAGGCCACAGTCGAGCGCATCGGCGAGTTGTACGCCATCGAAGCCGAATTGCGCCCGCTCGATGATGACGCGCGAGGCCGGGAACGCCAACGGCTGCTGGCGCCCAAGCTCGCCGCGTTCAAGACTTGGCTGGATGACTTGGCGCCGAAGGTGCTGGGCAACAGCGGGCTCGCCCGCGCCATCGCATACACCCAAAAGCGCTGGCCGGCCTTGGCCCGGGTCGTCGACGATGGCCGTTACCCGATCGACAACAATGCTGCCGAGCGCGTCATCCGCCCGATCGCCATTGGACGCAAAAACTGGCTGTTCGCCGGATCGGAAACCGCAGGCAAACGCGCGGCCGCGATCATGAGTCTGATCGCCACCGCCAAGGCCAACGGCATCGAGCCCCACGCCTGGCTCACCGATGTGCTGACCCGGTTACCGACCACCCGGCAACGCGACATCGACTCGCTGCTCCCGCTCGCGTAATCCAATCGCGCCGACAAAACAAGTGTGACGGCGGCTGACGCTTACGAAAGGGCTTCCAC
>JBOHYW010000367.1:0-2378 GCA_050738155.1 Rhodanobacteraceae bacterium
ATCGGCGGAAGGTCCGGCAAGCTTGTCGAGTCCGGGCCCATCTTGGCAAGAAATCCGAGGTTCACCAGCAGCACGTGCGCCGATGCGGAGGGCCGGAACGGGACGAATACCATCACGCCCAGCCGGCCCGACCGCATCTGGTCATCGAGCATGTAGACGCGATTGGCCTCGAGTGTTCCGGTCACCTTCACATGCGGATAGGCGCCCGGCTGCCGATCGGCCAGCGCGTCGGGCAGGCTCATCAGCGGAGCGCCCGCGGCATTGTGAAAGCTCGCGAGCACGCCCTCCTTGTACGTCGCGCGGCGAAGCTGCCACACGCCCAGCACGCAGAATACCGCGACGCCGAACACCGTCAGCAGCACCGCGAACACGCTGGGGCGCCGCAGGCGCATCACGCGGCGCCCACCGCCGGCCCGCGCCGGCGGAACGTTATACTCGGGCCTTTCGCCCCAGCAACATCCATGTCTATCACCACCCTGTACAAAGCCGTCCTCATCATCGTGTTTTTGGCGGTGCTCTTCGAACTCGGACAGGCGATGTTCTTCATGATCACCGACCGCAGCAGCAGCGGTCGTACGGCGTGGGCGCTGACCCGGCGCGTTGCGTTCTCGATCCTGCTGATCGTCCTGATCGTCGTCGGGATCCTCACCGGAATCCTGCACCCGCACGGAGTCTACGTGCGCTGAGAGTCGGGATTCGGGATCAGGGATTCTGGAATCGGAAAGCCGAACTCGAGGAGCCGAGCGAAATCGACGGACAGTGCAGGCATTCATTCGTTCGCGGGTGACGCGGGCACAGCGGCCACCTACACCAGGTTTCGCAAGCGGCCTACAGACTGCTCTTGCGAATGCCGAATCCCGGCTCTCAGAGGATGTACACAAACAGGAACAGATTCAGCCACACCACGTCCACGAAGTGCCAGTACCACGCGACGCCTTCGAAGGCGAAGTGGTGGTCACGGTCGAAGTGACCCCGCGCGCAACGCAGCCAGATCACTATGAGCGCGATCGTGCCGACGGTGACGTGCAGGCCGTGGAAGCCCGTGAGGATGTAGAAGGTCCCGCCGTAGATGCCGCTTTGCAGCGTCATGTTGAGGTGGTACCAGGATTCCCAGTATTCGTGGGCCTGGGCCAGCAGGAAGGCGATGCCAAGCAGGACCGTGATGCCGAGAAAGCCCATCAGGCGCTTGCGGTTGCCGGCGCGCAGCGCGTGGTGCGCAACGGTCACGGTGGCCGACGAGGACAGCAGCAACAGCGTGTTGATCAGCGGGATGCCCCACGGCGATGTCGCGGTGAACGGCCCGCCGACCGCTTCCGGACCATTGGTCGGCCACGCTGCCGAGAAACCCGGCCAGATGAAACCGTTGGTGACGGCGCCCTTGTCGCCGAGCCCGCCCAGCCACGGTACCACGAAGGTGCGGACGTAGAACAGGGCGCCGAAGAACGCCGCGAAGAAGAAAATCTCCGACATGATGAACCAGACCATCCCGAGCCGGAATGAGGTGTCCACCTGCGCATTGAAGGTGCCCTTCAGGGATTCGCTGATGACCCTGCCGAACCATCCCATGAACATCGCGAAAATGACGAACGCGCCGATCGCGAGGACGGTCTTGCCGACCAGGTAATTCCCGTTGAGCCAATTCGCCGCGCCCGCGAGGAACATGAACAGGCCGCCGGCAGCGACGATCGGCCAGAAGCTCTTGTGCGGAACGTAGTAAATGTGACTCTGGGCATCAGCTTCGGGTTGGCTGCTCATCGGAAGGTTCCCGTACAGATGATTGTGGGTGTCACGGTGTGGTCAGGACGGCCAGTGGGAAATGTACGCATAGTGGCCGTGCACCAGGGCCGCTATGAAGAACGCCGCCGCGATCACCCCGAGGATCCACGCCGTGCGCCGCGCGGCCACCTTGCGCTTGCGTTCCAGCGCATCCATCGCCGCCGCTGCGGCGTCCAACTCTGGTTTTTCGCCACCGATTGACTGATTCTGTCGAAGCATGTATGCCTTCTGATCCAAATTCAAACTTGATTGGCCACAATTGTCGGCTCGTCATTCCGGGGCTGCCCGGGCTTTTTGCGGGCAGAACCCGACTGCGGAGGCAGGGACGCCGGAGCGAACATCGGCGCAGCCGATGGCCCGAAGGGCGAGCTGCAGGAAGCAGCGAGTCTATCCAGCTCTTGGCGTCGATGCACGAGAAGCTGGATTCCGGGTTCCGGCGCGATGAAGCTGCGCCGGCCCCGGAATGACGACGCTGTAGTGACAGCCGCGATCATGGACGATTGCACAATCAATGCGTCAGGGTGCCATGCGCGAGCTGGCTGTCGTCGACCTCCGGCGGCACCGTGAAGCTGTGGTGCGGCGCTGGTGAGGGCAGCGTCCAC
>JBOHYW010000368.1:0-2366 GCA_050738155.1 Rhodanobacteraceae bacterium
TTCTTGGCGGATACGTCCTCGACCCGCCGACCTTGCGCACGCTCGTGCTCCATCGCTACGCGCATCGCAGCGGCTTCGGTTTCGGGGTTTTGATGCAGGCGCCGCACGTCCGGCGCATTACGTTCTGGATGGGGAATTACCAGCACGCTGGCAATGCGGCTGACATCCTGCAACGTGAGGGCGCTCTGGCGCTGGAGATCGTTGCGGCGTGCCGTGCGGCGGGCTTGCAGTTCATCACAACGCGTCATGGCTTGGGCCAGCCTGCCTTCTGCGCCCTGATCGCCACGCTCCTTCGCAGTAGCGGCGCGTCCCACTTCATCATCAGCGCGTTGCAGGAGCTCAGTAAGCGATAGCTCCACATGATCGGCAATGCGTTTCACTTCGGCGACGCGGTCGCGACGTGTGGCCTCCAGAAATGGCGCCAGTGCATTGGCATGCAGCCATTCGCTGGGCTCGGGCAGGTTCGCGACTTCCGGCAGCTCGGCCGACGCTTTGGCGGGTTCGAAATCGCCCAGCGCGCCGGGTTCGCGCAGGTGCGGCTCGCCGTTGGTCGGGGTCTCCACCGCGAATAGCTTCTCGTGGACGACATCGCCCGTGCCGTCGACGACGCGGGCGCGGTAAAAATCGATGCGCGCCGGTGCGTCATGTTCAAGCGAGTAGAACGTGGCGCCCTTGGTCATCGCGTCCTGCGCATTGGCCGCAACATGTCGCCGCACGGCCTCGAACATGGGGTGACCCGGGGTCACCCATTCGAAGTTGCGCTTTTCAGCGAGGTCGCGATCGGTGGAGCAGCGCGGGTATTTGCTGGCCAGCGCCGCCATGCGCCAATCGGATTCACGCTCGTACTGGCGCAGCACGTCAGGTGTGCGCGGTGGATCGAACGCGTTGGGCAGATTGGATACGGGCCTCAACTTCCACGGTACGTAGTCTGCCGCGGACAGCAGGAAACGGGCGATGGTCTCTGGCACCACACGTCGTTCCTGCGCGCGGGCACGACGCTCCACCAGCATGTTGAGATTGAGCTTTTTCGAAGCGAGTCCTTCGAGCGCGTTCTGGCAGATGTTGCGAAAATGGCCTTCGTCGACGTTGCGCAGCATGCGTTCTTCGAGGTCGGCGTCGCCGAGCTTGCCGGCGTAGTAGTCGCGCAGGACCTGTTCCACTCGCGACCCGGGCAGCACTTCACCGACCACGTTGAACACGGCGTCGTCGTCCAGTGCATCACGGATTTCCTGAAGTTTGTGCAGTAGCTTCTGCAGCACCCGGCCTTCGACCGTGTTGGTCGCAACGAAGTTGAAGATCAGGCAGTCCTTCTTCTGGCCGTAGCGGTGGATGCGGCCCATGCGCTGTTCCAGCCGGTTCGGGTTCCACGGAATGTCGTAGTTGAACAGGATGTTGCAGACCTGCAGGTTGATGCCTTCGCCTGCGGCCTCGGTGGCGACCAGAACCTGGGTGGCGCCCTCACGGAATTGCTGCTCAGCGAACACCCTGGTGCCGGGCTCGTCACGGGAACCGGGCTTCATGCCGCCGTGGATCGTGCCGACGTTGAACCCCCACGTTTTGAGGCGCTCGACCAGATAGTCGAGGGTGTCCTTGAATTCCGTGAAAAGGAGCAGGCGCTTGCCGGGGTCGCCGAAGAAGCCTTCTTCCTGCAGCAGCGTTTTCAGCTTGGAGAGTTTGGCTTCGGTGCCGGAATCTTCGACAGCCTTGGCCTCCTTAGCGAGGTCGCGGAGTTCGTGGATTTCGTCGCGTATCTGTTCTGCACTTTGCGCCAGGGAAATAGCTTCGAGACGCTTTTCCAGCCGCTCACGATCGGCCTCGTCCATTTCCTCGAGTTCAGCCTGATCCGGTACGTCCGGCGCGGGTTGCCGCAGCAACTCCTGGGCGTTGGCGAGACCGTCCTCCAGCCGGCGCGCACGATTCTCCAGTGAGTGACGCATCGAGTAAGTGCTGGAAGCAAGGCGTCGCTGGTACAGCGCCATCAGAAACCCGACCGCGCGGGCGCGCGAGTCGTCGCCACGGGCAGCGGCGAGATTGCTTTGGCGCTTCACGAAACGGGTGACAGCCTTGTACAGCTCAAATTCGGCGCCATCGATATTGAACGCAACGGTGCGGGGAATGCGTTTCGTGAAAATTTTCTCGGCGACCCAAGCACCATCTTCTTGCCGTCGGGGGAAGTACACCATCGCTTCCTTCGTACGGCGAAGATAGAACGGCGCGTGCCGGCGGCTCATCGCCTCGTGAATGGACTTCACATCGGCGTAGGCGTCACGGTCGAGCAGCTGCAGGAACAAGCTGAAATTCACCGGATCGCCTTTGTGCGGCGTACCTGTCAGCAGCAGGATGTGGTCGGAGGTATCGCGTAGCAG
>JBOHYW010000369.1:0-2360 GCA_050738155.1 Rhodanobacteraceae bacterium
CGAGCAGGGATGATCGCAAAAAAAGATGGCAGCCCCGGATGGATTCGAACCACCGAATGCCTGAGTCAGAGTCAGGTTTTTCCGTGTCGCATGCGGTTTCAGGCAACCGCAGATAAACGGCTGTAACCCGCATCACATCTTGGTATCTTGTCGTATGCCGTCGCAAGGCGTATCATACGAACCTGCCGCGAACGGCAACCGAACGGCAACCGAATGGGCATTCTGACTCGACGGGGAAGTGTGATGGCAACCCCGCAACACACAAGCTCGAACCGCGGGTGCCGATGCCCTGACTAGGCGGGAGGGTGTGATGGCGAAGCTCACGACACGCAAACTCGACTCATTGAAACGCGGCAAGTGGACATCGGATGGAGGCCCGCGCGGAGCGGGTGCGCTGGTGGCCCGCAAGTTGCCGAGCGGATCGACCTTGTTCTATTTCCGATACACCGCGTCCGGTGGTCGGCGCGACGTGATCCCGCTGGGCGAATACGGCGACCATGCATTGACGCTCGACGCTGCGCGGGACCGGGTTGGCGAACTCTCGACACGCTATCGCAGCGGCGAGCGCGACCTGCGCGCATCCTTGCGGGCCGAACGCGAGGCCGCTGAGGTGCAGACCAAGGCCAAGCGCGAGCGCACCTTGGGCGTGTTGCTTACGGCCTACGCAGACCAGCTATCGCGTGATGGCAAACGCAGTGCAGCCGAAGTGCGCCGGGTGCTGACCCGCTACGTCGCGGAGCCGTTCGCGGACCTGTGGTCACGCGCGCTGGCGGACGTAACGCCGGATGACCTGCTGCGCATCGTTGCCGCACCCGTGGATGCGGGCAAGCTGCGGCAGGCAGAAATGCTGCGCGCGTACCTGCGTGCGGCCTACGGCGCGGGAATCAAGGCACGCCAGAGCGCTAAGGCGTTGCTAGCGTTGCGTGATCTTCGCATTACGCTCAACACTGCCGCGAGCCTCATCCCGATAGACGGTGCCGACAAGGCGCGCGACCGGGCGTTGTCGCTGGCCGAACTGCGCGCGTATTGGTACCGCATCCAAGGCCCGGAACATGCAGCGCTGAGGTTCCACCTGCTGACCGGGTGCCAGCGCGTGCGCCAGTTGGCGCGCACCACAGTTTCGGATGTTGATGCGGACGCGCAAACCCTGCGCATGGCGGACCTGAAAGGCCGCCGCAGTGAGCCGCGCCGCTATGACGTTCCACTGGTACCGGCTGCGTTGGGTGCGATGCAGGACATGGGCGCAGGCGAACTCGGGCCGTATGTTTTCACGTTCACGCGCGGTCAATCCGGCGCGCTGTACGCCGGGATGATGACCCGCGTACATCGTGTCGCGGCGGCGATGCTCGATGCTGGCGAACTACCGGGCGGAACATTCACGCCGGGCGACTTGCGGCGCACCGTTGAGACCCGGCTCGCTGGCGCGGGCGTATCGAAGGAAACCCGCGCGCACCTGCAATCGCACGGGCTGACCGGTGTGCAGGACCGGCACTATGACCGCTATTCGTACCAGCCGGAAACCCGCGCGGCGCTGGAAACCCTGCACCGGCTGCTGACAGACACCACCGCCAAGGTCGTGCCGATCAAGCGCAAGGCGTAACGCACGAAATGGCCCAGTCAGTGTTCACGCACCGCTGGGCCGAGAACCACACGATGACTGGAGCACCGCATGGACAACAAGGATTCTAACCTCAATGCACGTCCGGAGACCGACGCACGCGAACGCCTGACCGCACTGCTGCTCGTGAGCGAATTGGACGGCTACCATCCACCTGCGGCGGTTACCGACGCGCTCAAAACACTGGAAGAATTCCGGGAAGCCTACTTCAAGGGCGAAGCGCTGCACAACCGCAAAAACGCTCCAACCCCAGCCCGCAGCCGCCACGCCATCGAAAACTTGCTGGGCCATATCAATCGCTTTGAGGCGTTCGCGGATGGGGACACGCTGACTGCTGCAAGGCCCTCCCTTACTGCGCTGCGTAAGGTATTGGAAGACCGGTGCGACGTGTTCGATGCGTGGCAAATGGCGCGCGAACGCAACCTCAAAACCGATGATGGCAAACCGTTTCGCAAGACCGACGTGCGCACCGAGCGCATGCGCCCGTTGTGTGGACACATCGCCATCGTATGGCGAATGGCCGCGTACGAGCCCAGCAACCGGACACATCGGCGACGATTTGCCGTGGCGTTTCTGGACGACGCCGGCATTGAGCACCCCGGCACCAGTCATCCTGAAATGCTCGATGACTGGCTGGATGCGCCCGTCGAGCCGATGACGCCGGAGCTTAATGCCGCCGCCGCATGCGATGGTCGTGCATTCGCAAAGTTGGGCTGAAAATAACACTGACTCTGCCTAGACT
>JBOHYW010000370.1:0-2352 GCA_050738155.1 Rhodanobacteraceae bacterium
GCGCTACGTGCCGCATGACCGGGCGCACCGGGGCGTGCCGCACGCCGGCGTGGACTTGGCCGGATTGGCGCTCGTCGGCGCGTCGCTGTTCACGGCGATGTTTGCCGCAAGCTACCTCGGTGAGCCGACCTCGCGGGTTGCATCCGTCGGGTTCCTGCTGCCGTTGCTGGTCGCGATCGCGGCGGTCTCGCTGTTTGTCTGGCACATCCGGCGCAGCGGGCATCCGTTCATCGCGCCGCGGTTCGTGTACGGACGCGGATTCGGCGCGGTCAATCTGGTCAACGTCGTATATGGCGGCGTGACCGGTGGGGTCATCTTGCTGGCACCGCTGTATGCGGCCAACCGCTATCACATCGACGCGCTCGGCTCGGGCACGCTGCTGATTGCCGAGGGCGTTGCCGCGATCCTCCTGTCGTTCACGGTGACGATGGCGCTGCGCAAGACCGGCTATCGCATACCGCTGTACATCGGGTGCTTGTTGATCGCCGTCGGCACCTTCCTGCTGGCCATGCCGCCCGTCGCGGGCATCCCGGCGTATGGATGGCTCGCGGGGGCGACCTTCCTGGTCGGGGCCGGCGGTGGAACGATCAGTCCGCCGAGCCGCAACGCCGGACTCCAGCTGGCGCCCGAGCAGTCATCGACGCTGGCGGCCATGCGCTCGTTGTTCAACCAGATCGGCGAGATCGCCACGGTTGCGGTCGCGACCGCGATCATGGCCGACACCGCCCGGCCCGGGATCAGTCAGGCACGGATCTACGCCGTCATTGCGGTCGTGCTGGTCTTGGCATTGCCGCTGATTGCCCGCATCCCCGAGCACCGCGGTACCTGGTGAACCCTGCGGCGTCGTGCGACGACGCGCATGGCCACGGCGCGTCGACCTCGCCTGCAAACCATCGGCGGTCGCTCGCCCCGGGCGCGTTCGGCGGTTGGCTCCGGAGCGAGAAAAGCTTCCCCGGGTGATGAATTCCCTGCGACGCATGGAAACAGGCGTTGCGGACGCGCTGCACCGCGGCTGCCGCGGTTGGCACGAACCGTTTTCCCGTGTCGGTCAGTTCACCCACGTTCGCTCCCCGGTGCTGGTTGTCCACGGTTGCATTTCCAACGTCCGGTTGCCTCGCGGAACGCAACGGCTGCCAAGCCAACCAAGCCGATGGTGTGACGGGTTGCGGTGCTGATGGCGTCTTCGCGCCCTGTCGATTACAATGCAATCATTGCAGTCACTGCTGGAGAGCCCCATGGCTACCATGACCATTCGCAATCTGGACGACGATCTCAAATCGCGGCTGCGCTTGCGGGCAGCGCAGCACGGGCATTCGATGGAGGAGGAGGCACGTCGCATCCTGTCGACCTCGTTGCAGGCGGAACCGCTGACCGGGCGGATGTTGGTGGACAGCATCCGTGCGGTCGTGGAACCGTATGGCGGCATCGAATTGGAACTGCCGGTGCGTGAGCCCATGCGTGAGCCGCCGGATTTCGGCTGATGTTTGTGCTCGACACCAATGTCATTTCGGAGCTGTTCAAGCCCGTGCCAGACCCCAAGGTGATGACATGGGTAGCTGAGTTGCCGGGAGACGATGTATTCACGACGGCCGTCACTCGCGGCGAATTGCTGTTTGGTCTGTATTGCATACCCGAAGGTCGGCGCAGAAGCGGCTTGTTGCTGGGCTTGCGGCGACTTTTCGACGAGAAGCTCACCGGGCATGTGCTGGCCTACGATGATGCGGCTGCCGACGCCTATGCCTCCATTGCGGCGCAGCGACGCGCGCAGGGACACCCGGCTGGACAATCCGGCATGATGATCGCCGGCATCGTGCGTTCGCGCGGGGCGGCGCTGGCCACGCGCAACGTACGCGATTTCGAAGGTTGCGGCATCGAACTGGTCGATCCATGGCAGTGAACTTTCTCTGAGCCGCCTGGTGAATCCGGGTTGCGGGTGCCAGCGCCAGCCTTGGTCGCTGCCGCTTCGCACAAGCCAGCACCAACTGGTTGGCTTCCTGGTGCGTATCGAGTGCGCGGCGGATTTCCGACTGCTGCCACACTGCATCCTCGGTGCGCCGGCTGAACGTGGTAGCGAGCATGTGCTCGATGGTCGAGCGATGCACCAGCGGCAAGCGCGCGTGGTACACGCACAGGTGGATGCGTGTGTCTTCGGGGACATCGAGCGCGTGCGGGGTGCAGGCGACATCGATGATGGGATCGATATTGGCCATGCGGACGAGCCCGAAACTTGGCGCGCTTGCCGGACCTCGGATCGAGTCTGGCTCCATCATTGTGTTCAATAAAAAAGCCCATGGAAACATGGACTTTTCGAATTCGATGGTGGCTAGAGGCGGGATCGAACCGCATTATGAG
>JBOHYW010000371.1:0-2335 GCA_050738155.1 Rhodanobacteraceae bacterium
TTACGCGCAACGCCAAGCCATGCAGCGTCGGCATGTTGCCAATGCCTTGCCGCGCATCGACGCACAGACGTGGGTCACGGTCGAAGCGCGCCTGCGCAAGGACTGGAGCCCGGAGCAGATCGCCGGGACGGACGAGGTGGCAATCAGCACGGAACGCATCTATCAGCACATCGCTGCCGACCGGCAACGCGGCGGCACTTTGTGGCAGCACCTGCGCAGGCGCAAGCAACGCCGGCGCCACCGCTGCGGCACGCCCCGTGAACGCCAGCGCTTTGGCGGGTGGCGTATCCATGAACGCCCTGCCATCGTCGAACAACGCGGTCGCGTGGGCGATTGGGAGGGCGACACCATCGTGGGCAAGCGACTGGAACGGGGGCGCTATGGCGGAGCGCGGTCGTCCTCTGGCGTGGTCGCGGCGCTCAGCCCGGCCGAGTTCCAGGCGCTCATTGAAGGCTTGGATTGGGTGATTAAAAAACGTCTGAAAAGATGGTCAAAATCTACCATTTACAATGCGCAGTCTGGTATAATCAACGCCTGATTCAAGCGTTGAATAAATCCATTGTCAAGCGCCGCTCTGGAATCGGCATACGCCGCGGTACAGGCCGCCAATAGCACCTTGCACAGCCGGGTCGATACGCTGCAGGCGCAGCTCGCCGAGGTGACCACCCAGCTGCCCTTTCTCTCGTTTCGTGTGGATGACAACAAACCGCGCTTGTAGTACTGCGAGGGGCAAAGACCGGGGTCGAGCAGGAGCGTCGACTGGCCGAAGCCCTCCTGCGTCGGCTTCGACCAGTCTTCATTGTCAGTGGATTACGCGCAGTCAAGGGTTCGCTTCGCCGGTCTTCGACCGCCCTTGACTGAACGAGATTCGCGGTGGCCCACCTGATGAGATCGGATCCTTTGGTCGCCACCAGCACACCGTGCTTCAACACAGATCGAGAGAGATCCTGTTTTCCCTCTTCCCCCGTCGGCGCGAACGAGTAGGTCACGGTCAGACCGTCCCGGAAAGAACCTGATAACCGAAACGGCTGCCATCCCGGGCCTCGGCCGATCTCCGAAGCCCCGGCAACCCCGCCGTTTGAGTGCGGTTTCCGGGTGCGGTTTATACGTTGGTCCGCACCCGCACCACCGGTGCCACAAGACCGTTTACAGAACTGCAGCCTGAAACTGACCGCCCGCAACGCCACGCCTACCCAGCGAGGAACCCAATATGTGACGCATCACGAAACTGAGACCAACAGCATGGACGCCGACGCTGTTGACAGGAAGCCCCTTACAGAGCGGTTACGCACCTACGCATCAAGCGCTTCCTGGGCACCAGCGAGAACGCGGTGAAGACGCAGATCTGGTGCGTCGTATCCGCCTACGTGCTCATCGCCATCGTCAAGAAGGAGTTGCAACTCGATGCCTCGCTCTACACGTGTCTACAGATCTTGTCGGTCTCGGTGTTCGAGAAAACCCAGCTGTCATGCGCCTTGCAGCCCGTTCGATCCCAACCCGAACCGCCTCCAGTCGCCAATCAATTGATCTTGTTCAATTTCTAACCGGACAGTAGTGCTGAACAGTATTGGGTTTAGTCCTGCGACCCATTCCCGTCCTTCGATGCGTGTTCGCGAACGTCTGCTCTTGGGTACGGGTGGGCGCCTTTCAGTATCGGCTGACGCCACAGCCACGCGATCAGAATGCTGACTACCCGTGTCGCGCACCGACGTTTGCGGCCCACCGGAAGTCATGCCACGAGCGCCCGTCGGGAACCGGCCAGTCCGTCCGGCGCGATCGCAGAACGGGCTGCGGCGTCAACACAGGTGGTTCGAATCGCGCTTGCAGCTCCCGCGGCAGCAAGCGTTTGGCGGGGGCGCGGCCTCACTGCCATCGAAGCTTGGCTTCCCGCAGCGAGCGGATCATGGCGTAACTGCCGGCGCCGAAGGGCACCAGCACCGCCAGAAGGAAACCGACACCAATACGCGACAGATTGTGTACTCGCAGGCCTGTGCCGAAGCCGTAGCCGCCGAGCTCAGGACAGAAGAAACCGGCAATACCGAGTGCGATGAATGCCAAGCCGCCCCAGAACAATGTACGTCCCGCAACCATGCGCGCGATCTGCTTGCGCATTCGGTCGTCGAGCTTGCGCCGCGCCATCCATGTTCCCACGAACGCTCCGAACAACACCTGCATGGCTGTGGTGCCCAAGCCGAACAACAGCCCCGGTAAGAAGCCGAAGGCTGGGCCCGGCATGGCCGGCGCCAGCACCGTGTAGACAATGAGCGCAAATGCACCCGTACCCCAGCCCGCGACGAAGCCGTGCACTAGCGGCATGTAACTGGGCGTCGCATGT
>JBOHYW010000372.1:0-2295 GCA_050738155.1 Rhodanobacteraceae bacterium
GCGGATCCTGAAGCGCGCGGTCGGAGTGAATACGCGTCCAACTTTTTTCCCGTGTAAGACGTAATGCAGGTAGAACCTGATGCGGCATGCCCAGACCATGGCACCAATCACCAACGAAATCCGTGACAGATCCACTCGAATTTTCCACAGGGCTCATGAAGGGACTGACTGCGTGCGCGATTGCGATACTTGCAGTTTCCGCTGCCGCCAGTGCCCGCGCGGCAAATCCGGACAAGGCCATCGTCACCATTGATTAACCGACACCATTGCGCCTGCCGGGATGGAGGATTACGTGGCAGGCGTCAAGGCCTACACCGCGTGTCTGCGGGAGCACGGTGTCAAGTTCGACGAGTATGCCGTCGACCATGAAACCGGCGGCAACACATACGAGATCCCGGAGCACTTGCGCGACGCGCTGGATTCGATCTTTGCCAACGGTGCGTCGTAGCGATGGATCTCGTACTACCGCGAACGCATGACTTGGGCCCAACGGGGACGAACTGGGTGGTGAATCCGGGCTCTATAGGGCAAGTTTCAATCCGCAAGTCGATTCGATCGCGAAGATGTCCGACCACTTCGACAAATACAACACGAGCTGAGCTACATCGCCGGCAAGTGATGCCAATGCATTCGGGCGACCGCGAACCGCCCACCCCGCTTCGTCCGACCGGGGAGCCGAGGATGGCTGCACGTCGACGTCAATTACAGCGGAGGATGTATGAAAGTTCTGACTGTGTGTGTGGTTGCAGCGCTTGCGGCAAGCGCTGTTGGAAGTGCCTTTGCGGCAAATTCGGACAAGGCCGTCGTCATGCGGGACTACACCGACACCGTGGCGCCTGCCAACCAGCAGGCCTACGAGGCCGGCGTCAAGGCCTACAACCAATGCCTTCGCGAGCATCACGTCAAATTCAGCGAGCCGACCGTCACGCACGAGACCGGCAACGACTACATGTATTCCACCGACGTGGGCCCGATCACGTGGGCTGACCTGGATACTCTGGATGCACAGGCGAAAGCATGCGATGCAACCTGGCGCGCGCAGGGCAATCCGCATCTGATGAGCGAGACCAGCGCGTTCATGGTGATCCAGCCGGACATGAGCCACCTGCCCGCGGACTGGAAGACGCAAACGCCACCGCCGCTCCTGCACGTGATCGACTACACGTTGAAGCCGGGCCACGACGCGGATGCGGCTTTCACCGGTGCGGTCAAGAAAATCACCGCGGCGGCCGCCAAAGCCAAGTGGCCGTATTACTGGGCCACCATGCAGATCGAGGGCGGCGGTGATGGCGCACCCGATTACCTTCTGGTGATCCGGAGCAAGAACTGGGCGGAGGTCGGCATGGATGCCAACCCCACATTGTGGAAGATGGTGGCAGGCGTTTACGGCCACGCCAGTGCGGACGCGATCCGCAAGTCGCTCAACGACGCCATCGCAAAGGCGCCCGACCACTTCGACAAGTACAACGCCGACCTCAGCTATACCGCCGGCAAGTAAGCGCAATACGAAACTCCGGGTGGCCAATTGGCCGCCCGGATGTTTTGCGTGTTCCGCCATCGTGGTTCTCGCAAGGGGTCGTCATGCGTACGCAATCCGAAGTGTCGCTCGCCATCGCGACGATCATGGTTTCGCTGCTGGCCGCCGGCGCAAGCATGGGTGCTGCAAACGGCGCCGCGACATCATCGTCCGATGCCGCGATCCACGCGGCCGAAGCCTGGGCGTTTCCCAAATCCCATTCGCCAGATCCCAGCGTTCCGAAGTCTTCGCAGGCGGCAAAGCCCGACATGAGCCAGTCGTTGCACGTGCCGGGCAGCACGCAAACCTACACGGTCGCGCAACTCGACACTGGTTTCGAGGCTGCCGACTGGTTTCCGCACGATCACCCGCCGATGCCGCATATCGTGGCGTTCGGACGCAAGCCAGCATGGGCCTGCGGCTATTGCCACAAGGTGGGCGGCGAAGGCTTTCCGTCAAGCGCCTCGTTGGCGGGACTTTCAGAGGCGTATCTGCGCGAACAGTTGCAGGCATTCCGCGACGGCCAGCGCGACAACGAAGTGATGCCGAAAGAAGCCCGCAATCTCGATGCGGCCGATGAGCAGGCCGCCGTCGCGTATTTCTCGAAGCTGAAGTTCACGCCGCACGTGCGCGTCATCGAAGGCGCGACGGTGGCGAAAACGCACTGGGACGACTACCAGTTGACGGCTGACCCAAACGGCGCGCGCGAGCCCATCGGGGAGCGCATCATCGAGGTTGCGCCGGGAGGCGGCGAACATCGCAGCGAGCGCTTCGTGTAC
>JBOHYW010000373.1:0-2289 GCA_050738155.1 Rhodanobacteraceae bacterium
TGCGACAAGCTCGACAACGCCCGCGCCATCCTCGCCGACCTGCGCTTGCTGGGCGATGCGATATTCGATCGCTTCACCGGGCGCCGTGACGGCACGCTTTGGTATTACGAAGAACTCGCCGGCATCTTCGCCGACAAGGGCGTGGCGCCCGCGGCAAGCCTGATCAGGACGGTGACGGCCATGCAAGCAGAGGCGTTGCGCGCGCAAGTACCCGCGGCGTATTGAGTTCGTGTAGCTCGTGTGGGGTGGGATAACCCGCGTAGCGGTGTATCCCGCCGGAACCCTCGCCGAGGTAAATGGCGGGTTACGCGCCCGTGGCGATAACCCACCCTACCTGCTTGCCGTTATTCCCCCACATTGTCAGCGCTTCGCGTTAGCGTCACTTTGAACCCAGCACGAACTGATTGCCGTCAGGGTCGCGAAAAATCGCATACGTGCCCCACTGTTCGCTGGTCGGTTCGCGGTCGAACTCGACGCCGCGCTGCTTCAACTGCCGATAGGTGGCGTGCGCGTCGTCGCACGCAAACGAGCCGTTGAAGAACGTGCCGACACGGTCCTCCTGGCCATCCGGGGTGAACAGCACCAGCCGCGTCTCGGCATTGCCGATGCGCAACTCGATCCAGCGTTGCGTTTCGCCCATCGGTTGGTCGGTCACCACGCGAAAACCCATCTTTTCGGTCCAGAAGGCCAACGCGCGGGCCTGGTCGCGTGTTGGAACGCTGACGAATTTGAGATTCGTGATCATGCTTCGCACTCCGGGCAGTCAAGGCCTGGTTACTGTCGCATGCCGGGCAGGCCAGCTATAGCAGCATCCGCTATAGTGTTGATTGCCATGGCAGACCTCTCGCTTGATCTTTACCTCGTCGATGTATTGATGCCCGATCTGGTCGGGCACGACCATTCTGCTTCGGGTTTCCTCGTTTACCTGTACCTGTGGCGGCACAGCCAAGGGCGCGGGCGCGCCACCGTCGAAGCCAGCTACCAGACCATCGCCAGCGACGTCGGGCTGTCGAAAACCGCCGTGCAAACCGCCATCCGCAGGCTCCAGTGCCGCCGCCTCGTCAGCGCCGAACGGCGCCACGCCACCGCCACGCCGGTGTACCGCGTGCTGCGGCCGTGGCAGAGCCGGCCAATCGGCGAGGCTGGCGCAGCACCAGGGAAACCCTGATTTTTGCTCGTCATTCCGGCGAAAGCCGGAATGCGAAGGCAGGATGCCGGAGCGAACATCGGCGAAGCCGATGGCCCGAAGGGCAGGCAGCAGGAGCGGGCGGTACCCATCTTGATGTTCTTCCAACGAATCAAGATCGAAACAGACCCAGGCTTGCGCCGGGGTGACGAAAATTGGGATTGATCGGGGGTTCTCTGCCCAAGCGGTTGCTGCACCGGCCAGCTTGGGCGATCGCCAGCCGTCCGGTATTCTTGCGACATCGCGCAAAGGGGATGCGTCTTGCCGCCGCTGACGCCTGAACAACTCGCCCGCGAGAAGATCGACACGCAACTCACTGCGTGCGGCTGGGTGGTGCAGAACTATGCGGACATGGATTTCGGCGCCGGCCGCGGCATCGCGCTGCGCGAAGTGCCGCTGAAGACCGGCCCTTGCGACTACCTGCTGCTGGTGGACCGCAAGGCGGTCGGCATCGTCGAAGCCAAGAAGGAGGGCACCACCCTGTCGGGCGTGGCGGAGCAGGCCGCGAATTACGCCGCGAGCCTGCCGGTGTTTCTCGCGGCCGGTGTCGACGGCGGCAAGCTGCCGTTCCTGTACGAATCCACCGGCGTTGAAACCCTGTTCCGCGACCAGCGCGATCCCGACCCGCGCTCGCGCCGCCTGTTCGCTTTCCATCGTCCCGAGACCCTGGCCGAATGGGCCGCGGAACCGGACACCCTGCGCGCGCGGCTCAAGGCCATGCCCGCCGCGCATCCGCTGATCACCACCGGCATGCGCGATTGCCAAATCGAAGCCATCGCCGGTCTCGAACGTTCGCTGGCGGAAAACCGTCCGCGCGCGTTGATCCACATGGCCACCGGCGCCGGCAAGACCTACACCGCCTGCGCATTCGCGTACCGCTTGATCAAATACGCCAAGGCGCGCCGCATCCTGTTCCTGGTGGACCGATCCAACCTCGGCGACCAGACCCGCACAGAATTCGACAACTTCCGCACGCCGGATACCCAGCGCAAGTTCACCGAGCTGTACAACGTGCAGCACCTGCATTCATCGCACATCGACCCAGTGTGCAAGGTTACCATCTGCACCATCCAGAGGCTGTATTCCATCCTGCGCGGCGAGGA
>JBOHYW010000374.1:0-2258 GCA_050738155.1 Rhodanobacteraceae bacterium
GAGCATCGCCCGCGAGTACATGCGTTACGGCTTCACGACCCTGCGTGACATGGGTTCGGCCGATCCGGAATTCCCGACCGTCGATCTGCGCAACGCCATCCACAGTGGCTTGGTGGAAGGCCCGCGACTCATCGTCGCAGCGCACATCATCAGCTCGTCGGCCGGTCACGGTGACTTGCGCGGATTCTATGCGTCGCGCTGGGACATTCCGGTTTCCGCCATCGCCGACGATGCGGGCGCGATCAAGGCGCTGGTGCGGCGCGAGCACACCTTCGGCAGCGACTGGATCAAGACCACCAACACGGGTGGCTACTTCAGCCCCGGTGACGATCCGGCGCGGGTGACGTGGTTCGATGACGAAATGAACGTCCTCGCTGCGACGGCCAGGCAACTGGGCATGCCGGTCGCGGTGCACACCGGCGCCGCCGAGGGTTGCAAGCAGGCCATCCGCGCGGGAGCGCGCAGCCTCGAACATGCGTACCTGATCGACCGCGAGGCGCTCGCGATGGCGAAGGCGTCCGATGCCTTTGTCGTGCCGACGATGCAGATGACCCGGGAGGACATGCGCGCCCTCCATGCGCACACCCTGCCGTGCCAGGCGGTCTGGAAGTTCAGCCGGGACAACCAGCGGATCATCGAATCACAACGCCTGATTGCCGGCAGCGACGTGAACATCGCCTACGGCACCGATTGCGGGATGTTCCCTTTCAGCCACGGCATCCTCGAATTCCAGGCGATGGTGGCGGCCGGCCTCACGCCCGTGCGCGCACTCAAGGCCGCAACCAGCGTCGCGGCGGAATTGCTCAATCAACCGGATATCGGTGTGCTCGCGGTCGGCAAGCACGCCGACATCGTTGCCATGCCGGGGGATCCGATCGCCGACATTGGTGTCACGGCCAAGGTGGATTTCGTGATGAAGAGCGGCGGCATCTATCGAAGCCGGACGGCGCAAAACGCGGCGTGAAGGAGACTGTGAGCATGGCGGGAACCCGCGCAGACTTGAGCACGCCCTGGTGATTCCCGGCGCGCTGGGGGCCTCGGCGTACGGCTCGCACTGCACCTGATGAGCGAGGCTGCCATGGCTGGTGGGCAACGTTCCCGGCCAAGGGGACGTTATCCGCATGCAGCGTCGACGCTCAGCCGAACTGCACGCTCAACATCGAGATCGAACCGCCGTCCATGCCTTCCACCGGGAAGGCCACCGGTTCGCCTGGGACACTGGCGCCCAGCACGTACAGCAGCGGCAGGTAGTGGTCCGGCGTCGGTACCGACAGTTCCGCATCGCGGCCCAGCGATTCGTAGTCCACCAGAGCTTCGTGATCGCCTTCCAGCATCAGCTCGCGGGCCTTGGCTTCGAAGCGTAGCGCCCACTCGAACGGTTCGGCCGGATGCCGGCCCCAGGCATAGCTGTGCAGGTTGTGTACCACGTCGCCGCTGCCGATCAGCAGGATGCCTTCGTCGCGCAGCGGGCGCAGACGGCGACCCAGCTCATAGTGGAACGCGGGCGCTTGCATCTCGTCGATGCTCAGCTGCACCACCGGCACGTCGGCGTCGGGGAACACGTGGCGCAGCACCGACCAAGTGCCGTGGTCCAGTCCCCACGACAAATCTGCACGCACCTCCAGCGGCTGCAGCAGCCCGCGCACCCGGCGCACCAGGTCGAGATCGCCGGGTGCCGGGTATTGCACTTCGAACAACTCGCGCGGGAAACCGCCGAAGTCGTGGATCGTGCGCGGCCTCGCCATCGCGGTCAGCGCGGTGCCGGGCAGGTACCAGTGGGCCGACACGGAAAGCACCGCGCGTGGTCGCGGCAGGCGCTTGCCGATCGCGACCCAGCCCTCGGTCCATGCGTTGGCGTGCAGCGCATTCAACGGGTTGCCGTGCCCGAAGAAGAGCGTTGGCATCCGCACCGCCTCGTGATTACGGTCAGTCATCGCGAGAAACCCATAAATGACAGCTCACATCCACGTATTGGTAACAACATCATCGTTACGCTGCCGTGACCGCGTCCGACCGCTGGCCTTCGTCGTCGTGCCGGCGGGCTCCCGCTGATCCGCGCAGGTACCCCGCACACCACGCCGTTCGAATCCTGCGATCCGGCACTGTTGGATGATGCCAATGGTCAACTCTGTACAGCCTTGGAGACCAGCGTGAACGTCGTCTTGATTGGCGCCAGCGGCCGCGTCGGTTCGCGCTTGCTCGCGGAACTGCTCCGGCGTGGTCACCACGTTACCGGTATCGCCCGCGACACCAGCAAG
>JBOHYW010000375.1:0-2224 GCA_050738155.1 Rhodanobacteraceae bacterium
CTCATGTGCAACTCCACTTGCCGGTGAAGCTGCGCAGGCTACCGCACCTGCGCCTCTTCAGTTGGTCAGGTGTTGCACTTCAGAGTTGAATTCACCGGGTAACACTACCCCGCTACCTTGCTTCATTGGGTTTCCGGTCGCGTCGTACGTCAGGATCTGAACCACGCTACCTGATGCCAACTGGAAAACGCGAGCGGCGACTGGCGTCGACGTGCTCCCAGCTCCGGACTTGCGCGGATGATGATTCGGAAGATTTCCAGCGCGAGATGGAACAAGGCCGCCGTACAGAAACACGACCTTGCAGCCGTCATTGACGAAGTTCGTGTATAGGACCTTCCCGTCTGGCGAATCGCACCTAAACACCGCATGGTGCAAAGAAGCCCCATTGCCCCTCGCTTCGTGAGCTTGTGAATAAGCGCTTGATGGCGCGAGCAAAACACACAGCAAGGCTCCAATCACCAAGTACCTGTTCATTCTGTAGTCCCCATGATTCGCTAGCCCTGCGCGGCAATTGGCGCAACTGGCACCCCACGCAAGACGTCTGTCATGTTACGCGAACAATCGCGGTCGCTCACCTATCGGGTGCTTCATGGTCGCGAGTGGCTTGACGTTTGCTAGCCGCAGCCGGTGCGTGCGATTCGCAAGCCTAAACCCAAAGCCCAACCTGCCGGTAATTCAATCGAACCCAGGCGCGCCCATGCGGGCCAGCACGCGGGCAAAGTAGCCCCATTCCCGGCTTGCCAGCTCGGCGTCGCGCGCGGCATAGCGGTCGAACGTGCGCCACCGCATCCACTTCGGCTTCATCGGGTCGCCGAGAAGGTCGCTGTAATCGTCGCGTAGCTTGCGCCTCAGTGCCCAGCGTTGCGCCATGATCCGATCCGAACCGCCTACCCGTTGGCTGGCATATGTCGGTCGCGGCTTCACGGCTTCGCGGCAGCAAAACCATTCGATGCTCGCCCACTTGTAGAGCTTCCATGCGCGCCGGTGCGTGTACGGGCAGCGGACAAACCAGCGTCGGCCGCCGTAGTGGCAGGGCAGGCTTTCCAGCGCAATCGTGCAGGTGATGGAATTGCGTTCGTCGCCCACGGTGGCGGTGTAGTCCAGCGTGAGCGTGCCGGATGCGTCGCCCAGCGTCGCCCGGTAGCCGATGCTTGCCGCTTTCTCGCCGTCGCGCGTCCATTGCCAGGCGCCCGATGTTTGGCAGCCCGGTTGCAGTGCGCGAACGCGAAACATCTTCCGCACGTCCAGACACAGCGCGCTTTCAAGGTGCGGACGCCAGCCGCCCGAATAGCTCACGGTTGCGGCTCGATATGCGCGGGCAGTTCGGCGGCCACGCTGGCGCGGATGGCGTCGTCGGCGTCGTCATCCTCGTGCGCATACGGGAACCGCACGCGGTCTATGGCAGGCTTGGCGAGTCTCGACACAAGCGCATCACTGCCCCGAATCCGCGCTGCCGTCACGTCCAGCGGTGAAGATGCTTCGTGCATCGGCTTGCCGACAAGGTACGCAGCCAGGAACGCGCGCGCTTGTGCGTCGCCTTCCTTCGCCTTCGTGACGGTGGCGTCGATTACTTCGCCCCACGTTTCGAGCGTCACGCGGTCCAGCAGCGCGCCCATGTAGTCGTGCTGCGTGCGCCGGTGGGCAGCGCGCCCGCGCAGCATCGGTTCCGTTTCAGGTTTGCGGCTCATCGTCGGTTGCCTCATCGTTCGCCATGTTGACTACGCGGCAGGCCCAGCGGGTTGCCTTACCGCCGCGCTTCACCTTCACCCTACGCCAGCCGTGTATTTCGATCCGCCATCCTGCCATCAGCAGCAGCGGCAACGCCGGGGATGCCCTGAGCTTCGCCACGCGCGCCGCAACGCAGCTCCCTGCCTTCACCTGCACGGCCAACGTGGCAGGCCCGCGCACCGCCAGGATGTCGGCGACGTGGAACAGGTCATGCCGCACCCGTGCATGCGGGTTCCAGCGTTCCACCACTTCCGCCGTCCAGCCATCGGAACGCAGAGCCGTGAGCGTGCGCGCCGTCGGCGTCATGCCGCGTTGCCGCCGTGGCGGTGCTGTCGTGCGGCAGCCTGCCGTTCCCATGCCCGGTACGCCCAGCGTCGGGCAGGCACAACGTACAGCAGGCAGGGTTCGTGCCCGTACACGTTGGGCAGCGTGAACCGCAGCACGTCGCCGCGCCGGTTGTTCCAGCCTGCTGTGCGTTCGGCATACGCGAGTGCTG
>JBOHYW010000376.1:0-2133 GCA_050738155.1 Rhodanobacteraceae bacterium
CACCAACAACGCAATCGACAACACCAATACCGGCAGATATACCCACCACTGATGGTGCAGTGCCACGCCGGCGTGCGTGAGCACGAACGGGATCACAAGGAAACTTGCGGTCAATATGGCGTGCTGGCTGAAAATGCCGAGGTCGAGCCGCTGCAGCTCGCGGTCGGCGAGAACGCGCCGGAACAACGCGGGCACGGGTTCGGCATCGCGATGCAGGCGGCGCGCTGCGGCGTGCGGTACCAGTGTGTACAACACCACGATGCCGAAGCCCGCGAGCACGGCAGTCAACCAGAAGATCCCGCGTACGCCGATCCAGCCGTTCAGCACCGGCCCCAGCACCACCGCGAGGCCGAAGGCACCGCCGATGGTCATGCCGATGATGGCCATCGCCCTGGTGCGGTGTTCTTCGAGGGTCAGGTCCGCGGCCAGTGCCAGCACGGTCGAGCCGA
Organism: Rhodanobacteraceae bacterium; assembly: GCA_050738155.1. GTDB lineage: Bacteria > Pseudomonadota > Gammaproteobacteria > Xanthomonadales > Rhodanobacteraceae > 66-474. The sequence goes on from JBOHYW010000376.1 coordinate 450, forward strand.
TTGCACCGGTGCCTTGAATGATGCGTCCGAGCACGATGCCGTAGATCGACGTCGACAGCGCTGCCATGACGCTGCCGGCCACGAACAGCACCAAGCCCACGGCAATGACGGGCTTTCTGCCGACGCGATCTGAAAGGAATCCGAACGGAATCTGCAGTAGGGCCTGGGCAAGACCGTACGCGCCGAGTGCCAAGCCAATCGTCGTCGCGGTCGCATCCGGAAGTCCGCGAGCCCATGGCGCGAACACCGGGTAGATCATGAACAGGCCGAGCATGCGCAGGGAAAAAATGCCCGCGAGCGACAGCGCGGCACGACGCTCGGCGCCGGTCATGGATTCGGTTGACATGGGACGGTGAAGGGCAAGAAAACGACGCACGAACTTTAGCATCGACGACCGCAGTGCCGCCGAAGCTGCCACTCGCCCAGCTCGCGACGATGTCTGCTTTGGCGAAAACTCGGCGTGTTTGTTGCAAGCACCGCAACGGGCGGGTGTGGCTGCGGTGCACGGCGGCTGCGGGTCACGCCACGGGCGGGAACACCTGGCTCGGCGGCGCGATCAGATCGCGGAACTGCTGGATCCCTTCGGAGCGTGCCGCGACCAGCAAACCATCGCGGACTTCAAGTTTGGTGCCGCCATTGGGCACGATGTCGGTCTCGCCGCGGATCAGCCCGACGATCACGACGCCCATCCGGGAAAGGCCAAGGCTGCGCACTTCACGGCCGACCACGGGCGAGCCGGGCCGTATCGACACGCTGTACAGTCGCTGCTCGCGCTGGGTCAACGCAATACCCTTGCCGCGCTGCAGCGCGCTGTGCAGCTCGCTCGAAAGGATGTCGTCATCGAGCTGTACTTCCTGATGGCGCAGCAAGTCGGCGGCGGTTTGGTAGTACGCCTCGCGATACACCGGGCTTTGCGCGGGCGTCGGTACCTGCGCTTCGTAGATGGTGGGGTATTTGGCGTGACGGGTAAGCGCGACCTGCACCACGAACGCCAAGGCCACGGCCAACATGGTCGGCATGATGAGCGCGAAGCCGCCGGTCATCTCGATCGCCATTACCATCGACGCGATCGGCACCCGCGCGCCGCCTGCGAACACGGCAGCCATGCCGACGACGGCCAGCCACGAGCTGTCCACGTTCAGGTGGAACAGGTTCAGAAACGCTGCAAAGCACGCGCCGAGCATTACCCCGACATACATCGTGGGACCGAACATCCCGCCGGAGCCGCCCGAACCGACGGTGAGCGACAGCGTCAGGATCTTGCCGAGCGAAAACAGCAGCAGGACCCACACGACCAGTCCGGTGCCACCCTGCAGTGCGAACTGCATATAGCCATAGCCGCCGCCGATAACCGGCGGCACTGCGATACCGATCAGTCCGACCGCCAGGCCGCCGATGGCAGGCTTCAGGAAGCGGGGGATCTTGAGTGCCTGGAATACATCGCGGATGCGGTAATACACCCAGGGCAGCAGTGCGCCGACGCCGCCCGCAAGGACCCCGAGTATCGCGAACCACACGAGGTCCAAGGGCTGCACCACCCGGTGGTCCACCGGCAGCAGGAACAAGGGGGTGTAACCCGTGAAGGCGCCGATGACGGCATACGCGACTGCCGCAGAAATCAACGTGTAGATCAGCGCGCTGCCCTCGAAGGCCATGCGCGAGTAGAGGATTTCCACCGCAAAAA
>JBOHYW010000377.1:0-2079 GCA_050738155.1 Rhodanobacteraceae bacterium
CGATGCAAGGCGCGACCATTGTCGCGCTCGATCCACGGGGCCATGTCGTCGGCAACGCCAAGACCGGTCCGCTCGGCTTTTATCGTACCGACGGCTTGCCGCCCGGGCACTACAGCCTCCGCTCGGGTACGCACACGCGCGAGATCACCCTGACGCGCAGCTTCGTGTATGGCCAGAATTTCGGCAAGAGCGCAACGCCGCGCTGAAAACGACGACACTGCTGTCCGTTGCAACCTCGTCTGCCGTGCTCACCAAGCAGCACCAGTTCGCGCCGCCTGAATCAGGCTTGGTGTAACTCCCGGATCACATCCGGGCGCTTTTGCGCGATTTCGACCAACGTCCGGGCCGCGCCGGAGGGTTGCTTGCGGCCCTGTTCCCAACTTTGCAAGGTGCGCACTGAGACCCCTAACAGGTGGGCGAACTGGCTCTGCGAAAGCCCAGCCTTGGCGCGGGCACTGATCACGGGCGAATAGACCACGCTACCTTCGCCGCGCTTCATCTGCCGCACCGACTCCAGCAGTTCCGCGCCCAAGTCTCGCTTGGCATCGCGGGAGCGCAGTTGTTTCTCGGTCATGGTCATAGTTCCTCCACGAGTTTGTGCAAGACAGAGGGTGCAATAGTGTCCCGCACGTTCTTGGCGTAGATCAGCAGCAGCACGATGCTGTCATCTGCCAGTTGGTTGTAATAGATCACACGCACACCACCGCGTTTGCCGCTGCCTGCGCGCATCCAACGAACTTTGCGACAACCACCGGCACCAGGGATTACGTCACCTGCCTCGGGATTCGCCGAAAGATGAGCGGCGAAATCGGTGCGCTCATCTTCGGTCCAATAATCGGGCCAGAGTTTGGAGAACAGCGGCGTCTCGATGATGGTGAGCACAGTTACAGTATGCTACTGAGTAGTATACATGTCAATCCGAAGACGGCCGCCCACAACACTCGTGCGGGTCGGGTTTTCACAGTAGCTTTGGCCGATTCACGGCGCATACCAATCTTCCGCAAAGCGGACAGTCGCGAATGGCCGGAACGGGTGGCGGATTCAACTGGTGGATGCAACACACTGGAAGCTGCCATGGCAGCAGGAGTGTTGCAGATGCACTACCGGAAGCGGATTTATTACTCGGAGACCCAGAAGTCGGTGATGTGGGATCGCTGGCAGCGCGGCGAGTCACTGCAGCAGATTGCCAACCTGTTCGATCGGCACCATTCTGCTATCGCCGGAGTCTTGGCACGGTCAGGGGGAATTCGCCCACCTCCGCGGCGTCGCTCACTGCGGGCGTTGCGGCCGGCCGAACGCGAGGAGATATCGCGGGGTGTAGCTGAGGGCAAGTCGATGCGTTCGATTGCCGTGGCGCTGAACCGGGCGCCCTCGACCATCAGCCGCGAGCTGCAGCGCAACCAAGGTCGGCAACGCTACCGGGCGACGCAAGCCGATCAGGCCGCCTGGGATCGGGCGCTGCGGCCCAAGCCGTGTAAGCTGGCGTTGCATCGGGCATTGGCGTATCAGGTGGCCGCCAAGCTCCGCCGACAATGGTCCCCCGAGCAAGTCGCCGGCTGGCTCGGGCGCATGTATCCGGACGACACGAGCCGCCAAGTGTCCCACGAGACGATCTACCGCACGCTGTATATCCAGTCTCGCGGGGCCTTGAAGAAGGAACTGCTGGCCCACCTACGGCGTACCCGGGCCATGCGCCGGTCGCGCCACCACACCCAGAAGACAGAGAACCAGTCGAGAACAGCGCTGCCGGCTGCACACGTTCACTCCTGCGACTAAAAGAAGCGCCGCGAGGGCTGAGCAAAAGCAACCTCATTTGAACAGGCCCCTGGGGCCAACGGCCCAGTTTTCCAGGTCATCCGGTGGCGTGACGGTATGCGCGTCACTCAAATCGCGGATCGAAGTGGATGATTGTCCATCCCCAAAGCAGTCACTGGCGACCGTCCGGTTGGGGTCGACAAGGGCCGGCTGAGTGACGGGAGCCGCCAGAAGCGGATGGTGATGTCTATGGGTTGCAGTGCGACGTTTGGCGCTGGCGCCCATGGTCGACGGGATTGGCGGGAAGCGTTCGACCTTGCAGCG
>JBOHYW010000378.1:0-2073 GCA_050738155.1 Rhodanobacteraceae bacterium
CTTCCATCTCGTGCGCGGAACGCAGTTGGCCTTCCAGCGTGTAGGTCCAGCCGTGATAGTGGCAGCGTAGTTGGCGGGCGTTGCCGTTTCCCAGCGCCAATGGTCCGGCACGGTGGCGGCATACATTGAAGAACCCGCGCAGCACGCCGTCGCTATCGCGCACGACAAGTATCGGCTTGCCGGCCACTTCGGCGACAACATGGTCCCCGGCTTCACACAACTGATCGGCACGGCCCACCAGTTGCCAGCTACGCGCAAAAATACACTGCTGTTCGAAACCATGAAACGCCGGATCGGCATAGGCAACAGCCGGCAGCGTCGTCGCCTGTTCCAATGCCTGCGACACCATATCCTTCGCGCGCAGACCTGAAGGCATTTCTGTCATGGCTTACCCCATATCATCACGGCCGCCGCTATCAGCGAATAGGTGCCAATTCCAACCCTGCATCACCGAAGTGTTTGAAGTCGTTCGGATTCAGGGTGGCCAAACGCGCATTCCCGTAAAGCGCAGCCGCCGCAATCATGCAATCCCAGCGGCTCGCGCGCTTGCGCCCGGCCTTATTGAACAGCGTAGCAGCCTGTTCCGCTTGGGGAACGGAAAAAGGCAGGATGCGCCCCTCCACGAGACGTTCCATCAACTGCATATCTTCCGCACCCAACGGTCCACAGATGAACTCAAACCAGGCAACAGAGGAAACTGCCAGTTCCTCTTCTTCGAGCCACCCCTGGCACGCACGGATAATCCGCTTGTCCGCTTGCGCGATGCGGATCAACAGGTTCGTATCCAGATGAATCACCGCGCAGGAGCACTTCGGCGTTCGGCCCGGTCGTCGCTTGCCAGGCGGCTGGCCCGGTTATTGGCGATCCAGCTATCCGCGGCCCTTTTTGTGAGCGGCGGATGCTGAGCAAGATGGCTCAAGGCTTCTTCCGGCGTCATGTCGCCGTGGTGGCCCGGTTGTTGCTCGGCCTGCGCGACCGCACGACGTAACGCCTGCGATTTACTCACCTTCCAGCGCGCCGCCAGCCGTGCAAGGCCTTTCGCGGTGGCTTCGTCGAGTGCAAAGGTGCTGCGTATTTTCATGGTTGCCATACCACATACCATACCATAAGCAGCCCTTGGCTCTCAGACTTGCCAGAGGGCCATGAAGTCGGTGACGGAGGCGGCTTCAAGTGCCTTTTGATCGGCGCACAACGACTTGAGTGTTTCGCATTGCTCGGTGGACAGGCGACCGTCAATGGCGTTCTCGAATTTCTTTACCAGTACCGGAATGCCTTCGGCGCGGCGCTTGCGGTGGCCGATGGGAAACTCCACCGCCACCCGTTCGCTCTGCGTACCGTCCTTGAAAAACACCTGAATGGCGTTGCCGATGTAGCGCTTGGCCGGGTCGTAGTAGTCCTTCGTGAACTGCTCGTTTTCCTGCACGCTCATTTTTGCGCGCAGAGCATCAACGCGCGGATCGGCGGCGATCTCGTCTTCGTAGTCGCCGGCCGTGAGGCGGCCGAAGATAAGCGGGATAGCCGTCATGTACTGGATGCAGTGGTCGCGGTCCGCCGGGTTATTCAGTTCGCCGGTCTTGTCGATGATGCGCACGCCCGGCTCCTGGGTTTCGATCACGATCCTTTCGACGTCGTCCAGTCGGTTCTTCATTTCGGGGTGCAGGGTCATGGCGCATTCCACCGCGGTCTGGGCATGGAACTCGGCGGGAAAGCTGATCTTGAGCAGCACGTTCTCCATCACGTAGCTGCCGTAGTCGCGCTGGAATTTGAACGGCTGCCCCTTGAACAGCACGTCGTAAAATCCCCAGGTCTTCGCCGAGAGCGCGGTCGGGTAGCCCATCTCGCCGGTCAGGGCGATGAGCGCGAGACGCACACCACGACTCGTCGCATCACCCGCGGCCCAGCTTTTCCGCGAACCGGCATTGGGTGCATGGCGATAGGTGCGCAGCGCGCCACCGTCGATAAATGCATGCGAGATCACGTTGACAATCTGCTCGCGCGTGCCACCGAGCATTTCGGTGACCACGGCGGCAGTTGCCAGACGCACCAGCAATACGTGGTCGAGTCCGACACGGT
>JBOHYW010000379.1:0-2008 GCA_050738155.1 Rhodanobacteraceae bacterium
CCTGGTACTCCTCGTAGCTCGCGAGGTTTTCGAATGCGATCAGCGCCCAGGCAACGTAGTTCGTGCCCTGCCACGGCATGAAATAGCCAACCAGATGGCCGCCGCAGCGGGGAATGATGCGGCCCCAGTTCTCCGCGTATTGCCGGAAGGCGTCCGCTTGGAACGGATCGATGTCGTAGCGGATGATGCAGGCGATCGTCATTGCGGTGTTCCGATCAGGATCGGGTCCGTGGTCGTCGACCACGCCAAAGAGGTTGATGCCGCTGCCTTGGCTGGACGTGTCACCCAACGAAGGCAACTCCATCACCGAATAACCGAGCGGTGAATCCGTCGCCGCTGATGCCGCCAAAGCCGTCGAGCGACCAGTGCGATGCCCGCCAGTGTCACAACCAATGTTTTCTGCTTCATGGGCGTCTCCTCTGGCAACGTGCAGATTTCAGCCTGCGCCCGGCTCGCGCGGCGGGAAAGCGCCACTTTCGCGATCACCGCTAGTCCGGTGGGCGCCACGCCGGGACTGGAATCCAGGCATGCGCTGCGGGGAATTCGCGATCGAAATCGACCCCGCGCGGGAGCAGCCGCTGTCCCCTGCAATTGGCCGACGCGATCGCCGAGGACGTTCGGCGCGGGCAGCTGAAGCCGGGCGATGCGCTGCCCGGTTCACGCGAGCTCGCCTTGGGTCGACGACGCGGGCGCGGGTCGCAACAGGCGACGTGTCCGTGCCGATCGATGTTCCCGCGCATGCGCCTGGGCAGGCATCCGCTGCCGCCGGTTGCGACATCGCGCGGCGGGGCGTGTTCTGATGACCGTTCATGCTCGGCATCGTCACGCTTGACCGCTATGCATGCTTCGCTTGCGATCAAACAATGGATGCCGGGTCGGCCGAGCCAAGCTGCTTCAACAGCCGCTGGTGAAAATGACGCCGCAGGAGCGGCATCGGTAGTACAACCTGCGCGATGCGAACGTCGACCGCACCTGGCGCGCGCACTGGGTGCCGGTCTGCTCGCGAGCGCGTTGCGCCGCGAATGGGTGGCGCGCGACCTGGACAGCCGTGCGCTGGGTGTTACCCGAAAGGGGAGTCGCGCATGTCACGAGCGTTTCGCAATCGTCGCATGAGTGATCATGCGCGGACAGCACGAACGCGAACGATGGGACCGGAACAACATCAGATTGCCGCTTCGACGCGGGCGTCAAGGCGCGTCAGTTTGTATCGATGCCACGGGATCCCAAGTCCCGGGTGAAGTCCGCGACCTTTTGCGCCACCTCGCCGCGTTGTCCGCACCATTGCGCGATGGCGAGGATGAAAACGCTGAAGATCGCCAGAATCCACATGCCGGTGAAGAAACTGAACAGCCCGATGCCGTCCATCGGCTTGAAGGCAGGCCCGAACCAGCTGATCAACCACATTCCCACGAAGTACGGCAACAGCCACCACGCCTGCTGCCAGCCAAGTTCCGACAGCGGTTTGCGCTTGATGAGATACCAGGCCAGGTACACGATCACGTACACGGCGACCAGGTTGAAAAGCACCTTTACAGTGTCGTATCCGGTCCAGTAGATGATCCAGTTGGAAACGGTGAAGGCGATCCCCGAGACGATGTAGACCCCCCGGATCCTGAAGGGCCGGGTGTAATCGGGCAGTGCGTTCCTGAGGTGCAGCAGAATCACTGGTCCGATCATGTAGGACAGCACCGTGATCAGTTCGACTGCCTGCACCAGCTTCTGCCAGGAAGGGAACGGGAAAAAGAAGATCGCACCCACCACCCAAGTGACGACGAGGCCGATCCATGGCACGCCGCTCTTGTTCAGCTTGATGACTTGTTTCGGCGCGTTGCCCATTTCTCCGGCGGCCATGATGATGCGCGGGCTGGCGGTGGCGTAGATGAAGGCCGTGCCCATGGGCGAGACGAACGCGTCCACGTACAACACCACCGCCCACCAGAACGCGCCCACCGCGACGGCGATCGCCGCCAGCGGGCCGAACATGCCGCTGAACTGCAGGTGCGTCCAG
>JBOHYW010000380.1:0-1975 GCA_050738155.1 Rhodanobacteraceae bacterium
CTATGACTACGGTCACTTCGTCAAGCCGGGCATGATCGACACGCCGGATGGTTGGCGCGATCTGCCAAGCTATCTCGACGATCTCGCGCAGGCACTCCTGAAGCTGCACTCGTTGCGCACGCACCCCATCGGGCAATCCCTGCGCCACGGCACCCAGGCGGACCTCGTGCTCGAACGGGCCGCCGACCCGGCGATCCGTGCGTTCGCGCAAGCGATCGACGGGCCGATCCGGCGCTATATGAAAGCCATCGGCCACGGCGACGACCCGCTGCGGCGTCGCAATACCGGGCGTTACAAGCTGAGCGGAATCTGGTCCGTGCGCCTGCGCCCCCACGGCTATCACTTCAATCATTTCCACCCGGAAGGCTGGCTGTCCTCGGCGTGCTACATCCAGATTCCGCGCACGCTGGGTGCGCGGGGCGGCGAAGGCTGGCTGCAGTTCGGCGAACCGGCCTATCCGACCACGCCGCCCCTGCCGCCAGAATATTTCATCCGTCCCGCGCCCGGCCTGCTGGTGTTGTTTCCCGCGTGGTGCTGGCACGGCACGGTGCCGTTCAGCGGTGCCCCCGGTGACTTTCGTCTGACCATCGCCTTCGATGTGGTGCCGGCCTGACGGCAAACGCCGGCTGGCCACTCCCGAAGAGCACGGCGCGCCACGCACCAGAAAAAGCCGCGCGGTTCACACCGCGCGGCTGGAGTAGGTGAATCCTGAACGCTTTGATCAGAACTTTACGGTGGCGCGAGCCCAGTAGAAGCGCCCGATCGTGTCGTACGTGCCCACGTCGGTGTCGGCGTTGACCGTGATCGACTGGGTGAAGATCGGAGGCTGCTTGTCGAACACGTTGTCGACACCGACCGAAAGCGTGGTGTTGATCGGCTGGATGTCGTAACTCGCCTGCACATAGTTGTAGACGATGTTCGGAATGCGGAAAGCGAACAACTGCGCACCACTTTCGCCGTTCTGGTGCTCGGCCGGATTCAAGCTGCCGGCCTCCTCGTGCCCGATGTACTGGACACGCCAGGATGCGTTCCACGGGCCGTCTTGCCAGCTCAAGCTGGCCAAACCGCGCACGCGCGGATAGGACCCGAACCCATTGTAATAATGGCCGGCCACGTGATAGACCTGCGCACTCGCGAGCCCCGGGAAGGTGTTGTCGGTGTACTCGGCGAGATACGTGCCCTGCACGCCCAGATTGAACTGACCCGGCAGCCAACCGACCTGCGGGATGCGGTAGGTGAAGCCCGCGTCCACGCCTCTGGTATCCAGCCGTCCCAGGTTGATGAACGGCTGGCTGATGAATGCGACCTGGCCGTTGGGACGGCGATGGATCAGCGCACACAGAGCGCTGGCGTTGTTGGAGAAGCAGGTGCCGGAGATCAGCGTGGCATTCGACCGGGTAATCGTGTTGTTCAGGTAGATCCGCCACACATCCGCGGTCAATGTCAGGCCGGGGACGAAATGCGGCGAGTACACCGCACCCCAGTCGAACGACTTGCCCTGCTCGGGCTGGAGGTGGACGCCCGCCGCGACCGACCCCGACGTGACGCCGGTGGTCTGCGACAGACCGTTCTGCAGCGACTGGAACGTCGAGCCCGGCGGTACGTTCTGGCAGGCGTTGGAATGCGCTGCCAGTTCGGCCGCGGTCAAGCCGATGCAGGGGTCGCTGAACGACGGCGCGCTGCCGAACGGGCCCGTGAACAGTGCACCCAAGGTGGGCGCACGAAATACCTTCTGCACGGTGCCGCGCAGCAGCAGGTCCTGGATCGGTCGCCACTCGACGGCGACCTTCCAGTTGCTGGTGCTGCCGGCCAGCGAATACTTGCTGTAGCGGTCGCCCACGTCGACATTCAGCGCATTGAAGAACGGCACGTCCTTCAGGATCGGGATGAGCATCTCCGCATACGCTTCCTTGACAGTGAAGCCGCCTTGCAAGGGCGAAGAGCACGCCGATTGCGGCACCTGACAGGTTCCGGT
>JBOHYW010000381.1:0-1964 GCA_050738155.1 Rhodanobacteraceae bacterium
CATCGGCGTTGGTCAGTTGCGCATAGGCTGGGTACGGCATGGCGGGATACAGGCGTTTGCCGTCGGCGCGGATGCCCTTGCGCACGGCGTTGCTGAACTCCTGCAGGGTGTAGTTGCCGATGCCGGTCGTCTTCGAGGGCGTGATATTGGTGGAGATGATGGAACCGACCGGCGTCACCACCGGCAATCCGCCGGCGTATTGCTTGCCGCCTGGCGCGGTGTGGCAGGCGACGCAATCGCCCACGAGCGCCAGATAGTGCCCGCGCTGGATTTGTGTGGCGTCGCTGGCGCTTGCAGCCATGGCCACTCGGGCGAACGTTGTTGCGGCCAGCAGAGCCACAACCGCAAACGTGCGTCCGCAATGACGCGTCGCGAGGTTCATGAGGTGACGGCCTCCCCGGCAGTGGTCACCGCAACAGCCGCCGCGACCGCCTTCTGCGGAACCATGTGATCGGCAGTACGCAATGCCAATGCCACGCCGGTCAGGGTCGAATTCATGGTCGCCGACGTCGGCATGACCCCTGTGCCGCAGCAATACAGGTTCTCGTGGTCGTGGGTACGTCCGAAGCGATCGGTCACGAATTTCGTGGGATCGTCGCCCATGCCGAGCGTGCCGGTGATGTGCTGGTTGTTCGCGAATTCGCCTTTCGGTGTATAGCGAAGCCCGGTGCCACCGAGCAGCGCGGCGATCTTCGCGAAATCCGCGCGCGCCGCTTGTGCACCGCGCCGGGTGTAGTCATCAATGGAGTAGTGGGCTTCGGGCTTGGGAATGCCCATGGCGTCCTTTTCCGAACTCAGGGTGATCCGGTTGTCGGGATTCGGCAGCACCTCCAGCAGCGTCTTGACGCTGAGCTGATGGGCGGCGCGCCAGCGCAACTGGTGGTCGAAAGCAGGTCCGTACACGCCTTCCGCGATCAACGCCTCAGTGACGCTGAGCACCTGCGAGATGTTGGTGAAGTCGAGCCGGTACGGCGCGTGCTCTGAGCGGAATGCGCCATCGCGCAGTGTGTTGATCGAATCCGGGCTCTGCGGCCCGCGACCCAACCACATTTCCTCGTCCGCATAGAAGGTGAGCGAATTGCTGGGGTGGTCCATCAGGTTGCGGCCGACCATGCCCGAACTGTTCGCGAGACCGTTCGGGTATTTGTGGCTGGCCGACAGCAGCAACAGTTTCGGGCTTTCGATGCCGTTGGCGCTCAGGATGAACTGCTTGCCGGTGACGCGATGGCTGGTCTTGTCTGGATCGTAGTAATCGACTGCGGTAATGCGCCCCTTGGCATCGTGCTCGATGCGATAGACCACCGCGTTCGGCACGACTTTCACACCGGCGGCCTCCGCCGCTTCCACCGCGTTGATGCCGAGGTATTGCGCGTTGACCGGGCAGATCGGCTGGCAACTGTTGTTGCCTACGCACGCGGGGCGTCCGTCGTAACTGCGGCTGTTGCGCGCCACCGTGTTGCCCACGACTGGGTAAGCCGACGCCACCCGTTCGCGGATGCGTTGCATGGCCCAGGGCTCGGCGACAGGCGGCAAGGGGAAGGGATGCTTGCGTGGCGACCCCGTGTTGTCTTCCCCCGCGACGCCGAGAATCTCCTCGGCTTCCTGATACCACGGATCGAGCTCTTCGTAGGTCACCGGCCAGTCCACGCCTACGCCGTAAAGGCTCTTGATGCGGACGTCATTGGGCACCAGCCGCCAGGCCAGCGCTGCCCAATGCCACGTGGTGCCCCCGACGACCCGGATGTACTCTGCGGGATAGGGGTACGGGCCTGCCTGGACCAAGTACCCGTTGCTCTTCGGCTGGTACACCGGTTGCGGCGCCCACGGCGAGAATGGATAGGGCGACATCCAGTCGCTCTTTCGCGGCGAGTTGCGGAACGCGGCGACGATGCGGCCACGGTCGATGCGCGGTCCGGCTTCGAGGATCAACACCGGAACGCCGCGCAGCGCCAGCTTGCGTGCAG
>JBOHYW010000382.1:0-1925 GCA_050738155.1 Rhodanobacteraceae bacterium
ATCGGGATCTGCTGGTGATGCCGGGCAGTCTGCCGTTGTACGACCGCGACGTGCATACCGAGCTGACCAGCTACCTTCCGCCCGGTTGGGATCCGGTCATCGATCACGATGTGGATGGCACCAACAGTGAACCTGCCGAACTGGAAACGCTTGAATCGCGCTTCGGTGCGGTACAGGCCTGTCGCCGCACCACGCGCAGCATCTTCCTGGGCAGTGCGCCGGGCTCGGTCAATGAAGGCGCGCGCGGCGTGGAAACCACGCGAGTGGTGCTGGGTTGTTTGCAACCGGAACAACAACCGCATGTGTACCGCGATGCGTTGGGGCGGTTGGAAAGCCGACTGACCTATCTCAACAAGAGCCACGACCGGTGGTGGTTCGACATGCGCCCCAACCTGCGGCGCGAGATGGAGGATCGCAAGCGGCGCTTCACTCCCGCTGACGTGCAGGACGAAATTCGTACCGCACTTCAACGGGTGATGGGGTCGTTTTCGCTGCTGCCGCACGTATTTACTCCAGCGGCGGATATCCCGGATGACTGGAGTCTGCACCTTGCAGTATTGCCGCTGGATGCACCCTGGGTGCGCACTGGCCACAATCAAGCCCAGCTAGCCGCGGCGACCATCCTGCGATCACGCGGCGAACAACCACGGCAACGGCAGAACCGGCTGTTGTTCCTTGCCGCCGACGCCGATCAGGTTGGGCACTTGAAAGACACAGTGCGCGCGCTGCTGGCGTGGCGCAGCATCGAAGGAGACATCAAGGATCTGCGGGTAACGCTGGACAACCTGCAAGCGCGACAAGTCACGCAGTACCGCGAGCAAACCGCCGACACCGTGTTGCGGCTGGTGCGAGAAGCCTTCAAGTGGCTGGTCGTGCCAAGTCAATCTGTCAAGAAGGATGGTTCGATTGGCGAAATCGAGTGGGAGGCTTCGCCGCTCAATGCCGCCTCGGCGGGATTAGGCAAGGAGATTGACCGGGTACTCAAGGAAAACGAGCTGGTGATCCACGAGTGGGCGCCGGTGCATCTGAGCAACCTGCTGGCCAAGTGGTTCTGGCGTGACGGGACCGTCGACGCCAAGGCCCAGGACGTGTGGGAGAAGAGCTGCAATTACCTCTATTTCCCGCGGCTGGTGTCATCCGGTGTCATGCAGGGGACAATTACCGAGGGGGCTGCAAGCCGGGAATACTTCGGCATTGCCAACGACCGGCAGGATGATACATATCGTGGTTTTTCTTACGGCAAATCGGTCGCGATCTACATGGATGCTTTGCTGCTGATCGAGCCGAAAGCTGCTGCAGCGTACGAAGAACGCACGCGGCCAGCGCCGCCGGTCGCGACGGATGACGGTGAACGAATCGCCGACGACGCAGAGGACCCGACCGCACCAGCAGGTGCGCCAGGAACACCCACTCCGGACGCCACCACGCCGGCCCGGCTACCGACGCGCTATTTCGGCACGGTGGAACTGGACCCAGTACGCGCGTCATTGCAGTTTTCGAAGATCGCATCCGAACTGGTCGCGCTGTTCAGTGCCAAGCCGACCGCCAAGGTTCGCATCAAGGTGGACATCGAGGCCGAAGATACCCAAGGGTTCGATGAAACCACAGTTCGCGCAGCCAAGGAAAATGGCAACACGCTGGGCGTGAAGAGTCCAGGATTCGAGTAGCGAGGCGGTCGAGCTCAACTGATTTAGAGAGAGCGCATGGACATCAGCGATAAGGCCATCTGGCAGCAGGCTGCAGGAGACACTGACCGCAATTACGTTGACGTTTGTCTCAAATGGGACGTCGTCCTCAACGGTCCGGGTGCTGTGGGATCGTGGCCAGATTGTGCGAAGTCGTTGATTGCGGCCAAGTGGTCGTCTCGGAAGATCACCGATCTCAGGCGATTTGCCGAGGAGATGAAGCACGGGGACTGCGTGGTA
>JBOHYW010000383.1:0-1896 GCA_050738155.1 Rhodanobacteraceae bacterium
CTACGAATGTGTGCAGTGGCCAAGCCTTGCCGGGATTCTCGATGATTTCCTCGATCGGCAAGGCGAGAACCGGCATCGCGTTGCGCGCTGCGCGCTGGCGGTGGCCGGTTACCTGCGTGGTGACGAACTCGTTGCCGAAAACCTGCGTTGGCCGGTGCGCCTTTCCGAATTGCGCGCACACCTGCGACTGGATCGCCTCGACATCGTCAACGATTTCGAAGCGCTGGCCTGTGGCACCCGGTTTCTGTCCGCGCACGACAACATCGCGGTGATCGATGCAAAGGGCTCGCCCGGACCGACCGTCGTGGTGGGGCCTGGAACAGGGCTCGGCTGCGCGGTGTTGTTACCGGATGGCGATGGCGCGATCGTGATGCCAAGTGAAGCCGGACATGTCGCACTCGCGCCCGGCAACGATCGCGAAATCGAAGTGTTGCGCCGACTCGGCCGTGATCGCGGCTACGTGCATACCGGCCACGTATTGTCGGGGCCGGGCCTGGTAAACCTGTATCGCGCCTTGGCGGAAATCGAAGGCGTCACTGCCACGCATACGAAGCCTGAGCAGGTCAGCGCTGCCGCATTGAGCAGCGGTGACGATCTGCTGGCAGGCGAGGCGCTGGCAATGTTCTGCGCGATGCTCGGCAGCTTCGCGGGCGACCTTGCGATCATCTTCAAGGCCAGCGCCGGTGTGGTTCTCGCCGGTGGCATCTTGCCCGCCATCAGCGATTTCCTGCTGGCCAGCGAATTCCCGACACGTTTTCTCAACAAGGGCGTGATGCGGGAATTCCTCGCTGGCGTACCGGTGCGGTTGATCGAGCATGGTCAGTTGGGCGTGATGGGCGCCGCAGCGATGGAAATGGAAGCAACTTCGGCACGAAAGAGCGCGTAGGGCGCGTTAGCGCCGCAGGTGCGTAACCCGCAGGAAGTTTTGAGGTATTGATGGCGGGTTAAGCGTCTGCAGCGCTGACCTGTCCTACAAGTTCAAGAATCTCCGGTGCCGGCTGGATGTCCAAACGACGGCGGCCGATCTTCCGGCGCCGTGCCGAAGTGCTTGTTCGGCTTGTCGCCCATCTCGAATGCCAGCGTGCCGCCCTTCGCGAGTTCGGCGTGCGCGATCCAGCTCTTCGTCCACGGCTTGCCGTTCCATGTCACCGACTGGATGTAGGGCCGGTCCCTGTCGTTGCCGCGCGCTTCCACGATCAACTTCTTGCCGCCGCCAACGTCGAGTTCGGCGCGATCGATCAACGGGCTGCCGAACACCCAATTCGCGCTGACCGGGTCGACCGCATACAAACCCAACGCACCCAACACGTACCATGCGCTCATCTGTCCGCAATCTTCGTTGCCGGCAAGGCCATCTGGCGCGGCACGGTACATGGTTTCCAGCAGCATGCGCACGCGCGACTGCGTCTTCCAGTGCGAGCCGGAATACGCGTAAAGGTACGCGATGTGGTGGCTAGGCTCGTTGCCGTGCGCGTATTGGCCGACCATGCCTGCGATATCGGGCGGCGCGTTGGGCGGCAAGGTGGAAGCGGTGGTGAACAATTCGTCGAGCTTGCGCTCGAACCCCGCATCGCCGCCGAACATCGTCATGTAGTGATACAGGTCGTGCTGGTTGAGGAAGGTCGCGACCCACGGATTGGATTCGGTGTAGTCGCGCCACTTGTCGGAATGCCCCATCTCGATCGGACTGAACGGTTCCAGCCATTGGCCATCCGCACCACGCGAGCGCATGAAGGTGAGCTTGCGGTCGAACACGTTGCGGTAATTGCGCGAGCGTTCGCGCAGGTCATTCGCATCCTTGTGTTCACCGACGCCCTCGGCCAGATGCGCCATAGCCCAGTCGTCGTAGGCGTATTCCAGCGTCTTGCTGACGGCCTCCGGTTCTTCATCACTGGG
>JBOHYW010000384.1:0-1887 GCA_050738155.1 Rhodanobacteraceae bacterium
TTCGCGGATGGCCTTGAGGATGCCGGCGATGGCTTGGTCGTGCGTGGTCAGCTTCTGTTGCACGCGCCGTTCCAGTTCCTCGAACTTGCGCGCCAACTCGCGGTTGCCGGCGATCGCTTCACGCAGGCGCACGAAAGCACGCATGATCTCGATGTTGACGGCGATGGCGCGGGGACTGTTGAGCACCGACGACAGCATGGCAACGCCTTGTTCGGTAAACACATAGGGCGCGTAGCGACGGCCGCCGCGACCGCCCGTTTTTGAGATCACGGATTGTGATCTCAAAGCCTCGAACTCCTCGGCCGACACTCGAAACATGAAATCTTCCGGAAACCGCCGGGCATGGCGCTTGACGGCTTGCAGCAAGACGCGGGTCTCGACGCCGTAGAGCGTGGCCAGGGTGCTGTCGAGCAGGACCTTGTGGCCGCGCAGCAGCAGGATCTGGCCCTGAATGGCATCGAGCGAGAGCACGGGCAGGTTCGGCGTCACGGCTTGGCGCCTTGGCGCGGCTGTTCGGACGCGGCGATGAAGGTATCGATCCAGCTGAGCAATTGTTGCTTGGGCTTTGCGTCAAGGGCTTCGATCTGGCGGATATGCCGTTCCAGGCGCGGACTGACGGCGAGGGTCTTGCGCTCAACGCGCGGTTTCGATGCGTTCGATGTCTTGGCGCAGCAGGTCGTTGACCAGGCTGGACAGCTCAATGCCTTGGGCTTCGGCCAAGGCGGTCAGCCGTTGTTGCACGCGATCGTCGAGATAGACGGGCAGGTGCAGCTTGGCGCCGGGCCGATAAAACTTGCCGCGCTGCGCTTGACTGAAGTCGATCTCGGCGGGGATATCGTCGTGGGTGGGGTTCATGGCGATCACCTATCGCGGTGTGTCTTGGTACTGGTCGCGTTCACGGCGCGTGGCGCGTCTCGCGGAAATCACCCTGACCTGCGCGCTGGTTGGGCTGGCGACGCGGTAGGTATGGGCGACGGCGACAAGTGTGCCGTCGCTTGACTGCCCCAAGGTAAACCAGCGTTCTTCATCTTCGCTGTGCGCAGTGTCGAAGACCGTAAGCGCGAGCGGGTCGAGCAAAACGGTTGCGGCTTGCGCAAACGAGATGCCGTGTTTGACGAGGTTCGATTGAGCTTTGGCGGGATCCCAGGAAACATCGAGTTCGGGTGCGCTCATGCGCAGCGCCCGGTCTGTGCGTACGTGGAGTCGATCAGGCGCATAACCGCCCGCTGCTCACGTATCTCGCTGCTGATGGCCAACAGGATTACATCCGGTCGGTTGAGCTGGTAGGCGGCGCTGCTGACGATCGTGGCTGGGCGCCTCGAGACGGGTGATACGAACTGATCCTTGGCGCTCACGCGTCAAGTTTACCCCATCCGTCGCGCATGGGTTCCGGTGGCGCGATAGCTGCGGCCGGCAAGCCGTGGCGCTGGCGCTGATCCATCGCTCGCAGCAATGCGGCGAAATCGCTGGCATACGCACGCATGTCGAACAGGCCGGAGGTGTTGCGCTGCCGCGTGAGTCGTTCGCGCAGCGCGGTCAGCACGTCGCGGTCATTGCCGCGGGAAAAGGGGTCAGGTTCATTTTTCGAGCGGCAAGAGGTTCTGCGACTTGACGGCTTCCGGGCCCGGGGAGGTTCGCCGGGGGCGCCCACGCGGCCGAACGGCAACGTTGCGGTCAAGCATCACCGCGATATGGGCCTGAAATCTTGGATCACCGAGGGCCTTTTGCTGCTGGACATGCGCCCGGATATCGGTCATGTCATCGTCGCTGATGACGCGTTCGAACGACGCACGGTAAGCAGCCCGGCGCCCATCGGGTGTCTTATCCAGGGCGAGCCAGGCGGCATGCGGCGTTATCAGTGGGTCCGGTGCGCCGTTGGCATTGCAA
>JBOHYW010000385.1:0-1877 GCA_050738155.1 Rhodanobacteraceae bacterium
GCGTGCGCGAGCACGCCGAGGTTGTGGCCGAGGTTCACGTTGGCGAGCATTTCGAGGATCACGTCGACACCCTGCCCGCCGGTCAGAGACGCCACTTCCTGCAAGTACCCGTCCCGATGGTGGTCCAGCACGTGCTCGGCGCCCTGCTCGGCCGCGAGCTTGCGCCCGGCGTCGCTGCCGCCGGTCGCGATGACCCGCAGGCCCGCGGAGACCGCCAACTGGATCGCCGCAAGCCCGACACCACCTGTGCCGCCGTGCACTAGCAGCGTTTCGCCAGCGCGGGCGTGCGCGCGCTGGAACAGCGCGCGATAGGCGGTCGCATAAGGCACGCCAAGCGCCGCGCCCTGCGCAAAACTCGTGCGCTCGGGCAAGCGGTGCACATTGGCCGCATCGGCGAGAGCCAACTCGGCATATGACCCGCTCACGGTTCCCGCCGTGTAAACCCGGTCACCAACCCGGAAGCCTTCGACGCCAGGGCCCACGGCTTCGATCACGCCCGCGGCATCCGTGCCCGGCGTGCAGGGCAGTTCCGGCAGCGCTGCGTACTTGCCGGAACGCACGTAGGTTTCGACGGGGTTCACGCCCGCCGCGTGGACGCGCACCACCACTTGGCCCTTGCCGGGTTTGGGGTCAGGGACCGTATCGAGTTGCAGGACTTCCGGTTCCCCGAACTGTTTTACGCGAATGGCTTTCATCTTTCTCCCGACGTGCGTTGATGCTTGTGTGGTCCGGCTGGCCATCGCCGGCTACGACGAATCCTTCCTTCTCGTGGTCATTCCGGGGCCGCCCGCGCTCTCTGCGGGCGG
This sequence comes from Rhodanobacteraceae bacterium, assembly GCA_050738155.1. GTDB lineage: Bacteria > Pseudomonadota > Gammaproteobacteria > Xanthomonadales > Rhodanobacteraceae > 66-474. Next base: position 807 of record JBOHYW010000385.1, read on the forward strand.
AACCCGGAATCCAGCTGTTGGCTGTTCAGGCGACGAAAAATGGGTTCCGGGTTCCGCCGCGATGAAGCTGCGGCGGCCCGGGAATGACGAGCAACATCGGAACGTACCGTGCGAGCTGCGGCCGACCGGATCACGGTTCCACCTTCAGTACCAGCTTGCCGATGTGCTGCGAACGCTCCATCTCGGCGTGCGCCGCCGCGACCTCGGCCAACGGGTACACGTTCTGGATGATCGGCTTCACCCTGCCCGCCGCGAGCAGCGGCCATACGTGCTCTTCGAGCGCGCGCGCGAGTCCGGCCTTGTCCTCGATGCTGCGGGCGCGCATGGTGCTGCCGGTGATCACCAGGCGCTGGCGCATCACCCGTGACAAGTCGATTTCGCCCCGGGTACCGTGCAGCAGCGCAATCTGGACCAGCCGTCCGCCGTGCGCCAGCAGCGAAACGTTGCGCGCCGCATAGTCGCCGCCCACCATGTCGAGCACCACATCGACGCCGCCCAACGCGTCACGGACGGCCGTGACGAAATCCTGCTCGCGATAATTGACCACCGGATCGGCGCCGAGCTCCCTGCAGAACGCCTGCTTGGCGGCATTGCCCACGGTCGTCGCGACCTTCGCGCCGAACGCAATGGCAAGCTGGATCGCCATCGTGCCGATCCCGCTCGAGCCACCGTGCACCAGCAGGCGCTCGCCGGCACGCAGGCGCCCCAGCTCGAACACGTTGGCCCAGACGGTGAAGCACACCTCCGGCAGGGTCGCCGCCTGCTCCAGCGACCAGCCGGCGGGAATCGGCAGGCAGTGGCCTTCGGGCACCACGCAGTATTCGGCGTAGCCGCCGCCCGGGACCAGCGCGCATACCGCGTCGCCCACGTGCCATCGTTGGCAGCCGGTGCCGACCGCCGCGCAGCGACCCGACACTTCAAGACCCAGGACCGGTGACGCATCGGGCGGCGGCGGATACGCACCCGCCCGCTGCATGACGTCGGGGCGATTGACGCCTGCGTACGCCACGCGCACCAAGATTTCGCCCGCACCGGGCTCGGGGCGCGGTCCTTCCGCCACTTTCAGGATGC
>JBOHYW010000386.1:0-1842 GCA_050738155.1 Rhodanobacteraceae bacterium
GATGAACGCGAAACTCCCTGTCTCAGCCAGCACGCCGACTGGGCAATCCAATTCGACTGCCCGGGTGTGCTGCTGCAGGCGGACCCGTTCAGCCCGTTGCAGGATACTTGGCGGCTGGTCACGGCCATCGGCAAGCAGCTCGTCACCTGCCCGCCCTCGGTCGAAAGTGTGGCGCGTGCACGCCTGCTGCCGGTGCGGATGGTCAGCCCGTCGTTACGAGCTTGGATCGCGATGATCGGTTGAACGCGCTCGTCCTGACGCCGAAGGGTTTCTGCCCGGTACCCGAGATCCTCAAAGCCGTCCAGTTCACGATTCGCTCGAGCCTCCCGTGAGCCAGCCGGCACCACGACTACTTTAGCTCTTCGCCGCCGAGTGGGAACTCGTGCTCATAGGCGAAAATGCGACCTCATATGCGCATGTCGGCCACTTTGTCAGCACTTGGCGCCGGACATGGTGTGCTGGTGTATAGCCCATCCACCCCGAAATTTGGTGAGTAACCTCACGACTCAAGCAAACCGTGTCCAGAGAGGACGGCACGGAGTCCGTGGCATTCCCTACCTCCATGCGCGAAGCCCGCGAATCGCACCCATCAAGCTTCTTCAGCAACTCCACCGGCTGTGCATAGACGAACCGGACATACCTTCCGCGTCCATCACCGTGACCGAGATCCAGCGCGACGGTCGCCAGCACATCCCGCTTGCTCATTCCCGCTTCGATGCATTGCAACATCCGGTCCTGGGTATAGGCATACCGGTAACTATGCGACGTAAAGCCTTCAAGCGACGCCGGACCCAAATGGTTGTGCCAGACATTCTGGTACCGTTTCACCGCCTGCTCCAAGGTGGCCTGCGGAAACAAATCAGGTAGCTGATTTTTACTCAGGACGCCCAGTCCGAATCGCACCGCCACCAACGCTGCCACGCGATCGACAGGGTGGGTAAACCTTGGCTTCCCCGTCTTGGTACCCGCGATGACATGGACGGACTCGCCCCGCACCAGCTGCTGCTCCCACATCCTCAAGCTAGGACCGGACCTCACCGCCTCCTGTGCCCGAATGCCGAGTTGGCGCTGTAGCTGTACCGCAGCATCAACGTAGTCATCGCATTCCATTGCCGCTGCAAGGATCAGCTGGTCAGCCTGTGGAGATACGCGTTTATTCTTCCCGTTGCGCCGCGCATGATCAATCCCGAGCGCCTTGTTGGAGATCAGGGGGTCGCCTGCCATGCCTTGGCGGTCGATCGTACGCAGCATGACGCGAATGTGGGACATCAAATTCTGCAACGTGCGGTCAACGTCACCGGCATCGCGCCGCGCATCCACAAACAGCCGGATGTGTTTGGCACCGACACTGCGCAGATCGGGAATTTGGAAATTGTGGTCGTACATGCATTCGACGAACTGCTTAGCCGTCCGCACCCGCGCTTGGCGGGTGAGATTGGAGCCGCCCGCCTTGATGGCGACCTGCTTGGCGGCATTGATTGTTTTGGATCGTTTGCTCATAAAAGCCTCCAACGAAGTGTGTGGAGTGCGCGACGGTTTTCTGCCCTGGTTCGCCGCGACTGCGGCACTTTGGATCGATCGATTGCACGGGCAGCTCGCGCCCAGCGCGCACTCGCCGGTAGGTTGAGTGTTTTTCCCTGCACGGGCTGCGCATGGCTAGTGCGCGCACGGCCGCTGTCGCAGAATTCAGGGGTCGTCCATGGCGGACGATAGGCAACGAGTCAATGCAACCGCTCGGGGCCGGCTTAGCGCCGGCTTCGTAATACAACCTTGGCGTAGATAACGCGCAGAAAACGTGCGTCACTTACTTGCCGAAACAGCGGATCATCCTGTGACTTGGGT
>JBOHYW010000387.1:0-1817 GCA_050738155.1 Rhodanobacteraceae bacterium
CCCGTGCACGCTCCGCTTGCTGCGCCCCAGCGTCGCACAACGGCACCTTCGCTCGCGAAGGCTCTTTGGGAATGCGCAACGGCCGAAACAGCTTGGCCTTGCTGGCTTGGTCATGGAGGCTGCGATCAGGGACGATCGCAAAAAAGAATTGGCAGCCCCGGATGGATTCGAACCACCGAATGCCTGAGTCAGAGTCAGATTTCTGTGTGTCGCATGCCATTTCAGGCAACCGCAGATAAACGGCTGTAGCCCGCATGGCAACTTGATATCTTGTCGCGCGCTGTCGCAAGGCGTATCATGCGATACCAGCGCAAACGGCAACCGAACGGCAACCAACGGCAACCGCCGCGCGCCATTCTGACTTGAGTGGAGCGTTTTCCATGACGACGCTGAGCACGCGCAAACTCGATTCGCTGAAACCCAATAGCTGGGCCGCTGACGCGGCTCCGCGTGGCGCCGGAAAACTGGTTGCCAGAAGGTTGGCGAGCGGTCACACGATCTTTTACTTCCGCTACGTGGCCCCCGGCGGTCGGCGTGATGTGATCCCGTTGGGCGAATACGGCAGCCATGCGCTGACACTCGATGCCGCACGTGACCGGGCCGGCGAACTCTCCACACGCTACCGGAGCGGCGACCGCGACCTGCGAGCATCCTTGCGAGCCGAACGCGAAGCCGCCGAGGTGCAGACCAAGGCCAAGCACGAGCGCACCCTAGGCGTGCTGCTGACGGCCTACGCAGACCAGCTATCGCGTGATGGAAGACGCAGTGCGGGCGAAGTGCGCCGGGTGCTGACCCGCTACGTCGCGGAGCCGTTCGCGGACCTTTGGTCGCGCGCGCTGGCGGACGTAACGCCGGATGACTTGCTGCGCATCGTTGCCGCACCCGTGGATGCGGGCAAGCTGCGGCAGGCGGAAATGCTGCGCGCCTATCTGCGTGCGGCCTACGGCGCGGGAATCAAGGCACGCCAGAGCGCCAAGGCGCTACCTGCGTTGCGCGAGCTTCACGTCACGCTCAACCCCGCCGCAAGCCTTATCCCGATTGACGGTGCCGACAAGGCGCACGACCGGGCGTTGTCGCTGTCCGAAGTGCGCGCGTACTGGCACCGCATCCAAGGCCCGGAACATGCAGCACTGCGGTTCCACCTGCTGACCGGATGCCAGCGCCTCCGGCAATTGGCACGCGCAACAATGGCCGACTATGACGCGGACGCGCACACGCTGCGTCTGGCGGACCTGAAAGGGCGCCGCAGTGAGCCGCGCCGCTATGACGTGCCGCTGGTACCGGCTGCCCTGGACGCGATGCGCGACATGAGTGCGGGCAAACTTGGGCCGTATGTGTTCACGTTCACCGCAGGCCAGTCCGGCGCACTGTACGCCGGGGTGATGGCCCGCGTGCATCGTGTCGCAGCGGCGATGCTGGATGCCGGCGAATTGCCGGGCGGAACGTTCACGCCAGGCGATCTGCGGCGCACCGTTGAGACCCGGCTCGCTGGCGCGGGCATATCGAAAGAAACCCGCGCGCACCTGCAATCGCACGGGCTGACCGGCGTGCAGGATCGCCACTATGACCGTTACTCATATCTACCGGAAAGCCGCGTGGCGCTGGAAACCCTGCACCGGCTACTGACCGATGCCGGCGCGGACGTAGTGCCAATCAGGCGCAAGGCGCAGTGACTTGCGCCTGTATATCAGAACGGATATATTCAACCCATGAAGCCCATACGCTTCGCGGGCGACACGCTGGCGGAACTTCGCGCCTTCCCGCAAGCGGCGCGGCATGACGCTGGCTACCAGTTATTCTAATTCGCAGTAGAAAGT
>JBOHYW010000388.1:0-1788 GCA_050738155.1 Rhodanobacteraceae bacterium
AGTCCAAATCTCCGTAGCCGCCCCCCACGAGGCCCAGACCACCTGCATTGGTCACTGCAGCGGCCAAGCGGCCTCCGGCCACGCCCGCCATGGGCGCCAGCACCAAGGGGTGCCGAAGGCCGAAGATTTCCGTCAATCGCGTGGCGATCATTGGCCGTTTGCCTCCTGCTTCCCGTCCATGTCCCGATGCGGCGCCTCCCGATACGTTTGCCATTCACCGTTCGATCCGCGCGCAGCCGACTCGACGCGCTTGCGTGAAAGCCGGTTACGGCCTGAACGCAGCCGGGACTGCCGGGTATCCGTGACCTTCAGCCTGCGCTGTTTGCTGCCGTGATCTCGTTCGTACTTACGCCACCGGTGTTCTGCAGCTTCTCGTCGAACGCAGTAGCGCGGAACGAACGAATGCCTGTCACGCTGACGGCTGACTGCGGCTGCTCGTTGACGGACAACTGGAAGATGTCAGGCCGCGAATAGTGGCCCACAACGTCGAAGTCATACTTGCCGCGCGCGATGTCACCCATGTCCAGGTCGGCCACCAGGATCTCTTCGCCCGTGTAGCTCGGTCCGACCAGGATCTTGCCCGACGGGGAAACGATGCAGCTCCCGCCGCGGGAGATCACGGTGGCGGGGTCATTTCCCTGTATGGCATCGTAGTCGTCGGGAAAGTCACCACGGGTCGTGTATTGGCAGCTCGACAGCACGAAGCATCGTCCTTCAAGCGCAACGTGCTGCATGGATGAAACCCAGACGTCGCGATCATCCGCGGTCGGCGCGCAATACAACTGGATGCCCTTCGCATACATCGCCAGGCGCAATGCAGGCATGTAATTTTCCCAACAGATGACGGCGCCAAGCCTTCCGAGCCGCGTATCGAATACCGGCAACGTCGAGCCATCGCCATACCCCCAGATCAACCGCTCGGCCGCGGTCGGCATCAGTTTGCGGTGCTTGCCCAGGTATTCCCCGGTCGATGAAAACATCAGCGCGGTGCAATAGAGCGTGCCTCCATCCCGCTCGATCACGCCGATGACCAGATCCAGGCCATTCCTGCCTGCGATACTCGCCAACCTCGTCACGCCGGCGCCGGGCACGTCCACCGCGCTGTCGTAGTAGCGTTTGAAGTCATCACGCCCCTTGTCCGTCCTGCTGCCGACGCGCGCCCCGAAATCGAGGCCCTTCGGGTATGCCGACACGAACGCTTCCGGGAACACCGCGAGTTGTACGCCCCGTTCCGCAGCACTGGCAGCGAGCGATGCGACCTTGTCCAACGTCGCTTCACGGTCGAACGGGACGGGAGCCGCCTGCACTACTGCCGCCTTGATGATCGACACGATGCACCTCACGTTTGCCGGTCGCACCAAAACCCTCCGGATCATACATCCAGAATCGTCGTTGGTTTCGCGCAAAACGCCCACAGTTCAGCGTTTTTCCAGGCGGAGAAAGCGGATGTCGGACGTCGACCACGCACGAACCTTCACCCTCGGCACGCGCAGCGTGAAGCGCCTCGGCTACGGCGCCATGCGACTTTCGGGGCCGGGCATATTCGGGCCGCCGAAGGATCGCGGTGTGGCACTGGCGGTATTGCGCGAAGCCGTCGCCAGCGGCGTGAACCACATCGATACCAGCGACTACTACGGTCCACACATCACCAACCAGATCATCCGCGAAGCGCTGCACCCGTACCCGGACGATCTCGTGATCGTCACCAAGATCGGGGCGCGGCGCGACGAAAAAGGTGGATGGCTGCTGGCCGCGTCGCCCGCAGAATTGACGCAGGCCGTCCGTGAC
>JBOHYW010000389.1:0-1747 GCA_050738155.1 Rhodanobacteraceae bacterium
GTCCTCGGGGACGAAATCGGCGCCGGAAACCACCTGCGCGACTTCCGGCAGCTTGCCCAGCCGGTCCTCCAGCGCCCGCGCTGCCGGGAGGTTCTTCGTCAACACGTTGATCGTGAACGGATTGGTGGTCGCGTTGCCGCGCAATGAAAGCAGCGTGCGCACCGCTTCGGCGTCCTGGCGCTGGGTGTGCAACGGGTTGGCGTCGAAATGGACGGTGATGGCGCCCCAGAGTCCGCCCGCGGCAAGCACCATGAAAGCGACGAATACCGCCTTGCGGTGGCGGGCCAGCCAGCCATCGGCGGCAGCGCCGCCGGGCAGCGGGAAGCCGGCGTGCTGACCGCCGCGCGTCGCCATCAGCGTCAGCAGTGCAGGCAGGATGGTCAGGGTGCAGCCGAGGGCCACCAGCATGCCGACGCCGGCGATGATCCCGAGTTCGGCGACGCCCGTGAAATCCGTCGGTGCGAAAGCGAGAAACCCGCACGCCGTGGCAAGCGTCGCAAGACCGATCTGGCCGGCGACGTGCAACGCGGTTTCGTGCATCGTGTCGGCGAGGCTGCGATCCTCGTGTTGTCGGGCGTGCAGGCGCACGCTGAACTGGATCCCGAAATCCACCGCAAGGCCGATGAACAATACGGTGAAGGCGACCGAAACCAGGTTGAGGCGGCCGATCGCGATCGCGGCAAAGCCGAACGTGTACAGCAGGCCCGCGACCAGCGTGAGCACGACCGGCACGATCAGCCGCCATGAGCGCAAGGCCAGCACCAGCCACAGCAGCAGCAGCAGTGCGCTCGCGACCACCATCGGCAGGACGTGCTCGGACAGGGAACGGAATTGCTCGTCGGCGAGTGGCACCGACCCCGTGTAATCCACCCGCACGCGCCCGTCTTTCACGCTGGGCAAGCTCGCGGCGGCGCTCAGCAGTGCCCGGGTAGCGGCGGCGCCGGGTTCCAGTTGGTGATTGTCTTGCACGGGGTCGGTCAGGACGAACTGGAGGTTGCCGCTGAGATTGGCCAGCGTGGGCGTCAGCAGCTCCTGCCACGACAACGGCGCATAGCGCCCGGCGAGGGCGTCCTCGATCGTTGCGGCCACGTGCTTCAGCGCGGTGTTGTAGGTCGCGACGTTGCTCCCCATCCCGTGGCGCACGGCTTCGACCAGCAGATCGAGGCCATTGAACAAACCGCGCGCCGACGGATCCATGGCTAGGGGCCCCATCAGCGGCTGCGCCCGCAGCATGGTGTTGAGCACCTTGTTCAGGTCCGCGTTCGACAGCAGTAGCAGTCCCTCGCGATCCAGGAACGGGCTGATCCCCGGGGTGCTCACCGAGTGGAAATGCGCGGGATCCGCGGCCAGTTTGCGGGCCAGCGCGGTAGCGGCCGTGCGGGCCTCTTCGGGGGTCGGAGCGCGCACGACCGCGACCAGCGTGTTGCTGAACTGCGGGAATTCACGCGCGAACTGCATGCTTTTCTGGCGCCAGGGAAGCTGGCTCGAAAACATGTGGTCCGTGTCGGTGTCGATGCCCAGGTACGCCCGCGTCGCGACCACCGCCCCCAGCGCGAGCAGCGCGGCCAGTACCACGACGACGACCGGATGCCGACCGCTGTGATCCACCAGCCACACCAGACCCCGTCGAACCAGCTCCGCCAGCAAAGGGTGCTCCTTGGGGACGTGCATGCGATGTCGTGCAGGTCGTTGAACGAAAGTCGGCGCCGCACGTCGAGAGGCCACCACACGACCTGATCGGGTCGCC
>JBOHYW010000390.1:0-1711 GCA_050738155.1 Rhodanobacteraceae bacterium
ATCATCAAGGGGCTCGAGGCCGAGTTTCGTACCCAGTTCACCTCATTGCCGGGCTGGTGGAACGGGTTCGGGGTCAACCTCAACTACACGTACCTTACGTCGACCAACAGCGGCGCAGCGGGCGCCAGCGACACCTACAACGCCGTGCTGTTCTATCAGAAGTATGGGCTGCAGGTACGTCTGGCGTACAACTGGCACAGCAAGGTCTTCGACTTCACCGACAGTTCGATGAACGATGTCCTGAACATCTACAGCAAGCCGGAAGGTTACCTCGACGCATCAGTGGAATACCAACTCAACAAGAACGTTTCGCTGGTCTTCCAGGGCACCAATCTGACCGATTCGTACGATCCGGAATACGTGCAGTATCCGGATGCGTTCTGGTCGGAGAACATCAACGAGCGGCGCTATTACGCGGGGATCCGGGTAAAGTTCTTCTGATCTGTCGTGGCGGCTGGATGCGATCATCCAGAAGTCAGCAACGCTCAAATGCCGTCATTCCCGCGCAAGCGGGAATCCAGTGCCTTTGCGGTTCCCCGCCAAAAAATGGATTCCGGGTTGCCGCGCCATGAAGCCGGCGCGGCCCCCGGAATGACGACATTCGGGGTGATGCTGGCACTCGTGCTCGTTGAGCATCAAGAACAATCAGGAGCGGGCAGGTCCTGGTTACGCAGACTGAGGGACAAGTGGTGGTGACTTCGGCCAGTGACGCAGTCGACCACAGCGTGCGCATCCCCGCATGCGGCAGGCCGCTGCGCACGTATACCACGCACCTGTTGTTCGACGCATCTCCGGGCGCAGCCGTGTGGCGCAACACGACCCGCGCGGAAGACGGGTTGCGCGTGCGGTTCCATCTCCGCAACCGCAGCAAGCGGATCGCAGCGCAGCGCTACGAGGTGGTGCTCGAATTGACCTTGAGCTGCGCGCACGGGCAAGACGCCGTGTATCGTGCCGAAGTACACCAGGCCGGCACGTTCGACCTTGCGGCGATCGCCGAAGCCGAACGCGGGTCGGTCCTCCACACCGACTGCGCGCGGGTACTGTTCCTGCTGGCGAAACAGACCGCGGACGGTCTGGTTCGCGAAGGGGGTTTTCCACCCTTCCAGTTGCCTCCGATCGACTTCGACGCGATCCATGCGAGGCACCACCACGCGGCCGCGGACCCGGCCCCGATGCGCCAATTGCGGGAATTCTGGAACGCGGTAACCCGCTTGCAGGCGAGCGGCCGGGTGTCGCCCCGACCGCACGATTTCCACGCGATGCACGGCGAATCGCTGGCCGTTGCGCAACTCTCGCGCGACGCACTGCCGGCCGCCGATCGGGTACTCGCGCAGTCCCCGGACGACCCCGTCACGCTGGAGATGCTGAGCGCCGTGTACAGCATGAACAACGCGCACCAGCGTGCCGTCGAGGTGTACCGCCACGCGGTATCGGCGAGACCCGGCGATGCGCGCGCCCACTACAACCTGGCGACCTCGTTGATGTTCACCGGCGGCCTGGCCGGCGCGGAGCGCGAGATCGACCTCTGCATCGAATGCCAGCCGACGTTCTGGGACGCCTACAGCGTGCGTTCGAAGGTGCGCCGGCAGACCGCCCCGGAAAACCACATCGACGAGCTCCGCGCCCTCCTGAACCGGCATGGCGACCAACCCCAGGCGCGCGAACGCCTGCACATGGCGCTGGCCAAGGAATACGAGGATTTGGGCGACTA
>JBOHYW010000391.1:0-1695 GCA_050738155.1 Rhodanobacteraceae bacterium
GTGAGAAAACGCACGCCTTCTCCATTATCCAGCGAGAACATCCCGCCGCGCCCTTCGACCACATCGATGATCAACTGGGTGTGCTTCCAGTATTCGTACTGCGACGGACTCATGTAAAACGGTGCACCGTCGATTTCGCCGAGCTTGACATCCTCGTCGCCCACGATGAATTCCCCTTGCGGATAGCACATCGGCGATGAACCGTCGCAACAGCCGCCCGATTGGTGAAAGAGGACCGGACCGTGCTTTTCGCGCAGACGCTCGATCAGGGCATCCGCAGCCGGTGTGGAGAGTACCTTGGCGATGGCAGTGGTTTCGGACATGGCAGCGTTACCTCGATACATGGACTGGAACCGACCTCAAAAAAACCATTTGTCCCGCGCGTGGCGCCCGGCGGCGCGATGTCGCAGGACATGGCCGTTTGACTAGGCGCGTGTGCCCGGTTACCGACAACCGGATAATGGCGTGAAAATCCTGGCTATTTCGCCTCGGAAATGAATTTCGCCTTGGATTTCATTGCCCCTTCGTAGGTAAGCGCTTGGGTTCCGGCAGGATAGCCGTTCTGCTGCAACACATACGCCATGACCTGGACGTAAGTTTTGTGATCGAGGCTGCCAGGCTGGTCAGCGGGCATGTTGTTCGCGACGATGGTGAAGATATCGCTCACGTGGTAATCCGCCGAGGGCGGAGCAAAATGCTTGCCTTTCAACGCAGGGCCAACGAAGCCATCGAGCAATGCGCCGTGGCACATCGCGCAGTTGGCGAGATACTGCTGCTTGCCGGTCGTGGCTTGGGGCGCGGTGTACAAGGCCGGTTTGGATGAGGACGTAGACGGCGACGCGGATGGCGACGAAGCTGCGGCCGATGCCGCTGGCTGCGGGTCGCGCGCACCGCTTGCGGCGCCGCCGCTGGCCCCCGACGCGGCGCTCGTGCCGGGATCCGACGCACCCGGCGCAGAGGGGGTGGATGCGGGAGCGGCGCCCGCCTTGGCGTATCGCCCGAGTATCTTTTGCAGCTCGCCGGATGCCCGCAGCGCGGCGATGGAGGCATCGAACCCGGCCGCGGCTGCCGCATGCTGCTTGTCGTAAAGGGCGACCAGGTTGAACTGTGCGTGCGGCTCGGTCAGGGGGTGCACGGCAAACTTGTCCTTCATGGCAGCATGCGCGGCCAGATACTTGAACAGCGCCGGGTGCCACACCATGGCGGCGGTCGCCTTGCCAGCCGCCAGTGCGTCCAACGTTGCCGGGTCGTGCAGTTCGACATCCGGGTGCAAATCCGGACGCTCGCTGAAGTAGATGTTGGGTGTGGTCATGTAGGTGACCGCGACCTTGCTGCCGCGGGGCAATTGACCCAGGGTAGTGGCGTGGCTGCCCTTGGGAGTCACCAGCACGAAGCCGGTATGCGCGTAGGGTTTCGTGGCTTCGAGGCTGCCGAGCGCGCCGGGCGGCGCCGTGGTATCCAGCGGGAAGTCCAGCACCAGCGCGCAGTCCCTGGCGGTGAGCCGGCTGAAATCCGCCATGCCGTTCACTTCATCGTTGTCCTGGCTGTTGTATTCATGCACGCGCAACGCGACGCCGGCATGCCTGGCCACGGCCTGCGCAAGCTGGTGGTCGATCGCGACCATCGGGCTGCTCGTGTCAATGCACACCGCCAAGTCCCTGGCCTGCGCGAGGCCGCCGTACAACAGTACGGCGG
>JBOHYW010000392.1:0-1659 GCA_050738155.1 Rhodanobacteraceae bacterium
GATCTCCCCGGTCACCATGGCGGTTTCTTCCTGGCGAATGATTTCCTCGGGCTGCTTAGGGAAGCTCTGACTTTGCTCGTCATCCCGGAATCGCGGAGCGATATCCGGGATCCAGTGTCTTTGTCGTTCAATGAGTTACGGGAAGGCACTGGATTCCCGCATGCGCGGGAATGACGACGGGAGCGGGTGATCAGACGTTCCTTAGGGCGCTCGCCCGGTTTGACCGCAAACGTAATGAATAACCCCGCGGCCACGAGAGCGAAACCGCCCAGGCCGAACACACTGGTGACGCCGCCCGAATTCAGTACGATGCCACCGACGCCGGCGCCCGCTGCGATGGCAACCTGGATTGTTGCAACCAGCAAGCCGCCGCCGCTTTCAGCCTCGTCAGGTACGGTATGTGTAATCCAAGTCGACCAGGCGACGGGTACGGTGCCGAAGGCAAGGCCCCAGATTGCGACCAATGCCGTCGTCGTGATCGGCGTGCCCATCCCACTACCCAAGCCGATGCCGATGACACCCATGAGCAGCGGTATCAACGTCATCGTCAGTTTCGTATTGACTTGCAGCATCCAGCCGCCGAGGTGGCTCCCCGCGTAATTGGCTACACCAAAAGCCAGCAGGATGGCCGCTACGCCCGTGACGGCAACGCCGGTGACATTTTCAAGAAATGGGCGGACGTAGGTAAACAGGGCGTAATTCCCGCCGAAGATCAGCAGCACGGCGACCAGTCCGGACCTCATGCGCGGGCGCTGCATCACTTCAACCAAGGTCCGCAGATGCGTCTGACCACGCGGGTTCATCCGCGGCAGCGTCAGAAACTGTGCAACCAGGGCCAATACGCCGAGAGCGGCCGCCAGCAAAAACACACCACGCCAGCCGATAACCGCACCGAGATAGCTCCCGATGGGGGCGGCGACAATGGTTGCCGCCCCGAGACCGCTCATCACGAGTGCCAACGCTCGTGCTACTTGCGATTCGGGAACGAGCCGCATGACGATCGCAATCGACATCGCCCAGAAACCGCCCATCGCGATGCCGAGAACAACCCGTCCCAACAGCAGCACCGCGAAACTCGGTGCCAACGCCACCATGAGATTGGAGGCGATCAGAAGCGCGGAAAAGCCAAGCAGCACATTGTGCCGATCGATACGCCGCGTGATGAACGGGGTCAGCAAACTCGACGCAAAAGCCAGCGCCGCCGTGGCCGTGACCGTCTGACCGGCCAGGGCGACGGTAATGCCCAGATCGGACGCTATCGGTGTCAACACGCTGGGCGGCAGAAACTCCGCCGTGGCCAGCGCGAAGACGCCCAGCATCATGGAGACGACTGCACCCCAGGCCGCTTTCTTCGGGCCTGGTGCAACTTCCGAACGTGCTCGTTGCTCATTCATGGGATTGTTCCTTCGCGAAAGGCATTTCCGTCGATCGGACGTCCTGATTAGCGCTATATGCCAGCAGCCTGGAATTTCGTCATTCCGGGGCGGCCTGCGGCTTCATCGCAGGTCGAACCCGGGATCCAGCTTCTGATCTTCCCGTGCGGCGGGATCTGGATTCGGGGTTCCGCCCGCAAGCAGCGCGGGTGGCCCCCGGATGACGACAAACCCTTGGGCCGGCGCCGTCCTGACGAGGGTGCCAAGATGCGACGCTAGTCAGGTC
>JBOHYW010000393.1:0-1657 GCA_050738155.1 Rhodanobacteraceae bacterium
CCCGGAATCCAGCCTTTGCTCCTCGTCACCGTACGAAAGAGCTGGATTGACTCGCACCATCCCTGGCGCTCGCCCTTCGGGTCGCCTTCGGCGTTCGCTCCGGCATCCTGCCTCCGCAGTCGGGTTCCGACCGCGATGAAGCTGCGGCCGGCCCCGGAATGACCAGAAGAAGGTTGGAACGGCCAGACGAAGGCACCGCTCGTCAGCCCGATGCCACCGTTCGTCGCTGCGTGCTTGGCATGTGTTTCGACTTGGGAGAATGATCCGCCCCGCGTCATTGGACGTACAGGGGCAACGGGTGGTACAGGGGAATTCCAATCCGGGTGCGGGGAACGCCGTTGCGCGCGGTGCGGGGCAGCGCTGCCAACGCGGCTTCACGCTCGTCGAGTTGATGGTCACGCTGGCCATCGCCGCCGTCCTTTTGATGCTTGCGGTGCCGAGCTTCCACAACGTGATCCTGTCGAACCGGCTGAACACCTCGGCGGGCGCGCTGGTCGACGCTGCCAACCTTGCGCGGCTGGACGCCATCAAGCTCAACGCGCCCACCCAGTTCTGCGGCAGCACCGGCACCGGCAGCACGAATGCGAGTGACACGCTGGGCGCCGCGTGTACCGCCGCGGCGACGCCGGGCGCGGTGTATTCGTTGCCGCAGGCGGCCACGAATGCGGCCGAGGTGCGGGCAACGCCGATCGACATCACCACGCCCTTGCAGATCAGCGCCGCGGGCATCGCCGCGATCCGGTTCTCGGGTGAGGGCTTCGGCTATTCGCCGACCGACGCGACCCACGCGCCTTTCAACAACGACATCGCGATCATCTGCACCACGCAGCTTGCCAGCGACAACGAGCGCATCGTCAGCATGACCGCGGGTTCGATCGTGGCGTCGGCATCTTCCACGGGAACCTGCCCATGAACGCGACCCGTTGCACGCGCCAGTCCGGCGTCGGGATGCTGGAAGTGCTGATCGCGGTGCTGATCGTGTCGATCGGCTTCCTCGGCATGGCCGCGCTGCAGGCCAAGGCGTTGTCGACCAACAACAGCGCGATGGCGCGCAGCATGGCGACGGTCGCGACCTATTCCATACTCGATGCGATGCGGTCGGACCAGGTGCAGGCCGAGGCCGGTTCCTACAACGGTGAAGTCATCGCCAACGCTTGCCCGGCCGCGCAGCCGGGGACGTCGCTGGCCAGCGTGCAGTTGAGTCAGTGGTGCACGCAGCTCGGCCAGGCGCTGGGTGCCGTGGCCACTACCACCGGCACGATCCTGTGCGGTGACCTCGGCAACTGCACCATCACCATCGCGTACGACGACAGCCGCGCGGGCAAGATCAAAGGCACCGGTACCCAGACCGTCGTGACGAATGCCGGGCTATGAACACACTCCACGCCAACCGTCGCTCCCTGTCGCTCGCGCGGCGCCACGCCACCGGGTTCACCCTGGTGGAACTGATGGTCGCCATGGTCCTCGGGCTGATCGTGATCGCGGGCGTCACCAGCGTGTTCCTTTCTGGCCAGCAGAGCTTCCGCACCAACGGCGCGCTGGCCGACGTGCAGGATTCCTCGCGGATTGCGTTCGAACTGATGGCGCGCGACATCCGCCAGGCGGGCCTGACGGGCTGCAACAGCACCAACGATCGCATCGCCGACATCCTCAACAA
>JBOHYW010000394.1:0-1589 GCA_050738155.1 Rhodanobacteraceae bacterium
CCTCGGCAGATTGTCGGACAACGATATCCACATAGACAACATGGCGGTGAGCGGACATCACGCGCTGATCCTCAATATACTCAAGGATTCATTCCTGGAGGATCTCAATAGCACCAACGGCACCTACGTCAATGGCAAGCTCATCAAGAAACATGCCTTGCAGGAGGGCGATGTCATCACCATCGGCCGTCATCAGCTCAAGTACGTGAGTGAACGCGCCAGGGAAGGCGAAGATGAATTCGAACGCGCCATGCTCATCAAGCCCGGTACCACTACCTTGCCGGGTATACCGAGCCTCGACAGTGTCAATCGCGTCGTCGCCCAATCGGGCGCGGCGCCTGTGAGTGAGCCTGCCAAGACCGCATTACCCAAAGCCAAATTGCAGGTGCTCTCCGGCAGTTTTGCCGGCAAGGAAATGGAACTTACCAAAGCACTTACCACACTTGGCCGGCCGGGTGTGCAGGTCGCCGCCGTTACACGCCGCAACGACGGGTTCTATGTGGTGCACGTGGAAAGTGGTCAGGGTCAGGGATTTCCCACCGTGAACGGCAAGGAGATCGGCGCGGAAGCACGCAAACTGGGAGACAACGACGTGATCGAACTGGCGGGTGTGAAGATGGGTTTTTACACCCTGCCTAGCACTTGAAAACCGCATGAAACAGCAGCGCAGTTGTACGCTGGTGCCATCCCGCACCAAGCCATGCGCTGGCTCACCCACCGACAGCAGCCAATCCATAAGCGCGCTCTGATGGGCAGGCTGGGTGTTGTCGGTGCGTTGCCACGTCTTGGAGTGGGTATAAACTGTATACCGAAAACGGGGCATTCCGGCACGAGTCAGAGTCCGGCGTTGTATCGACGTTCTGCAGACTGAACAGCATTTTATTCACGGCCATACACTACAATCAGGGAGGTGCTTTCTTAATTATGGCCGAAATCTTTACTAACCCCTTGCTCTGCGAGAAAAAGCTCGTGCCATCGACCGACACGAGACTACCTGTAACTCAAATCCGGGAAGGCATGCGGAGAAAGTGGAATCGTTCATACTCCGCTTGTACTATTTTCCAACCCGCTGTCGCGCTATGCTTGACCAATTGGATAGTTGCAGTACTCGACCTCGTATCAAGGGTTGACCGGCATGGCTGACGTTTTTGTTTCTTATGCTCGAGCGGACAAGGCGCGGGTCGCGCCGTTGGTCGCGGCGATCGAGGCCAAGGGTTGGTCGGTGTGGTGGGATCCCGAGATCAGCCCCGGTCAGGAGTTCGACGACCAGATCGACGCAGAGATCGATGCGGCGAAAGCCGTGCTGGTGGTCTGGACCCCAACTTCTGTAGCGTCGCGCTGGGTACGCGGTGAGGCGCGCGAAGCGGCCGAGCGCAACATCCTGGTGCCGGTGCGATTCGAACAGGCACGCCTGCCGATGGACGTGCGCGCCATCCATACCACCGATCTCGACGGCTGGGGCGAGGATCCGGCGAGCCCACAGGTGCAGGAGTTCCTGCGTGCGCTGGGCGCGATGATCGCGCGCATGCAGGCGGCACAATCCGCGAAGGCGGCAAGTGGCTCAACGCCGTCGTCCACCGACAAACCTG
>JBOHYW010000395.1:0-1587 GCA_050738155.1 Rhodanobacteraceae bacterium
CGGCGGGGTGAGATTGTGCAACTACGCTTGGCACGTCGCGAACGGGCGGACTCGCTGTTTGAGCGTTGCGAACCATGGCGAGCAACGCTTCCCCGTGGATGAGTTCGATCGGCTTTCCTTCAACGAAACGTCGGGCGTCCGGAGTGAAGTCGCCGACGGCGACGATTTTCACGGCGTGCGCGCCGTGATGCGCGAGCAATCCGTACATCTCACGGACTACCTTCACGTCCACCCGTTGGCTGCGCCATTGTTTGCACTGGACCAGCGTCAGCTTGCCGTCCTTCCGCAGCCGCAGGTCGACGCCACCGTCGGCGCCACCAAGACCGGTTTCCTCGATCGCGATGACACGCGCCGCGCCGAGGGCAGTGGCAACGTGTTCGTCGATCTTGGCTTCGATCCCGCGGAGGCCGAAGTCATGAGACTGCGCGCGGAAGTGATGATCCGGATCGAACAGTTGGTCAAGGCGAAGGGCTGGACGCAGGTCGAGGCCGCGCGGCAGCTGGGCGTGACGCAGCCGCGCGTTTCCAGGCTGCTCAAGGGCAAATGGGAGGACTTCAGCCTCGACATGTTGCTGACGTTGGCGGCGCGGGCCGGGCTGAAACCGAGCTTGCGATTGGCCGCCTGACACGCCGTCGGGCCACGACGGCGACGAAGCCGCTAAAAAAAAGTACTTCGGTTCAGGCAGCAAGCCGTTCAATGCCTGCTGCCTCCTTGCCCAATGCCTTGTGCGCTTCCTCCAAGTCATGGTCGGCCTGCAAGCCGAGCCAGAAACGTTCGCTGGTGCCGAGGGCGGCTGCCAGCCGAACCGCTGTGTCGGCGCTGACGCCGCGCTTGCCCAGCACGATTTCATTGATGCGGCGCGGTGGGACCTTGGCCGCGCGCGCAAGCGCATTCTGGCTGATGCCGAGGGGCTTCAGGAATTCTTCGAGCAGCACTTCCCCGGGATGGATGTTTGGCAGTGTTTTCATGGGTCACCATTGCGTTTCAGTGGTAATCGACAATCTCGACGCCGTGCGCATCGCCATCGCTCCATCGAAAGCAGATGCGCCACTGGTCATTGATGCGGATGCCGTGTTGGCCTTTGCGCTCGCGCTTCAAGGCTTCGAGCCGGTTCGATGGCGGAACCCGCAGGTCGTCCAGCGTCGCGGCGTTGTTGAGCATACGGAGCTTGCGACGTGCGACTTGCTGAATGTCGGTCGGTAGCCTCCGGGATGGCGTACCGAGCCAGACCTTCCCGGCTTCCCTGTCGGCGAACGCCCGTATCATGCGATGACTATAACGTGGTGCGTCATGTAACGCAAAGCGTCATGGCAACGATGGCCGCTTCCTGAAAGGCGAAGCAAGCTTGTTCTTCACCGCGCGCTCGCCGGTGTCATCGCGCCGCCGTTGTGCACCGCCGGATCGTCCAGGTTTTCCGCCTTCCAGACCATGGCGCGGTGGATGCGTTGCCAGCCGCTGGGGGGTCGTAGAACAGGAATTCCTCGACCGGACCGGGATGCATCTTGCGGTATTCGGACAGTTGCACGGCCGCCTGCGCGAAGCCATCGGGTTGGCGCGCGGCGTTCAGGCCGAAGGCGACGGCTTCGG
>JBOHYW010000396.1:0-1544 GCA_050738155.1 Rhodanobacteraceae bacterium
GGCGACGGTCGGGGCCAGCGCCGACACCGACGAATAGCGTTCCGGATAGCGCAGCGCGAGCGTCAGCGCGCCATGTCCGCCCATCGAGTGGCCCATCAGCGCGCAGTGGCCGAGGTCGGCGGCGAAATGTTCGGCGATGAGTGCCGGCAATTCGTCGACAACGTACGTTTCCATCCGGAAGTGCGCCGACCATGGCGCCTGCGTCGCATCGAGATAGAAGCCGGCGCCTTCGCCGAATTCCCAGTCGCCCGTCGCGCCTTCGAAACCGGTGTCGCGTGGACTCGTATCAGGCGCCACCAGCATCAGGCCGAGTTCGGCGGCGACGCGTTGGGCGCCAGCCTTGATCGGGAAGGTCTCTGGCGTACAGGTGAGCCCTGCGAGGTAAACCACCACCGGCACCCTGGCGCCGGCGGCCTGTGGCGGTGCGTACACCGCAAACGTCATCGACCCCGCGCAGGCGCGCGACTCATGGCTGTAGAAACCTTGCGTACCGCCAAAGCAGCGCTGTTCTGAAAGCGTCTTCATCTCGCGGGTTCGATGCGCAGCGAATCGGATCCCTCCAGTATGCATCACGCATCGCGCCGCTTGGCTGTTGGCGACGTCCGCCTGTCACGCTCGCGGCACACAGTTGTGCCATATCCGGATCAACGCACGTGACAGCGTCGCGGACATGGCGCGAGTGACTCGCCAAGTCATTGAATTTGCGTACGCGAACCTTTCATGAAACTGGCACGCCGCCTGCATTGGGTACGGTGTTCGCGGCTGCGGTTGCCGCATCACGTGGTTCACAGACTCCCCCCACGGCACAGAGGTTCCCCATGAAAAAGTCCCCGTTTCGAAATCTTCCGCTCGCGGTGCTGAGCGCGGCCATCCTCACGGTGTTTGCGGCCTCGGCGGGCGCCCAATCCACCGAGTCGCTGGAACAGATGTCGCAGGATCCGAACCAGTGGGTGATGCCCGGCGGGAATTACTCGGTCACGCGCTACAGCGCGCTCGACCAGATCAATACAACCAACGCCAAGAACCTGCACGTGGCGTGGACGATTTCGACCGGCACCCTGCGCGGCCAGGAGGGCCAGCCGCTCGTGGTCGGCAACATGATGTATTTCGAGAGCTCGTATCCCAACTACGTCTACGCGGTCGACCTCAACAACGTCGGCAAGATCGTGTGGAAGTCCAACATTGCGCAGGATGCATTCGCCGAAACGGTGGCCTGCTGTGACGTGGTCAACCGCGGCGTCGCGTACGCCGACGGCATGATTTTCGCGAACCTGCTGGACGGCAACATCTATGCGTTCAACGCCAACACCGGGCAGGTGGTCTGGCATGAAAAGAATGCCGACCCGAAGATCGGCCAGACCATGACGATGGCGCCGCTGGTGATCCACGACGAGGTGCTGACCGGCGTGTCGGGCGCCGAATACGGCGTGCGCGGATACCTCACGGCCTACAACATCCATACCGGCAAGCTGATGTGGCGGGCCTACAGCGAGGGTCCCGACAAGGACCTGATGTTCAACCCCAACAATACCATCAACTCGGCG
>JBOHYW010000397.1:0-1515 GCA_050738155.1 Rhodanobacteraceae bacterium
GCCGACAACAGCGCGACCGCTTCCTCGGTCGCGGTTTCATCGTCGTCACCGCTGACCGGACCTTCGGCACTGATCATGTCGGTATCGGGTGCGACTTCGTGCACCTCGATGCCCATGCCGTTGATCATGCCGATGATGTCTTCGATCTGTTCCGGATCGACGATGTCGTCGGGCAGGTGGTCGTTGACCTCGGCGTAAGTCAGGTAACCCTGCTCACGGCCCTTGGTGATCAACTGCTTGATTTCGGATTGCTGCTGGGGGAGGTTTTCCATGGATGTTTTTTGCGCGCGACAAGACCGCTCAGTATAGCAAAGTGGAGGTGACTCGGCCATGGATCAAGGCCGAAAATAACGTGACGGGTCAAGCAGCTAGGCTGAATTTCACATGCAAGAATCAGCCCAACCGGCGGCTGGCTTGTCTTCCCCTTCCAAGGGAAGGGGGGGTCGACGGGATGGCTTTTCGCATCGGCGATGGCATCCCCCCGCTGCGGCTGACTTCGGCAGCCTCAGCGGCCCCCTTCGTTCCGAAGGGGGTGATCAACTTGTCCGCAAAACAAAACTCACGGGGCCATCGTTGACCAACTGCACCTGCATATGGGCACCGAAGCGGCCGGTTGCAACCCCGGGATGGGCGGCGCGCGCGAGTTCCACCAGCCGCTCGAACCAGCGCTTCCCGTCCTCGGGCGTGGCCGCGCTGGCGAAGCTGGGCCGCATGCCCTTGCGGGTATCGGCGGCCAGGGTAAATTGCGGCACCAGCAGCAAGCCACCCCCCGTATCAGCCAGCGAGCGGTTCATGCGACCCGCCTCGTCGGCAAAGACCCGGTAGCCGAGCAGCCGTTCGCACATCCTCAGCGCCGGCGGTTCGCCATCACCGGGCTCGACCGCCACCAGCACGAGCAGGCCCGCATCGATCGCGCCGACGGTTTCGTCCGCGACGGTGACGCTGGCAGAGGTGACGCGCTGGAGGAGGGAGATCATGCGAGCGGAAAATCGGGAACGGAGACCGAAACCGGCAACGGGAACGCGATCAAGCGTAACGGGTGCGCACGGCTCCCGGTTCCCTGTTCCCGGTCCCGCTTCTAGACTCTCGCGATGCATTGGTACACCAGACTCGCCTACGCGTTCATGTGGCTCGTTGCGCGACTGCCGTTGCGCGTGTTCCGCGGGCTGGGCGGGGCGCTGGGCTGGCTGTTCTGGCAGACCAACAACCGCAAGCGGCGGATCGTCGAGGCCAATCTCGCGCTGGTCCGTGCCGAGCTCGATGAGGGCGCCCGAAGAACACTCGCGCGGGAATGCGTGCGCCAGACCGGCATTGCGTTGGTCGAGGCGTTCGGTATCTGGACCCGCGCGCGGCGCACGCTGGCGAGCGTGCGCGAGGTACGTGGACAGGCGTTGTTCGAGGATGCCATCGCAGCGCGGCAAGGTCTGATCCTGTGCGCGCCGCACCTCGGCAGTTGGGAGGTCGCCAACTACTGGGTCGGGGCACGCACGCCGTTCGCGACGTTCTATACCCAGC
>JBOHYW010000398.1:0-1502 GCA_050738155.1 Rhodanobacteraceae bacterium
CTGCTGTCCGGGGTGCCGGGTGTCGCGCGTGTCGACGTGCAGGGCCGCGGAATCGGCGAACTCCACATCGACATCGACTCAGGCAAGTTGCGCGCACAGCACCTGAGCATGGCCGACGTGGTGCGCGCCGTGTCGAACGCCGCCAACATCACCGCACTGGGGCGCCTCGCCGATCACTACAAACTGTTCCTGTTGCTGGCGAACAACCAGCCCGGCAGTGTCACGGCTCTGCGCAATGTCGTGGTGCGCGCGGGGCCCGGCGGCGTGGTGCGGGTAGGCGACATCGCCAGCGTGAAGCGTGGCGTCGAACCGCAGTGGATCCGTACCGGCGCCGACGGCCACCCCGCCATCCTGATGCAGGTGTTCCAGCAGCCCTCCGCCAACAGCGTCAAGATGGTGGATGCGGTCAAGGCGCGGCTCGCGGCCTACCGGCCGCAGATGCCGAAAGGCGTGAAGATCGCGGCCTGGTACGACCAGACCCAATTGGTTCGCGAATCCGCCGGCAGCGTCCGCGACGCGATCTTGATCGGCATCGGACTCGCGGCACTGGTGTTGTTCGCATTCCTGCGCAACGCCCGGGTGATCGTGATCGCGCTGCTGGTGGTGCCGGGCACGTTGGCCATCACCACGTTGTTGCTCAAGGTGTTCGGCATGAGCTTCAACATGATGACGCTGGGCGGCATGGCCGCCGCGGTCGGCCTGTTGATCGACGACGTGGTGGTGATGGTCGAGCACATCATGCGCAGGGTGCGCGAGATGACCGGCGCGGTACATACACGCATCGCGTTCGCCGCGCGCGAATTCACCCGCCCGCAAACCGGATCGTCACTCGCCACCATCGTGATCTTCCTGCCACTGGCGTTCCTGACCGGCGTCACCGGTGCGTTCTTCAAGGCACTGGCGTTGACGATGGCCAGCGCGCTGGTGATTTCCTACCTGCTCACCCTGATCGCGGTGCCGTTGCTGGCCCAGTGGCTGATCGACGAACGCCATGCGAAAGAACACGTGCCGACCCGGGTGTGGAAGCGTTTCATCGCGCTCTACGAAAACGTGCTGCTGCGCGTCCTGGAATGGCCGGTGCTGTTGCTGCTGGGCCTGGTCCCGCTGGTGCTGGTCGGGGTTTTCGCGTTCAAGTCGGTGGGCACCGGCTTCATGCCCAAGATGGACGAAGGCGGTTTCGTGCTCGATTACCTTTCCGAGCCGGGCACCTCGCTCGCGGAGACCAGTCGGCTGTTGGAAAAAGTGGACGCGATCCTGCGCGCAAATCCCTACGTGGACACTTGGTCGCTGCGCACTGGCCTGCAGCTCGGCGGTGGCCTGACCGAAGCCAATCGCGGCGATTTCTTCGTGCGCCTGAAGGACGGTGCACGGCCGTCGACCGCGGTGGTGATGGAGCGCATCCGCGAACGGGTCGCGGCCAAGGTACCGGGGCTGGACGTAGATGTCGCGCAATTGCTGGAGGACATGATCGGCGACCTCACCGCGGTACCGCAGCCGATCGC